>NZ_QWKG01000034.1 GCF_009911595.1 Colidextribacter sp. OB.20
CCGCCGCCCAGGGTGACAGGGGCCACGCCGCCGCACAGGGTGACAGGGGCCACGCCGCCGCACAGGGTGACTGGGGCCACGCCGCCGCACAGGGTGACTGGGGCCACGCCGCCGCACAGGGTGACTGGGGCCACGCCGAAGTGCATGGAGAACATTCTATTGCGGCTTCATTTGGGATTGACGGAACCGCAATGGCTGAGAAGGTAGGATCATGGATTACGGTCTATGAGTGGGAAAAAATCGATGGAAAATGGGATATCAAGGATGGGAAATGTGCCCTGGTCGACGGCAAGAAGGTCAAGCCGAATGTTCGGTACAAGCTTAAAAACGGCGAATTTGTGGAGGTAGAGGAATGATGCACCCCACCAACCCGACCGGGTATTTCAACGCCCCGGAGCCGCCGCTGGATGAACCGGAGCCTGTATGGGATGAACTATGTCAGGTCTGCGGGTGCAGGCTCAATATTTTCGACCCTGCCCCGTTATGCGGGGTGTGCGCAAGAATTGAGGAGGAAGCAAAATGGCAGTAAGAAAACCGAACGAATTGGATTTCTCAAACAAGAAATTTATGATGATTATCAGCGGCGCTCCCGGTTTAGGGAAAACGACCCTTGCTCTTTCCGCGCCGAAGCCGTTCCTGTTTGATACAGACAATGGGATTGCACGGGTAAAGGCGGAGCACCGGGATTCTTTGGTCGGTGTGTCCACTACCACTACTTATGATGAGCTGCTCGAGGACATGCAGAGCCCCGATTACAAGGCCTCTCAGACCATCGTGATTGACACCGGCGGCACCCTCATCCAACTCATGAAGCCCTGGGCAAAGCGGCAGGACAAGCGGGCCGCTACAAATGGCATGGCTATGTTCGGCGTGATTAAGCAGGAATTTGACCGGCTGTGCGCTCAGATCAGGTCACAGGATTGTAAAAATCTGGTGGTCGTATTCCATACCACCGAGCAGCAGAAGGGCGATACCATACAGACCCGCCTCTCCTGCGAGGGCTCCGCAAAGGATATTGTTTGGACACCGGCGGACTTTGGAGGCCACATGTTTATTTCAGCAGGGAAACCTGTGATCGGGTTTACGCCAACTGATGAGTATTTCGCAAAGGGTTGTTTTGGTATCTCCGGCGAAATACAGGTCCCTGTCCTCCACCCTGGACAGCCGAACGTGTTTTTGACTGATCTGTTTCACTCTGCCCAGCAGCGGATCAGTGAGGAGGCCCAGGTATACCAGGCTGAACGGGACGCGTATCAAGCTGCTATGTCGGCCGGCAAGGAAATGATTGAGAGGGTGATTGACCCGGAAACTGCGCGAGACGCCGCAAAAGATATCACTGACCTGGAGCATGCCTTGACAAGTAAAACGGAGCTGCGGACGTTGTTTATGCGAAGGCTGAAGGATCAGGGTATCGTCATAAAGAACGGGGCCTATGAGAAGGAAGAGGTTGATCCCACATGACCTATTGGATGACGCAAAGCCTTCTGTCCGCCTGGATTTATTACCTCGGCGCGGAGGAGGAACATGCCGCAACGGCCTGGGATTCATTCCTGTCCACGTTACGGCGGGAGAAAAAGGACCCCACAAAAGCCATGCAGGATGGAACGTTGTTTGAGGATATGGTCAACCGTATTGTATCGGGAGCCGGCTTTGACGAGACTGTAAATGAAAAATGGATTCAAGCCGCTATTCGGGTCGCCAAAAGGTGTGATGGCGGTCTGTCCCAAGTCCCCATTACAGGCAGCTTGTCTGTGGATGGAATGGACTTCTGCCTTTACGGCGTATGCGATTATATCAAGGCCGGTGTCATCATGGATATTAAAAAGGTTGTCCGCTATGAGTACGGGAAATACCAAAACAGCCCCCAGCACCCCCTGTATCTTCATCTTCTTCCCGAGGCAAAGCGGTTTGATTATCTGATCTTCGATGGCTCAAATTGCTATGTTGAGACCTATCGCCGAGGTGATTTCCGGCCCATCGCGCAAACGATTGCTGAATTTATCCGGTTTTTGACCGATGCCGGAGGTCTGGATATCTACAAAGCATTTTGGAGTATGGATAATGAACGGGAAAGGAAGCGGAGGGCGGCCCAATGAAATCCCCCATTGATACCGTAAAGGGCCGGATTGTTGGCTACGATGAGCGCACCGGGGACGTGCTCATCCGGGCCCGGTACGAGGACTATTTCACCCTCTGCAAGCGGGAGTACAAGTCCTGCCTGGTGCAGCTGGTGGACAGCCGCCCCCTCTCTGGCAGGCAGCGCAAGACCTGCTACGCCCTGCTTCGGGAGATATCCAATTACACCGGCATGGGGGCCGATCCTACAAAAGAATGGATGAAGCTGAAATTCATTGCGGAGGACTTGAACGAGACTGCGGACAAGATATTCAGCCTGAGCAATGCCCCCATGTCCCTGGTGTGCGGCTTTCAGCGGTTCCTGGTGCGGTTCATTCTGGATTGGGATATCCCCTGTTCTTTCCCGCTTCTAAACTTCGTGGACGACGTACAGGATTACATCTACGCCTGTCTTATCGCTAAGAAGTGCTGCGTTACGGGACGACCTGCCCAGCTCCACCACGTGGACCGGGTGGGCATGGGCCGGGACCGTACCGACATCCTTCACGAGGGGCTGGAAGCCCTCCCCCTTTGCCCGGAGCTGCATGAGGAGGCCCACACCATGTCCGATCAGGAGTTTTTCGAAAAATACCACCTCCCCGGCGGGATTGTGCTGGACAGAACATTGTGCCGCATTTGGCACCTGAAAGCGAGGAATAAAGATGGCTGAATACATTGAAAAGAGTGAGATTTATCGTCGCTATTTTAATAATGGGTGTGGTGTTGTTAGGTTGCACGTTTCCGACATTGACGTTATTCCCGCCGCCGACGTTGCCCCGGTGGTGCATGGGCGGTGGATTGATAACGGTATTCCTGGCTCTATGCTGAGTGGCTGCTCAGAATGTGGGTTCACTTGTGGAGCATATAGTTTCAAATACTGCCCCAACTGCGGGGCCAAAATGGACAAGGAGGAAGTCTAAATGGGAATCATGGACGCATTTTCTAAGGAGGATCGCACCGAAATTACGGTCAGCCAGCTTTACGAACTGGTCAAAGAGGCCGGGCGCGCCGACTTGTTTCGCAACGGCGTGAAGAACAAAATACCTTATGCCCATATTCTTTGTGTAATAGATGGGGACGCAAGTGCCCTTGCGGTTGAGAAGCCCACGATTTGGCACGACGCCAAGACCGACCCGCCCAAATCTCCCGGTTTGTATTACGGGAAAAAGGATGATACAAATTCCATGTGGCTGTGCAATTACAGGGACGGCAAATGGACGCTTTCAGATAGTTTTACAGCGCAGGAAATGGATGTCATTCTGTGGACCGAATATACGGCGTTTTCGGAGGATGTCTGATGGACTGGATTAGTGTAAAGGAGCAAATGCCGGAGCCGGAGGTTGAAGTTCTTGTTCTTACTGTGAACAAAAGCGGTCACAAGATTATCACAACCGCTATATATGAGGACGGAAAGGTTTCTACTGATGACAGTATTTGGATTTGGTACGACTTAGATTTTGATTACGACGAAGAAAACGACCAATATTTAATTCCAGTTGGCTGGTGGGAATATCGTCATTTTAACCCAGACGAGGTATACAATTGCGATATTGATCTTCCGGTTACTCACTGGATGCCGCTCCCGATTCCACCAGAGGAGGTATAATAGTGGACTGGACAACCCTCGACATCAACACCCCCGCTGAGCGGGACGCGGTGTGCCTGGCACTTTTCCACGCCGGGTACACCGTCTGGCAACGGCGGCGGAAGGACGGGAACAAGACTGTGATTTACGTTAAGTACGGGAGGAATGGAAATGCGTGAAATTCTGTTTCGGGGGAAACAGGCGAACAACGGAAAATGGGCCTTTGGATACTTATTTGACGATGGGCTTATCGATAGAAAACGAGCCTTTGTTGGCGGGCTGGTCGTGACAGACGCCAAAGACACCACAAGCGACAGGTATGAGATTAGGATTGTTTTTTATGAGGTTGACCCCGCCACTATCGGCCAGTACACCGGTCTGACCGACAAGAACGGCGTGAAGATCTTTGAGGGGGATATCATCACTTGCAGACAATATTTAGGTGGGAATTTTGTTGATTACCATATCGAAAAAGGAGATGTCGAAATGAAATTCGGTGCTTTTGGGTTGCATAGAAAGCAAGGGTATTATAGACCGTTTAAGGATTGGCTTGAAGATTACGAATTTGAGGTCACAGGAAACATCCACGACAACCCAGAACTTCTCAGAAAGGAGGATACAAAATGCTGAACAAGATTTTCATTATGGGCCGTCTAACCCGGGACCCGGAGCTGCGCCACACCCAGACCGGCGCCTCTGTTGCCAGCTTCACGCTGGCGGTGGACCGGGACTTTAAGGATAAGCAGACCGGCGAGCGGGCCACGGATTTCATTGACTGCGTGATCTGGCGGCAGACCGCCGAGTTTGTCAGCCGCTACTTTTCCAAGGGTCGCATGGCCGTGGTGGAGGGCCGCTTGCAGATCAGGGACTGGACCGACAAGGATGGCAACAAGCGCCGTTCCGCCGAGGTGGTGGCCGACAGCGTCTACTTTGGCGACAGCAAGCGGGAGGGCGGCTCCGGCGGGCAGGAGAGCTATTCCGGCGGCTATGGCGGGTACTCCGCCCCCGCCGGAGGCTTCCCCGCTCAGCCTGACCCGGATGTACCCTTTGCGGACCTGACCACCGATGACGGAAATCTTCCATTCTAGGTGGAAATATGAAGATTACATGGTTTGCCATAGACTGCAACCTGTACACGCACCCCAAAATGCTGAAACTGTCCGCCACATTGAAAACGGATGTGGACACGCTGGTTGGCAAACTGGGACGCCTCTGGGCCTGGGCAAAGCTGTCTGGCAACGAGGACGGCAACATAGGGCAGCTTCCAGCCCAGGAGATCGCCGACATCATGCGGTGGAAAAAGAGCTCCAAAGCTCTGCTGGCCGCTCTGACTGACTGCGGCTTTTTGGATGCATCCGGCAGCGGAAATTTTCTGCACGGGTGGGCGGAATTGAACGGGGATTTTACCAAGAAAAAGCGCAAGGATAATGACCGAAAAAAGAAAGCCTTTTCCATGGAAAATCCTGATAAGCTCTCTGGAAATTCCACGGAAATTCCACGGAAAATTTACGGACATTCCGAGGAAATTCCAGGGACACAGTACAGTACAGTACAAGAGAAAGAAACATCCCCTGACGGGGATGTAAAGAAAGACCCCGCCGTCGCCGCCGTCATGTCGGCCTACATGGACCGGATCAACCCCAACGTCTCAGAGCAGCTTGTGGCGGAAATGCTGGGATTCATCCAGGTGATGGGGCAGGAGTGCTGTCTGCGAGCAATTCAGATCGCACAGGATGAACGAAAGACCCAATGGTCCTACGTCCGGGGGATTCTGCGCTCAAAACAGGCCCAGGGGGTGCGGTGTTTGGCGGATTGGGACGCTATAGAGGCCCAGAGAGAAAAGAAAAAACAGGGGGAGAGCGACGGGTATGAATACCTGTGACAACGGAGCGATCATGTTTCTTGAGAGGTTTATTGACCCCAATCAGGCGCCGTTCGGGCTTTGGTGGTGCCAGAACGTGATTGACATGGATCTGATATCTGTCAACGCTGTGTGCAAGCCGGAATCGTCGCCCTGGAGCGATATTAACGCCTGGATCGACTGGCTGGCTCAGTTTCCGTATATCCTGGTCGCGGTCCCGCCAGGCCCGGCTCAGGACGAAATTGCCGGGGAGCTTTCCGCCCGGTCGCCGGTCCCGGTGATGATCCCGTCCGACAACGCGTGGTACGGGGCCGGAAGTGTCCGTGAATTGTACGAGAATGTGGGGCCTGCCGCAGCGGACAAGCTGCTTCTGGACGCCGAGGAAATCCCTATAGCCGGGCTTTTGAACATTGCCGAGATTGATACGTCGAGGCGGAAGAACGCCGTCCGGGTTGTGTCCGGGCTGCCAAAGCTGGACAAGGCGGTAGGGGGATTCTCCGGTGGAGCGCTGTCTGTCTGGACAGGCAAACGCGGCGAAGGAAAGTCCACATTGCTGGGTCAAATCCTGCTGGAGGCGGTCAATCAGAATCATGTGGTTTGCGCCTACTCCGGGGAGCTGCCGAAAGAGGATTTTAAGCTGGCCCTGTTACAGCAGGCTGCGGGCTATCTCAACGTTGAGCAGGTTCAGGACCCGGCCTCGGACCGAACGATTTACAACGTGAGGCGAGAGGTTGTTCCGTGGATTAACGAGTGGTGGGATGGACGGCTCTATCTTACAGACATCGGGCGGAAGAACGCCCATGAGGAGGACACGATCCTGAAGCTGTTTGAATACGCCAACCGGCGCTATGGGGCGGATGTATTCCTGGTGGATAACATCATGACGGCCCAGCTGCGGGAGGAGGCGAGCCTGGGCTTCTGGAGGGCTCAGTCGGTCTTTACAGGCCGTCTGGTTGACTTCTGCAAGCGACTGAATGTACATGTCCACCTGGTAGCTCACCCAAGAAAAACAGAGGGGAAGCGTACTCTGGAGGCCGATGACGTGGGTGGAAGTGGGGATATCACAAACCGGGCCGATAACGTGTTCAAGGTCGAGCGGGTCACACCGGAGGAGAAGGGCTGCGACGCCCTGGTGACCATCATGAAGAACCGGGAGTACGGGGCAAGAGGGACGATCAAACTGGATTTCAACGAGCCGTCCCGGAGGTTTTTCCCTGAGGGCGGAAGCCCGGCGAAACTGTACAGTTGGGAGATGAAAATGCGCAATGGATAAAGATCGAATTATCGCTCTGGTAGAGGCTGAGATCATGCGGAAACTGAACCGGGCGAAGCTGTGTGGAATCGCAGAAGTGGCCGAACATTTGGAAGTGGCCGACGCTCTCGCCGCCGCTTTGGATGCCTACGGGCGGACACCGGACTGGACAGCGGCGAAAAGGCTGGTCCTGCCTATGACACTGCCCGGATTGAACGATTACATAACAGCGGAGCGCTCCCACCGGCAGAGTGGCGCGGCCATGAAGCGAAAGTGGCAGCGGGATGTGGCGCTGGTCATGCGGCGGCAGCTGCGCCAGCCACTGCGGGAACCGGTGATTATGCGGTACACCTGGGTGGAAAAGAACCAATGCAGAGATAAAGACAACATATCCAGCTTTGGCAGGAAGGTTATACAGGACGCTCTTGTGAAGGACCTGAAAGTCTTGAGGAATGACGGATGGTCTAATATTGACAGCTTCTCAGACCGCTTTATAGTGGACAAGCCCCGTCCCAGGGTGGAAATTGAGATTTTGGAGGCGAAATAAGTTGAAAAACTTTGTATGGGTGCTTTACTCAAAGAAACCTCCGTTTCTTCCAGTGGCTGTGGCGAACACGGCGAGAGAAATCGGCTTGATTGTCGGAACTACTGAGACAACCGTGACATCCACGTGGAGTAAATATCTGAATGGGGTGTATCCATCCAGTAGATTTCATAAGGTCAGAATTGAATAGAAAGGGAAAAGCATGAGCGTCAAATGCGAGCTTTACAATGATAATTTCCAAAACTGGAAATCTTACAACATTCAGAAAGCTCAGCTGGTGATCGCGGATATTCCATATAACGTCGGGACAGACGCTTTTGGCAGCTCTCCGCTATGGTGGAAGGACGGAGACCGGCGCAATGGTGAGAGCGAGAAGGCTGGAAAAGCGTTCTTCCACACGGATTTCAAATTCAACATTGCGGAATATTTCCACTTTTGCAACCGGCTGCTAATCAAGGAGCCAAAGGAGAAAGGAAAAGCTCCAGCCATGCTGGTGTTCTGCTCCTTTCAGCAGCTTCAGACAGTGGTGCAGTACGGTGAAAAATACGGATTTTCTCATCATATTCCACTGGTGTTCATCAAGAATTACTCCCCGCAGGTGCTCAAGGCAAATATGAAGATAGTCGGCGCTACGGAGTACGGGCTTCTGCTCTACCGGGACAAGCTCCCGAAATTCAACAACGATGGCAGAATGGTGTTTAACTGGTTCCCGTGGGAGAGAGACGGAGACCGTGTCCCGAAGATCCACGATACCCAAAAGCCGGTGAAACTCCTGAAACGGCTGATTGAAATTTTTACCGATCCCGGAGATGTGGTGATTGATCCCTGCGCCGGCAGCGGCTCAACCCTCCGGGCGGCATACGAACTGGGCCGTAACAGCTATGGATTTGAAATATCAAAAGAGTTTTGCGGCAGAGCCTGGAGCGAAATGCTTGTGGATATGGAGCGTCAGGACGCCCTGGAGGGTGGACAAGAAACTTTGTTTGATTTGATGGGAGTGTGACCTATGACCAGAGAAAAAGCGATCAAAGCCCTTGGTTTGATGGAGCAAATAGAAAGCATTGTTGTTACTTATGAGCCAGGGGAACAGATGGAGGATACTAGCGTGCACGAGCTGAAAGAAGCCTGCCATATGGCCATTGCCGCTCTTCGCGCCCAGCCCAAGAAGCTGGACAGGAGCCGGTGGGTGGGATGCAAAGAATGCGTCCCGCCGTGGTGCAAAACGTGCATTAGATATGACGTGCGAAATATGGATACTATTTGCACATTTAGTTGCATTAACCATTCCAAACATAAGCCCAACAATTTTTGCCAATCGTGTGGCCGCCCCCTCACCGAGGAGGCCTGGGAGGAGCTGGAGAGGAGGATAACCGATGGATAAAAAGATATTGGACGTTACCTGCGGTGCCCGTACTATCTGGTTTGATAAGCACCACCCTGCCGCTGTGTATTGTGACCGGCGGCAGGAGGAATACAACCACCTTTGGAAAAACGCAGGGAACTGTACCCTGAAAGTTGAACCTGATATTCTGTGCGATTTTACAGCCCTTCCATTTCCTGATAATTCTTTTTCTCTGGTTGTGTTCGATCCGCCCCATCTTACAGGAGCAAAGGAAACGGCGTGGTTGGTCAAGAAATATGGGAAATTGGACGATAACTGGCCACAGATGTTACATGATGGATTCTTGGAATGTATGCGAGTCCTGAAACCGGATGGCGTGCTGATTTTCAAGTGGTCGGAGTATGATATTTCTGCTGAAAAAGTCTGGAGAGCAATTGGGCAAAAACCGTTGTTTGGACATCACAGCGGGAAAAAATCAGGTACATTTTGGGGGTGCTTTATGAAACTTCCGGAACTGGAACGTAAGATTGGAGGAAACAATGGAACGCTATAGACCTGTAAAAATATACATGACGGCAACAATAGAGATTTTGGTGGATGATGAAAAAGAATCTCAGGAAGCGCAAGATCGGAAGATGATGGACCAAGCGATAGATTTTGTTCAATGCTTGGGTATGCCTGAGATTGATTTTGCAACGGCGGAATTCAATGACTGACCGATTCATCCCTAGTAATTGTGAAAGTTACTGTTATGCGGTGAAGATAACCAACAGAGAATTGGGAGGGCAAGAAAGATGGAATGGATTAGCGTGAAGGATAGGTTGCCGGAGACAGGCGTTCCAGTGCTGATTTGCAATCCGTATTGGGATTATGGCGTTGTTGCCAATTATGCAGGAAAGAATGTGTGGATGGATACATGGCACCAGCGGATGACATATACACCCACCTACTGGATGCCGCTTCCTGAGCCACCCAAATGAACCGCCACAAAATCACCCCCGCCCGCCGGGTGATGTTGGTGACAGAGACCTACCCGGAGCATCTGAGGATTGGAGGAAACGATGGAACGACTGACCAATAAAAAAGAAGCGGACACTCAACGCCAAGAATATGAAAACCGTTTAAAAAATGGATACCCACGCACCATTCCGGAAGAACGATTTTTGAAACTTGCCGCCTACGAGGACACCGGGCTGGAACCAGGGGAAGTAGTCGCAATGAAAATTGTCCTTTTAGGGAGAGAACTTGCAAAGATAACGGATGTGGATGGTGTATCTATCAATCGAATTTGCGAACTTGCCCAGGCCGAAAAGGACGGCCAACTGATGATCTTGCCGCCCAACGACCCCCTGACCCTGGAGGAACTGCGGGAGATGATAGGTAGGATGGTACAGTGTGGCAGTGTGGATGGGCAGTTTTTTGGAAGGATGCTCGTTGGGATGAATGGCTGTGTTATCTGTAATTCATTCGATTTTGCCGATTATGGCAAGACATGGCTGGCCTACCGCCGCAAACCGGAGGAGGTGGACACATGCCAGAAACCAAGTTCCCTGAGCGGCTGAGATCGCTTGTTCGAAAGGAACAAAGGCACCGAAAGCGGTATGCGATAGCTGAGCTCTGCGGCCTGGATCGAAGCACTATCAGGCGCTATGAACGGGGGGAGAGAGAGCCGGGGCTGACAGAGTTTATCAGTATAGCCGATCATTTTGATGTATCTCTTGATTATATGGCTGGTCTAACCAATAATCCGGAGAGAAATACATAAATCTTAATCGTAAAACGGATTTTAAACAAAAATGGTGCCAAATGGCACCAAATGGTGAGGCCACCAGGATGATAATAGCCTTGCGGGTTCGTTCATGCCCGCAGACCTCCATTCCTATGGCGGCGGGGCTTTGCCTCTTTCCCCCGCCGCACCTATGCCGCTGTAGCTCAATGGTAGAGCAGCACGGAAGCAAAACTGTGGGCGATGCCGGTTCGACCCCGGCCAGCGGCTGCGCTCCAAAGGCCACGGAGCTGACTGTGGAAAGACACTATACCGGAGGCTTAGACCGTCAGTTATGCACCGGAGAAGGGTAACGGCGGACCCCTTGCTGGAGGGGCAAGCGTGGGAGGCCAGCACTTCCCACGGTGTGCCGACACATAGAAAGCGGCTGCGCTCCAAAGGCCACGGAGCACCCGCAAGCCCTGCGGGACAGAATGGGGCAAACTCCGCTGAAAACTGCGCTGGAGACGCTAAAGTACACGGTGTCTCAATCGGAAGGCGTGTGAAAATCTAAGCGGGGAATATGGGACGCGCACGACGTTGTTAAGGGTGGCCACCTAGTAGGGAGGGCGCAACGCTGGAGAGGTCGAGAGGGAGAGTATCCAGCACCGGCCCTGCCGCCTCCGAAGCCCTGCGTACCTACGTGGGGTATCAGTAGGGGGGGCGGGGCACATACGCAGCCACCCGGCGCAGGAGCCAGGGGCTGTACGCTCCTTAAATGTGATAGTCTAAATCCTCATGACTGGTGCTTGTTGCCGCAAGCTGGTGAGAAAAAGCCAGTCACTACGGCCCATTAGCTCGAAGGTCGAGCGGCTGGCTCATAACCGGCTGGCCCAGGTTCGATTCCTGGATGGGCCACCAGACACGCCACCCACCGGGGCGATACCGGGCGGTGGCTCCAGAGGTACGACATCACCTTGCGGCCGCACACGATGCGTAAGTCCCTAGACGAGTCTTCCCTATGCGCTGTGCGAAAGCGGCAGGGTGAACGAAATTGAATTATTTATTTGGCTGACCCCGGCTTTGTAAAGTTTTACGGTTCCGACAGACGACACCTGCGGAGGGGTTGAGATGTACCGTGATTATCAAGGCTGTCCCTGCGAAGTAAGAGCGAGGCGCGGTGGAGTGGCAACGCAGACCAACGGCATAGTCACGTGTCTAGGTGTTGAGTAGCAGACGGCGGAGTGGGTTTTGTGATAATTCAGCCTTGATAATTGTGAAAGTTACTGTTATGCGGTGAAGATAACCGGACAGAGGATTTAGGAAGGAAAAGGACGATGAAGTGGATCAGCATGACGGAATGTCTCCCGAATTATGGAGATATTGTACTGATTTTTGAGGAAAGCCACTGGGGACGAGGGGTTGAAGTAGCAAAATTTATAAAAGATGAGGTGTCCGGAAATAACAAGACCCAATATTCGTGGGTTGCACCGCAAGGCCCTATGAGTTGGTTTGGACAATATGTATCTCACTGGATGCCTCTTCCAAGCCCGCCCAAATGAACCGCCAAAAAATCAAAACTTCCCACCGTGTGGGAGAAGTCTCCAGCAAATACGGCTATCAGCCCGAATTGTTTGAGCGTGACCTGGAGCAACACGCAGCTGAGAGCGAAGCGCTGTGGCAGGATTTCCGGGCCTGGATGATAGAGCGCAAGGTTGACCCGGAGAAACTGCGGTTTCTGTTCCTGCGGCTGTGGGAGGAGTTTTTGAAATGATTGCTTGGGTAATCGGAATGTCGGTAGCAATTATCATTTGCACGCTCATTTATCTGATTAACGAGAGACCATATGAGAGCAAGAAATTGGAACCGCCTAAACCGTTTATCGTTTCTGAATATTACGACCAAATGGAGAAAGCCGCCCTTGATATTCTGGAACAGCAGGAACCGGTCGACCAGATTATCATTCTCTGGTGGGGGCTGGACGGGCTGCGGCTGAATGAGGATGGCACCCTGGAGTGGGTAAGCAGGAGAAAAACGAAGCCTGTTCAGGAAAATGTGTTTTATCAGCCTTGTCAATCTGTGCCGGCATATAATCCTGATTTGCTTGCCCAGACGCAGAGCACAAGGGCATCAATAGACGCTTTGATGGCACAAAACGAAAGCTTGCGAATGCAAGCATTGCAGGCGCAACAGAGAATGCAGTTGGTGAACTCGCTGCAACAGTGCTGTGTACAGTATCCGGCGCAATATTCAAATTACTTCTATGGTTGGTGGACGTTGCATTGATGTTGCTGTAATTTATGGGATAAAGAGGAAACATCCAATGCTAAGAACAATCTGTAATTACTTTCGACAGTGCGCCTGCAAGCATGAATTTGAATTTCTAGCACTGGTAAGGACTACTGATCCATGGGTCGGGACGGAACACTGTCAGATATACCGCTGTAAAAAGTGTGGTTTTGTCCAGAGGGTAAAGCTGTAGGAATTTTGATTTTGAGGAGAGGTGGTGGGGATGGCCCGAGGAAAGTTTGAATATTGGCTGACGGAGGACGGGCTGACCCTGCTGGAAGGTTGGGCCAGGGACGGCTTGACCGATGAACAATTAGCCGAAAAAATGAGTATTGGTATTCGGACTTTGTATGATTGGAAAATCAGATATCCGCAGATTTCGCAGGTCCTAAAAAAGGGAAAAGAAATTGTAGACTTTGAAGTGGAAAATGCTCTGCTGAAATCTGCGATTGATGGCAACACCACCGCGCAGATATTTTGGCTGAAGAACCGACGTCCTGATAAGTGGAGAGATAAGCCTGTTGAGGATATTGGCCCGAAGGACGAAACCACCGAGGATGACCTGAGCCGGAGCCTGAGAGAATTGGGAGAGAGGTTGGAGAGCGATGAAGAAAATTGAAATCAGACTTAAAGATTGCTGCTTGACCTGTGACCACTTTGACCCATCTGGAAGCCAAGGAATTGGAACGGTATCATATTGCTGTGGAGAATATGAAAGATTTATTGCTTGTTCTCATGTGGAAGTGTGTGAAATATATAAGGGGGCAACTCAAGTTGTAAGGTGCAAGGATTGCGCATTAAGAGGGACAGAGAATTGCGCAATGCAATATAATTGTAAGGTCTGCGGTGGACAATGGTCTTGGGAAAACGAAGATGGATTTTGCAGTTGGGGGAAAAGACGTGATTAGCCACAAGCAAAAGAAAATCTTGGAAAAGTTCGACAATTTTCCGATTAGCGAAAAACAACTTGAGATTTTATCTTTCCCCTACAGTTCCTACGACGCCCTGATATGCGATGGTGCGGTGCGGTCCGGCAAGACCTCCCTCATGATGGTTGCGTTCATCGACTGGGCCATGCGGGAGTTTAACGGGCGTCGGTTTGGTATCTGCGGAAAGACCGTTGGAAGCGCCACGGAGAACATTATTATCCCGTACTTATCCATGACACGGACAAAGAGAAAATACATAGGAGAGGGGGTTGGGATGTGGCAATCCCTTGGGAAGAAATCAAGAAGGAATACATAACAACCACCATTGGACAGCGTCCTCTTGCAGAAAAGTATGGTATCTCTGTCCCGTCACTTAACAGCCATTCTAAGGCGGGGAATTGGGTGCAGCTCCGACAAGAGTACATGCAGAAGAAGTTGGAAGAGTCGCAGGATAAATCAGAAGTTGAAATAATGCCAGGAGATGGCTGGTTTTCTTTAGAACTTGACCCTGATTTGGATAAATTAAAACCTCAGCAAAGGTATCGGAGATATAAAAACTTGCTTAAAAATATCCCGCCATACGATCAGGACGACCCTTCCCAGGTAAAAAACAGAATAAACAGCTATTTTCATTTCTGCAACGAAAACGATATTGCAATTTCACCCGCTGACCTTGCAAAATGGTTGAAAATAAGTTCTGGAACTTTACGAAGATGGAGAAACGGAGAATATAGATCTTCAACACATCAGAAGTTGATAGAGGACGCTTGGGACAGCATTGAAGGGGATTTGGTAAATAGTTTGAGGACTGGGGCGATTAGCCCACCATCCGGGATCTTTCTGCTGAAGAACTGGTTCAACTACAAGGATGTGCAAGACCTTGTTGTAGCCCCGAAAAACCCGCTTGGTGAATTGCAGAATCTCGAAGAGCTGCGTAAGCGGATTGAGGGAACAGTTATCATAGAGGAAGAAAAGGAATAGGACTAGATTTTGCACCTTGACAACCTCATATCGAGATAGCGGAAAAATTTTTCAAATCAACGAAAGGATTGAAAGATATGTACGTAGAAATTATGAAATTTGGCCGTGAAGAGCGCGTCGGATGCACAAGCCTGGATGTGGCGGAGACATTTGGGAAAGAGCATAAGCACGTCCTGCGTGACATCCGTGAATTGGGTTGCAGCGAGGAGTTTAATCAGTCCAATTTTGGGCCGATCTCCTACACCGACAGTATGAACCGAAAACAAGACGCTATTGTGATGACCCGTGATGGATTCACTCTCTTGGTCATGGGCTACACCGGCGAGTTGGCTATGAAGTTCAAAGAGGCATATATCAAGCAGTTCAATGCTATGGAGGAAGCGCTCCGGGGTAAGCTTATCGAGCGGCAAAAGGGCATCGCCGTCCGGCAGGCCCTGACCAAAGCCCTCCAGCAGTCTACTGAGGACGCCAGGATGCACGGACATGCCTACTCTACCTATACTAATTGCATTTATAAGGTCCTATTCAACATGAACGCCAACCAACTGCGGGAAAAGTTCGGTATTGGGAAAAAGGAAAACCTGCGGGACTGTTTCACTACAGAGGAACTGCGGGCAGTCCAGTCCATGGAGTGTCTGGTCAGCGGGTTGGTAGACTGTGGATGGGAATATGACCAAGTGAAGGCGTTCATTCAGAAAAACAATTCCCTCAACCAGCTCGCCGCATAAAATTTTTTAAAAACCTCTTGACTTTTTGCGGACGCAGTATTATATTAAGTGCGGACGCAGAAAGTGAGGTGATGAAAGTGTCCCCCAGAACAGGAAGACCGCCCATAGAAAACCCGAGGAGTGCAAGTATTCACATAAGAGTAACCCAAGTAGAAAAGGATGAAATTATGGAATATTGCAAGGAATCAAAGAAAACTTGTTTGGATTTGATAAAAATTGGGATAAAGGCGGATAAAAAGTAAAGGGGTTCGGCCCTCCGTGACAAGAACGACCGAAACCCTAAATCACCACCACCGAAGTGAGGCTAAATCTATTATAGCCTCTCTTTCGGTGGAAATCAAGAGGAGGATTTTCACTATGAACAAACTTATGTCTATTGGAAATCTCGAAGACATCATGAACCGGTTGAACGGATGCCGCTCCCTGGTAAATATGCTTATGGAAGTTGCGGAAGTATCTTCTATTCCGGTGGACGCACTGAGCGGTATAAGCGACCTACTAGCGATGATTTGCCGGGACTTCCAGGCGGATATCGACTGCTCGGATGATGTTTCTGAGGCGAAGAAAACCGCATAGGTAATTTAAGGAGGCTATTACATAAATGAGATTATGATTTTTAACAACCCAGAGTTTGGGACTGTCCGAACACTGAAAGAGAACGGCGCAGTGCTGTTTTCGGCTACAGATGTAGCAAGGGCATTGGGATATAGTAATCCCTATGATGCAATCTCCCGTCATTGCAAGGGGGCACTGAGTAGCAAGGATGATATGGACACCAGCGGCCCGACCTACCTGGGCAAGGCGCTGAATCAGAGGCTGGACCTGCTTGCGGTTTGTAGTCATCAGGTCGGCAAACTCGTCAATGATGACGTAGACCTGTCCTCCGCCCCATTTCTTGGCCCTCTGGCGCTGCATAAGGCGGTATCTGTCCTCTGTCAGGCTCATGGCATGCTCCAATGCCTGAACCATTTCGGCGGGCTCTGAGGCGTATCTGAGTGTATGTGGGAGTTCCTTGTAGTCCACCAGCTTGACCCGCTTCGGGTCGATGAAGATAAAGCCGACGCTGTTCTTGCTCTCGGCGCTCAGCGGAAACTTACAGAGGGCGGTATAGATCAGCGCGTTGATAACCACGCTTTTACCGCTTCCGGTGGCTCCAGCTACCATTAAATGAGGCTGGGAAAGCATATCTTGATATAGGGTATAACGCTCTCCTGCGGGCGTTGTCCATGTGCGGCTCATTGTGCGGCCGCCTTTGCTTTGATAATAATGCTTGCGATATTTTTAACCGTGGATTTCTCCCAGCCTGCTACCCATTCTAAAGTCCTTTTTTCCCCTTGGGTCAAGTCGATACCAGCTATGGCATCGGTCAAAAATTCCAGATATTCGTTGTCGACTTTCATGCTGTGGCCTCCTCTCTATGCCGCTCAATAAATGTAAGCTTTGCGATCTTGCCCTTGTTCATCAGGGGATAGAGCTGTTTCATGGCTCTTTTGATGCCATCAGCAGGGCCGTCGAAGTCCTCGTAAAAATAATAGATTGTGTTGCCGTTTGGGCTGACACATTCCACGCCAATTCCGGAAATATCCTTGCGGTCAAGTTTGGCGTTAAGCTGTTCTCTTGTCATTATAACTTCTCCTTGATTTTTGGAGGCAGAACGGCTATAATATAGCTTGCCCCCTCTGTTTGTGTAGTGCTTCGGTGGTGGCCCCGCCTCATTACGTGTTTGCGGCACGGAGGCGGGTTATTATTGGTCCAGGGCCTCTATTGCCCTTTGGAGAAACTCAGGCTTGCTGATGCCCTCTTTTGTGGTGTAATCTTCTATTCGCTGAGATAGGTCTGGTTTCACTCTGGCGGAAAATTGCCGATATACTTTTTTGTTGTATCGGGCTTTTACCTCGCTGCTGGTGTGGGTCTTGCGCTTCGTTTCTGTTTCTATGGCTTTTCCCTCCTTTTAGGGAGCGGGGCCGGTTCCCCGGCCCCGTTTGTCTTACTGTTGCATACCTGCAATATAAGCGTCGATAATTGCTTCGGTTGCCTTGTAAGTCTCTTCGTCCTGCTTCTCCTTAAAAAGAAGCTTCAAATCGTACGCCATCGACTTTTTGGCATCCTGTCTCTCGGATTCAGTCATTACTTAGTCCTCCTTTCTTTAAGATGGTCTAATTGTAACATACTACTAGCAGTATGGCAATGGTTTTTTCAAGGTTCTTAAATTTCTTTCCGCTCTCACTTCTGCGGTGCTCTCTGTTGCCCTCTCTGGCGGGGCTGGCCTGCGTCAATCTGTTTTCCTCTGGAGCGTTCGCAGGTCTCCAGGTTGCGTCTTGTGCGGGCTTCCGGCTGCCCGTTGCGCTCTTACGTGCTGTTACTGCCGGTTTAAGCTGCACCTTGCGGTGATGGTATCCTTTACCCATGAGCGCCCGCTGGATTTCTCCGGCGGCTGGGCTTGCACCAGCGGCGGCGGATGCCGTCGGCCTTGCGGGCTAACTTATAGGCGCATATTCATACCTTGCGACTGTATGACTGTGGTAATATTAATATGTCACAGCTTTTATTTTGTGGATGTGGTGGAGATGGAGAGATTGTTAATCCATTAACAAAGTGGAGGTGCTCAAAAAGAACGTGATTTTGTAAATTATATAATATAATTTTAATATTGGATTACATGGTGTATAAAACTATATTTGAAGGGGGCGGTTTGCATAAAATCATGCGAACGAATGAATACTAAAATCTCTTGTGCATTATGCTATAAATACTTCCATGTATTGGTAAATCAGGCTTATTTCGGTCAACAAAATTATATTTTTGTTGATCTGATGCGGTTAAACTCATTGTGACACAGCTATTTTTTGTTGGGGACCCACTACCGGCACCCCTGGGGGATATCTGAGCTTTCTTTTGGTGTTGGTTAACCCCTCAACCACCGAAAAAATAAAAAAGCCCCTTGACTAACATCCAAACGAGTGATATAATATAATTGGTATAAAATAGGTGGTGAAGGAGAAGTGACCCTTTCAGAGGCGTTAAAAACGATGTCAAAGCGGTCGAAGTTGCCGTATAAATTATGGGCAGAAAAGGCTGGTTGTGTTACATACGGCGTTATATCTTCACCGATAAACCGCAATGACAGCAAAGTATCGACGCTGGTGAAGTTGGCGAACGCTGCCGGGTACGACGTATTGTTGGTGCGCAGACACCAACTGGAGCCAGAGGAGCCGATTGTGATAGACCAAGTTGGGAAGAAGGGAACGGCAGAAGATTGAGGCGAAAAAAGCTGCCGTTATAGAAAAGAGGGAAATTGACCCCGAAAAATCAGGTCTATCCATTCTGCCGCAACGGATTTACGGTTTTTTCATCTTGTCATTTTTTGACAAGGATTCGTGCGTTTTTTGACAAGACATACTGCGTTTTTTGACAAGAAGGAGTGAGGTGGTAGCTCAGTGAGGCCGGTTCGGACCGTGATAGAGTTGAGCGATCTAACAGGTGAGATAAAGAGCCAATCCACGGTCTATGTCTCTCCGGCAAAGAGTGAGCCACCCTACGTGAAGGTCTATCTGGACAGTTTGCCCAATCTTACGGAAATGCCTATGTACTGCTGGCCAATACTGTGGTGGATGATTCGGATGCTCCCCTACGCCAACGCAGAACAGGTATTTGAGTTTGGTGCTCCAATGCGTCGGAAGGCCGCTGGAGAACTTGGCGTCAGCGTGAGCCGGGTAGACCACGCCGTTTCTGACTTTCTGAAATGCGGAGTATTGCTTCGAATGGACCGAGGCCTATATCAGTTTAACCCGGTATTTTTTGCCCGTGGAGAGTGGAAGGATATCCAAAAGCTGCGTTCCTGTTGGGAATAGCATTTTTCAAAAATTTTTCAAAAAACAAAAAGGTGGTGGAATGTGAACTACTTAGGGATAGACCCCGGAAAGAGCGGGGCGCTGGCGACGATCCTTGAAAACGGTACGGTGGAGCTATTTGGTTTTTCAGAGGATACGTATAAGGAATCACTGTCTTATCTGCAAGGAACAGAATGCAGGTGCTGCTTGGAACGTGTTGGAGCGAT
Source organism: Colidextribacter sp. OB.20 (assembly GCF_009911595.1). Classification (GTDB taxonomy): domain Bacteria; phylum Bacillota; class Clostridia; order Oscillospirales; family Oscillospiraceae; genus Lawsonibacter. Next base: position 19,389 of record NZ_QWKG01000034.1, read on the forward strand.
GCCGGGCCAGGGCGTGACCTCTATGTTCAAGTTTGGAGAGAACTTCGGATTCATACAGGGGCTGCTTGCGGCTTACTCGATTCCGTATGAGCTGGTAACTCCTCAGAAATGGAAAAAGGAGTTTCAGGTAACTGGGGATAAGAACAGTTCCATTGCCGTGTGCAGACGTTTGTTCCCGGACGTGTTTCTGCGGAGGACGGACCGATGCAGGAAAGACGATGACGGATATGCGGAGGCGCTATTGATGGCAGAATACGCAAGGAGGAAACTGTGAAGTATGAACCTAAAGGAACTAGCTATAAAAGCCGCTGGGAAAGACCTGTCCGACCCTTCGGCGCTGGGGGACTACTTCGAGATCATCAGGCTGCTGGAGGCTGACGACTTCGACGCTGCACACCGGCGCAATAAGGAAGTACGGCGGCTGTCCGGAAAGTATGCCGTGGAGCAAGGCAGCGCCCGGATGCTGGAGCTGAACAAGCGGTCGCTGCTGTTTGATGCGCCCTATGACTTCGATTGCTTTTTGAGATACATAGAATGGGGCAGAGAACCAAGCAAACGGTTTTATATGCCACGTAGACGGGTTTTGCAACCTATTGTCACAGCGTTCCAGGAAGTTGCAGACGGGAAACTCGATCTACTTACAGTGAGCCAGCCGAAAAGAACAGGAAAGAGCACGATTGGCACGTGGTTCGGGTTATTTCTTGGTGGACGGGAGCCAAATGGTTCTTCCGTCCTTTGCGGTGCTGGCAATGACCTGGTGAAATCATTTTACAATGGGATGCTTGACGTTTTGCAAAAGCCGGAAGAATACTTGTTTTATGAAGTATTCCCGGAAGCCAAACTGATAGCAACCAATGCAGATGAAAAGACTATCCACCTTGGAAAGAAGAAGCGGTTTGCAACCTTCACTTGTCGAAGTATTGACGGGGCGTTGACTGGTTCAACAGAGGCAACACCCAAAGGATTTATGTACCTGGATGATCTTGTATCTGATGAAGTGGAGGCGAATAACAGGAGCCGCCTTGATACCCTGTGGGATAAAGTGCGCGGCGATCTTCTGGGCCGCCGGTTGGAAGGATGCCCGATTGTGGCGCAAGGCACCCGTTATAGCCTCTATGACCCACTGGGGCGCTTGCAAGAGATAGCTCCGACAATGAGATGGAGAACGAAGGTTTTGGAAATCCCGGCCCTTGACCCTGTGACAGACGAAAGCAATTTTTCTGTTGTGTTGGACGGAAAGCCAATGTTCACGACAGAGTATTACCGCCGGGAGCGTGAACTTGTTACCCCTGTTCAGTGGGCTAGCCAATTCCAACAGGAGCCGTTTGAGGCAAAGGGCCTACTGTTCCCAGAGAATGAGTTGAACCGATATTTTGAACTTCCGGTTGACCGTGACCCGGACGCAATTATTGCCGTGTGTGATACTGCGGAGGGCGGGGGAGACAGTGTGATGTTGCCGATAGCTTATATTTACGGCGAGGATGTGTTTATCGAAGATGTGGTATTTGACAACAGCACCCCGGAGCATACAAAACCTCAATGCGCAAAGAAGCTGGTAGACCACAAGGTATCCGTGGCGACCTTCGAGAGCAATAACGCCGGTTCTTACTATGCTCGTGACGTGAAGGAGCTGGTAAAGAAGCAGGGCGGGAAAATCAGTATGCGGTCGAAGCGGACTATCAGTAACAAGCAGACCCGGATTGAAATGGCCTCCGATGGTATCATCAAGCATTTTTACTTCAAGGATAAATCCCTTTATAAGCCGCAGAGCCAGTATGGATTGATGATGCGGGAGCTTGTGACCTACACCAGAACGGGGAAAGTACCTCACGACGATGCACCGGACGGTTTAAGCCTCCTAGAAAACGAAATCAGGTCGTTAGTTGGAAATAAGGTTGAGGTTTTTCAAAGACCGTTATAATAAGATACCTATGGCAAGAATTTCCCTCCAAAGAAATGCAAGGTTTGTGGAAAAGAGTTTATTCCGAAAATATCCAGGCAGTTATATTGCGGGGAGAAGTGTAGAGCAACCTCGAAAAGAGCTTGGTTTAAGAAGCGGAAATCAGAATAAAAACTCAAAAAAATGTATTGACTTTCGGTCAACAAAAGTATAAAATAAAAGTAAGAAATTGCATTGGGGAGCGTTGCCGTGTCGGTAAAACTTACGCCTCAGCATATCGAGGCGATTGAGAAAGCTCTGAACCACAAAGGAAAGACGGAAGCTGTTGTGCGCTGTGACAATGGTGAGCCAATCGTCCTTCTGGTGGAGAAAAAGAAAATATCGTAAGCGCCAACGCACTGGCGTTGGAAGTGAGGACCACAGGGTCAGTTGTCAAGGAATACTTGACGGCTGGCCCTTTTTATTTTTCCTTGGAGGTGATGACTTGACCGAACATGATACTGTGCTCTCCCTGTGGCCAGATGATGGTTTGCATGGTCGGCGTAAATGCTTCACCGACAAAAAGGAGATTACGCCGGATAACGTGGTGGATGTGGTCGCCGCCGCATACTCCACCCATCAGAAAAACAAACGGGAGATTCAATACCTTTACGACTATTTACGAGGGAAACAGGACATCCGTTGCAAGCAGAAGCAGATTCGTCCGGAGATCAACAACAAGGTCGTAGTCAACCGGGCCAATGAGATCGTAACTTTTAAGTCCGCCTATTTCCTGGATGAGCCGATTCAGTATATTTCCAACGGTGGGGACGACGAAACATCTAAGAAGGTCAAGCAGTTTAACGACTATATGGTTGCCGAGGACAAGGTCTCCCTGGACAAGGAGATCGTGGACTGGATGCACATCTGCGGCGTGGGGGTGCGGATGGTGACCTCGGACGAACAGCCGGAGGAAAACGGTTCCCCTCTGCTGATCTACAGCCTGGACCCCCGGGAGGCCTTTGTCATTTACCACAGCGGCTTGGGCCACAAGCCTATGGCGGGGGTCATCTGCCAGAAGGACGAGGACGGACAGTGGATGCACTGTGTTTACACCGAAGAATTCTACTGCGAAATCAAGGGGGACAAGGTTCAGAATAGTGAGCCCAGGACAGTCCCATATATCCCAATTATTGAGTATGAAAACAACACATCCAGGATGGGGTCGTTTGAGGTTGTAATTTCTCTTCTGAATGCCATAAACGAGCTGGAGAGCAGCCGGGTGGACGATGTCCAACAGTTCGTGGAGTCTATTCTGGTCTTTGAAAACTGCGAGATCGACCAGGAAAAAGCCGACGATTTGCGGGAGAAGTTAGGTCTAATGATTTCCAGTGACCCGAGCAAGCCTGCGAAGGTATACCGGGTGGACGGGCAGCTTGACCAGGGCGGGGTACAGACCATCGTGGATGATCTGTACGACGCTGTTCTAACCATCTGCGGTATGCCAAACCGCAATGGCGGAAGCTCCACCAGCGACACGGGCCGGGCCACCATCATGCGGGACGGATGGCAGGCGGCAGAGAGTAGAGCAGAGGACACGGAGAAGATGTTCAACCGCTCTGAGCGGCAGTTCCTAAAAATCGCCCTCTATATCTGCCGGACAACGACCAACCTAGATTTGGCGGTGTCCGATATCAAGATCGAGCACACGCGCAACAACCTGTCCAACATGCAGAGCCGGATGCAGATTCTCTGCGAGGGCCTGAACAACGATAAGATCCACCCGAAGATCCCGTGGGTCATCTCCGGGATGCCCAATGCTGAGGAGTGGTATCGTATCTCCATGGAGCATTATGAGCAGCAGCAAGCAGAAATGGAGGAACGGCTTGAACGGGAAAAGCCGATAGAGACTATTGTGAGTGAGGAAGGAGAAAACGAAAATGCTGAAATGTAAGATTTGTGGTCTTGAATTTCAAGCGAAATCCGAAAGCCACTATATTTCTAGAGATGGAGGAAGACTTGGGCTGTTCTGTTCACTTCAATCCAATCAAGAAGAGCGCATTTACGATACATTTGATTGCCCGGCGTGTGGGTGCCAGTGTGTAGCGCAGGAAAGAAAACGAAACTTTAGCCCCATTTCGATTATCGAAGATGAAGAGGCAACTGAGGAAGAATGAGCACTGAACATCGTGACCCCATAGGACCACTTTGGGCATATGGAGTTTGCCCTAACTGCGGTAGTCCGTCAATAAAATGGGACCCCGTTACAGATACCTCTAGTTGTATTTGTGGTTGGAGCAATGAGAAAGAAGCGGCGGATAATCTGAAAAAGAGAAAAAGGAACGGAGAACTATGACTGAAAATCCGTATCAGTTATCCGACAAGGCAAGCAAACTCCTAAACCGAAAAGCAATCCGACGGTTTGACAAGGCAAAGCGGGACTGCAATCTCCTCCATGTCGACGAGCTGAACGTCATTAAGGTGCTGACCGCACTCTACAAAGACCTTGCAGCGGACAACAAGAAAGCGTTCTTCGACCTTGCTGTGATGGCCTATCAGGACGCACAGCCCCATGGAAAGAAAGAGCCGGACATGAGCTGGATTCTGGCCCTGCTGGACAGCTACGACCCAGTATATCTAGTGGTCTACACCCACGAGGTGGAGCGTAAGCGTGACCGGCTGATTGAGGGCGTGATTGCAACGTCCAGCAAAACAGTGGAGTTTCGGCGGGGACTGTCGCTGTGGAGCCGCTTCACAGGGCATGAGCTGGACAGAGTTACCGATGAGGCCACGCTGAAGGCGTTCCGAGACGCTGGAGTGAAAAAAGTGCGCTGGCGGACGGAGGACGACGATAAGGTTTGTCCTGTATGCGGGCCAAGGGATAAAAAAGTATATCCCATCAATAAGGTTCCAGATAAACCACATATAAATTGTCGCTGTTGGTTAGAGGCTGTAAAGGAGTGATATTCTTGAACATCATCAAGCAAGGAAATCCGATGAAACCAAAGGACATTAAGCGGTTTTCATGTGAAAACTGCGGATGCGTATTTGAGGCTGATAACAAGGAGTACGCTTACGCTGACCAGATTGAGAATATGCACGATGGGATTGTTGCAAAATGCAAATGTCCAACGTGCGGGAAAACTTCGTATTTGTACCATTGAGACATTTGTGTATTTAAGTACGCTTATGGATTTTGCTGGCGATTTGTCAGTTAATCACGGTAGAGAAACCGTAAATCGCAAGCTCTGAGAGAACAGAGGGTAAACAAACGCAGAAAAATGGTGAGAGAACACCTAAAAAAACGCAAAGGAGAAGTTGTTATGGCGAACATCGACACCACAACCATTGAGGGGTTTGAGGCCCTTACGCCTGAACAGAAGGTCGAGGCCCTTTTGAAGTTGGACATCCCCGAGCGAGTAGACATGACCCAATATGTCTCCAAGGCCACGGCAGACAAATATTCCTCCGAGGTGGCCGCGCTGAAAAAGCAGCTGCAAGGGAAGATGACCGAGGACGAAGCCGCTGCCGCAGAGAAACAGGCCCAGTGGGACAGTTTGCAGGAGCAGATGAAAGCGCTCCAGGCGGACAACGAAAAGCTCAAGCGGGAGCGCACCGAGGCGGCCTACAAGGCAAGGTATCTGGCTATGCCAGGCTTTGACGAGAAGCTGGCCGAGGAGACCGCCAAGGCTATGGCCGCCGGGGACATGGACAAGGTATTCGCCAACCAGCAGAAGGCCAACGAGGACTATAAGAAGCAGGTCCAGGCAGAGCTGGTCAAACGAGACCCCAAGCCCGGCGGGGCCGGGGGCGGTGGAAAAGGTGAGCCGGACAACGTGAAGTGGGCCCGTGACCGGGCAAAGCAGAGAGCCGCCGCAATGTCGGCGGGAAGTGATGCGATGAAAAAATTTATCTTGTAAAGGAGCTGAAAGCACCAATGAAAATGAAAACCACCAGCGTAGGCGGGACGGTGGAAATCCTTGCGTCCAAGGACTTCCAGGCCATCCCCGCCAAAATCACCGGGGCTGAGGTGGTCAAGGCCGGGATGCCCGTTACCCTGGCAGGAGCCGCCGCCGCCGCAGGGACCGGAGCCGCTGGTATCCTGCTGTACGACGTGGACCCCACCGCCAATCCAAACTGCGCCCTTGTGGTGGAGGGGGTCGTGGACTGGGCAAAGTGCAAGGAACACAGCGGGGCAACCGCTACCGCTGCCGCCATGAAGGAGATTCTTCCGGCCATCACCTTCCGGGAGAACATCGGCGTAAACGCCGACGACACGGTTTAAGGAGGGATACATATGCCGTTGAACATTACTGAATTTTTCACTCCGGCTGTGATTGAAGCAACTTGGAACGATCTTTATTCCAATACTATGGATTACGCCGGACAAACCTTGTTCCCCGCCCGGCAAAAAGCTGGACTGGATTTGGCGTTCTTGAAGGGGTCTAGAGGGCTTCCTATTACCCTGATGCCCTCCGCATTTGACGCTAAGGCCACTTTCCGGGACCGCATCGGCTTTGAAAAGCTGGAGACTGAGATGCCCTTCTTCCGTGAGGGCTTCAAAATCAAGGAGCGAGACCGTCAGGAGCTGCTTCGGGTACAGGACGCCAATGACCCCTACGCTCAGGCCATCATTGACCGCATTTTTGATGATGCAGCCAATCTGATTGAGGGGGCGGAGGTAGCCGCTGAGCGGATGCGGATGCAGCTGCTATTCCCCGAGAACGGAAATGTTGGTATTTCCATAAAGGCAAACGGAGTGGACTATACCTACAACTACGACCCCAACGGGAAATGGAAGGCCAAAAATTACACCGCCCTCACTGGCGCTGACTTGTGGACCGCCACAGACACGGCGGACCCCTTCCGTGCTATTCAGGCGGCTAAGGATGGGGTACGGAACCGAACGGGGACCAATTTGACTATGGCATGGATGAATACAAACACCCTGAACATGATGATCAAAGCTAAAGCAATCCGGGACCGTTATCTGAGCACCAATACCGTTGCTCTGAGCTATCTGACGCCACAGGAGGCGGCAGCGGTAGTAAGCGGAACTGTGGGCGTGTCCATTGCCGTATACGACAAACAGTACCAGGACGAGAGCCGGGAAACCCACTCATTTGTTCCTGATGGCTATGTGGCACTGACACCCGGCCGGACGCTTGGATACACCTGGAGAGGCACTACCCCCGAGGAAGCGGACCTCCAGAGCAACGGACAGGCTGAGGTATCCATTGTCAACAACGGTGTGGCTATTACCAGGATCGTGGACACCCACCCCGTGAACGTGAATATTTTCGCCAGTGAGATTGTACTGCCCAGCTATGAACAAATGGACGAGGTGGCGGTGCTGAAGGTCATCGCATAAGGGGGTGGATGGCGTGAAGCTGATCCCCTTTTACCGGGTGAGCTACCACGGTGACTTCCACGAGGCTGGAAAGCCTTTTCAGATCGATCCGGAGGACCGGGAGGAAATGTCACGCCATGGGACAATTTTGGCTATCTCCAAGACCGTCGTGGACAAGCCCCAAGAACCTGTGGAGGCCCCGGCGGAGTTAAAGCCAAAACGGGGCCGTCCCCGGAGGACTGAAAATGGATAACCTGGAACGAATGAAGCTGCGTACCCAGGAAGAGGACGAGGCCGTCCTGCTGGACTGTCTGGAGAGCGCCCGGTCCGCCATCATGTCCCGGCGCTTCCCCTTCCAGCCCTGGCCGAACGAGCTGGAACCCCAGTATCTGGACCTGCAATACCGGATTGCCATGGACCTGTTCAACAAGACTGGCGCTGAGGGGGAGACAGCCCACAGCGAAAATGGAATCTCCCGGAGCTATGAGTCATCCTGGATATCTCAGCAACTGCTCAACGAGGTGACGCCAATGTGCGGGGTGGTTTGATGCGGAGCCTCAAACGCAATCAGCAAAAGATATCCTTTCGCCTCTATGAGGGGGAGGAAGAGGTCGTAAACGAGTTTGGCAATGTCACCGGAGAGTATTACCCCATCTATGGCCGTCTGCGCCACGCCTGGCTGTGCGTGTCCCCAAACAAGGGAAACTCTGAGGTAGAGCAGTTCGGCACCCTGGAGGACTACGACCGCACCATGACTTTGGGGGATACCTCAATAGGCCCGGAGAATGGGGAAGCCTTTGCCATCAACGAAAACGCCGTTCTGTGGGTGGACGGGGCTCCCACCGACGGGCCCTGGAACTACACCGTAAAGCGGGTTGCCCCCTGGAAGAACAGCATCTCCTTCGCTATCAAGCGAGTGGAGGTGTCCATCGCCCAGAGGGACAACGAGGCCTGGGAGACGGCGCAGAGGATCAAGCGGCTGCTGCAGGAAAGGGATGAGGTTTGAAAATCAAGCTGAAGCTCACCCCGGATTCTGTGGCGGGGGCCATCGCTCAGGTGGAGGAGTACCAGAAGCGGGTGGCCGAGGCCGGGGACAGAATCGCCCGGGAGCTGGCCTACCTGGGATATGAAGTCGCCTACGGCGTTATGTCGGGGCACGTGTTCTCGGGGGAGACCTCCGAGAGCCTGGACGTGGTGGAGGACGGGCCCAACCGCTACATCCTCATGGCCGCGTCTCAGGCGCTGCTGTTCTTTGAGTTTGGTGCGGGGGCCCGGCAGGGCGCGGGCCACCCCTGGGATGACGACTTTGGATTCGGTCCGGGAACCTACCCGGGTAACGGACACTGGGACGATCCAAATGGCTGGTGGTTTCCCACAGAGGACCCACGTCTCATAATCCGCCGGGACAAGAGCGGACAGGGCTGGGGCCACTCCTATGGGAACAAGCCCCATATGCCTTTCTACCGGGCCGACCGGGCCATGCGGGACGACCTTTTGAAGGTCGCTAGAGAGGTTTTACAGGGAGGTGGTTATCCATAATTGATGTGGAATCGGATATCTATTCCGCCGTCTCCGCCGCCCTGAAAGCGGAGTTTCCCGGTATCTGGACCTCGGGAGAGGATGCGGACCTTCCAGCCCGGTTCCCCGCCGTAACCATCGTGGAGCAGGACAACGCAGTCAAGAAAGATATGCGGACTCTGAACATCGAAAACGCCGTGGGCGTGATGTATGAGGTCAATGTCTACTCCAACAAGGTGGGGTATCGGAAGTCGGAGGCAAAGAAAATTATGGCCACAGCAGACAGGGAGATGACCCGCCTTGGCTTTACCCGGACCATGATGAATCCCATTTCCAATTTGCAGGACGCCTCGATTTATCGGATTGTCGCCCGGTATGAGGCGGATGTTGACAAAGACCTCTGGATTTACCAGAGCTGAACATTATGACAAGGAGTGAAAGAAATGTCTGAACGAGTATCCACCGCCGGGATGCGGCTAGCCTACGCCGTCGAGACCACTGCGGGGGAGCGGCCTACCACAGGGTACAAAGCTGTACCTGAGGTGAAGTCCATGCCCAGCTTTAACCCGGCCCCCAATACCATTGACAGCACCACCCTGGAGGAAACCGAATACATGACTTATGTCCAGGGGTTGAAGGACTTGGGCGGCGCTCTTGAGTACGGGGCCAACCTTACCGACGACCTGATGGACTTCTGGGATACAGTGCTGACCGACTACGACACCGCCGTGGAAGGGAAAAAGTCCATGTGGTGGACTGTGGTACATCCCAAGCTGGCTAAGGCCCTGTTCTTTAAGGGCAGCCCCGCCCCCATCAGCTTTAACGAGGCTGCTGTGGGGGCTATGGCGGAGACCACCCTTTACATCACACCTACCAGCGCCCCCATCCTGGAGGCGAAACCTACCTTTGCTACAGACTCCGCAGAGCCTGTAAGCGCCAGGACGGCAACAAAATCTACCACTACAGTGTAAGGAGGAACAGCCATGAGTGAGAAAGCTATTGCCAAAGAGGAGAAGATCAACCCCATCCGTCTGACCGATAACAACGGGATTATCAAAAATCCCGGCGATGTTTACGAACTGGATTTCAGCCGGGAGAGCGTGGTATACGCGGAGTCCAGGGGCTTCAAGCTGGAGGATGTGCCTAGCTTCCCGGTGACCGGGATCGCCAACCTCTTCTTCTACTCCTTCCGAAAGAACCACAAGAGCGTGGCACGGGAGAAGGTAGACAAACTGCGAGAGGCATGGGGCGGTATTCCCGAAAGTGTGCTGAACCGGCTGTTTGACCTCTACAACCAGGCGGCTACCGCCAACACCATCCAGGTGGAAGAGGGCAGCGAAAAAAACGGGGCTGCGACTGTGGAGATGTAAGCACTCCGCAGTCCTTCCGAGAGGTGTTTGCCCAGGAGTGCCCTTATTATCTGTCCATTGGCATGACTTGGGACCAGTACTGGTACGGCGATGTGCGGATGACGTGGGCGCTTCGGGAGGCACACAACCTGCGGCTAGAGCAGCAGAATCAGATGCTCTGGCTCCAAGGGCAGTATTTCTACAGCGTTCTGGGGTCCTTCGTACCCGTGCTGGTGACAGTGCCAAAGAAGAACGCAAAGGTCCTGCCTTACCCCGAGCTTCGGCCCCTCTTTCCAAAGGGACCTACTCCAGAGGAACTGGAGGAACAGGAAAAACAGGAATCCCTCCGGGCTGAGCTGTATATGCGGCAGATGGTCCAGGCAGGTAAAAACTGGGGCGGCTGATTGCCGCCGCCAGTCCATTGCATCGGGATGCCCGGTGCAGTGGAGTGGCGTAATCCCGTGTACCTTGTCAACTGAATATAGATAGCGGAGATTTTGAATAAAACATGAAACGAGGTGAAATTATGACTGAACAAGACCGCACAGAGTTGGAGCTTATGAAATCCACATTGGGTAACGATTCCTGGTCAAAAGTAGGGGCCATACTCAGAATCCTTGAAATCGGGAACCCGAGCATGGCCCATGCGAAGCAAATTCTTTTAGCGTGCGAGAAGTCTTTGGGTATCTGTGTTAATACCGAACTTATTGGCGGGCTCTAAATTGGACGCTGGAATATTTCCGTTTTCGGCTTTGTGTCTGACGGCTCTCGGCATACTGCATCGTATGTTTCCTTAAATTTTTGGAATACCTCCTCTTTGGTGCCGGTAACACCACAGAGACGCGCGAGAGCAACAATCATTGCGTACTCGTTAAGCTCCATCGTATTCACCTCCTTCCACCCTAATTCTACCACATTTCTACACGAGGGGCCATCTCTTTCGGTTGCCCTCCCCGCCATTATGTGGTATAATGCCCATAGGGCACAGCCCAATTTGAGGGAGGTAGAGAAAGATGCTGTTTGTTTATGCTGCCCTAGCTGGTTTTGTGTTAGCGGTTGTATCCGCAGTTCTGATGGCCGTCATGGCAATGAGGGACAAACCGTTCATTATTCCTCTGGTCTTGATGCTGGTATCTATTTTGGTGGTTGGAGGCTCCGTATTCATGATTACCAGAGAGGACAATCCAACGGCGGATAAGAGTACGGGGGACCAGAGTACGGTGGATCAGAGCAATCCGGATAAGAGCAACTACATCCCTGCACCGACAAAAATATACAACACATCCGCCGACGAAAACGGACTGGGCGACACAAATATGTATGTCGATGGAACGGTAAAGTCCTTTGATTCAAAAAAAGGTGTAAAGTATTGCGAATTTGTAACTGAAGATGGAAAATTACAAATTATATCTGTACCGTTAGGCACTCCAAAGGATGAATGGGATAAATTAAAAGAGGGCGAGCAAGTAAGAATTTATTTCCAATACCTTGGCTATTCCGATGTTTTGGATATGGCATCCGGTATGCTTTTAGCTGTTGGAAATCCTTCCGATGATAAAGCGACTATAAGTGGGACGCCTTATATCAAGCCAGAAGATAGCGAGAAGGAAGAAAATGGGATTTGGGCAAATAAGTTCACGCCTATCAATGATTTTCGTTACACTTTGGATAAGCAGGAAAAGACTATCACTCTAATTCGCTACAGCGGGGATGAGGAAAAAATAATGTTGTCACCAGTGTATACTATTGGCGGAGAAGATTACAAGTTGACGTCTTTAGGAGATGACGGTTGCTTTTTCGGAGAAATATCCTTAACAAGTATATATATTCCGGAAGGTGTGACGCATTTTAGTAATAACTGTTTCAACTCATGTTCTTCTCTCCAATATTTGTATATTCCGTCAACGATGAAAGATATGGAAATGAGCTTTTTGGATTACATCCATGAGCATAAGATTTTCTGTGATTCAAAGGCAGTTATACCGGCTGAAAGAGATACAAAGGATTATGATGAGAAGCAAGACGACATGAGTCAAGCCGGAGAATTGGGGAGCAATTTCGCCGGTGCAATCAATGGACTTGTAGGCGGGATATCTAGCGACCCTGACAATCCGATTGTCACCGAAATATACTTTGGGGGAACAGCCCAGCAATGGGAGTCATATCAATAAGAAACGACCTCCGCTGAAAAATCAGCGGAGGTTGTTGTTATACTTTATTTAAGATTTTGGTTAATCGTCGCTTTCTCCTCCACTTCCTTTAACCAAACAAATGATAGCAAGTACAGCGCAGATTAGGCACCATACAGACCAAATGACCAAATCGCCATAGCTACCAGCGAGGGTGAATCCAAGAAAAGCGGCAATTCCGAACATTACAATAAGAGCAATATTGCCGCCCTTACCACCTTTTCTTGTGGCGATAGAGACAATACCTCCAGCTAAAAGCATGATAGCAACAATAACACCAGCGGAGCCACCCACCTCACCATTATCCTGCAAGGTATTGCTCAGCCCAGCAGCGCAGGACTGGAGTAGAACAAAAAAAGAAAGCACAATGCAAAGGATGCCAGAAACTAATTTCCAGGTTTTCATATTTCCACCGTTCGTTTTCTTATTTGCCTCTGGCTTTTTAGATTCAGTAGATGCTTGTGTAGTTGGTCTTGGTGTGTGGCAATAAGGGCACACCGGATATTCCCAAGGTACTTTCTTCCCACATTTACTACAAGTGTACAGGGCCATTTCTCTCTACCTCCATTAAATATGTATTAAAAGTTTAGCACGCTGTCCACAAATTGTCCATAGATTCCGCAAAAATTTTTCTAAAAACCTCTTGACAAAGTATCGCACTACATGTATTATTGTATTGCGCTACAAGAGGAGGTGAGCCAATGCCCCCGGAAAGCAGGGCCGAGTATTTTCGAGAGCGCAGAAAACTAAAGAAGCAGTTTTCCGTTTTGAGTGATAGGGAAAGGGTTGAGGCCCTTGAACAGAGGCTTAAAGAACAAGGGAAAACGAAAACAAAATGGTTTGAAGAAAAGGCAGACGAAGAACTCGGCAAATAAAAAAGGACACCCGCCGCCCTGACAAGCAAACGCGAGTGTCCACAAACCGGAGGTTTGATACCACGATTATATCAGACCTCCCCGTGAAAATCAAGGAGGTTAAAAAGAAAATGAGCGAAATCGAGAAAATGAAGCGGTACATTGAGCGGACGAAGATGAACATAGCCGGAGCCAGTCCCTACAAGATGAATATTTCAGAGGCGTTTGAACTTGCACATCAAGCATATGCCTGTGGCGATCTCCCCATTGAAATCATTTCTCTTGCGTTCGATTACGGTATGTCCAAAGGCTACCGAGCCGCCAAGGCGGAGAGGAGGGCGGCGGTATGACAGTAAGAGAAGCCGCAGACATTCTCGTTGGAGCAAAGAAGCTCTATCTGTCCTGGGAGGGTACAGTCCGTGAGCTTGACACGGAAGACGCACTTATGATGGACGCTTTCGGGATGTACCAGGTCAGTAAGATCATGAACTCGTGCGAGCCGGACTGCTTTGAGATCCACATTGCTGCCAAGCCCATCAAGGAGGTGTCTGCATGAACGACCTCCAGATCTTCAACTATGAGAGCAACGAGGTCCGCACCATCATGAAGGACGGGGAACCGTGGTTCTGTCTGGTGGATGTGTGCCGGGTGCTGGACCTCAGCAGCCCCCATAAGGTGGCTGAGCGTTTGGACCCTGATGAAAAGGGGCGGAATCAGATTCCGACCCCTGGTGGGAAACAGGATACTTGGTTCATCAACGAATCCGGCCTCTACAACGTCATCCTCCGGTCCGACAAGCCGGAGGCCAAGCCCTTCCGCAAGTGGGTGACGGGCACCGTCCTTCCCACCATCCGCAAGACAGGTACATACAGCACGAACGCCCTGCCTGACCCGAAGGCCGGGCTTGCTGAGGCGAAGGTGAAGAACGCCCGGGCACGGGTAGCGTCGATCTGGCTGAAGCTGGCACAGACCAACCCAATCCCAACCTTCCAGCAGATATGTGCCCACTACGCCAGCGCCGAGCTAACCGGCGGAGAGGCGGTCCTGCCCCTGCCGGAGGTGAAGGAACGCACCTACAGCGCCGCCGAGGTAGGCGAGCTTCTGGGCGGCATCAGCGCAAACATGATAGGCCGAGTGGCAAACCAGCACGGTTTGAAAACCGATGAGTACGGCATCGAAGTTTGGGACAAGTCCAAGCACAGCGCAAAGCAAGTCCCAACATGGCGCTACAACGAAAAGGCTGTGGCCCGGCTCCGGGAACTGCTTCATTAATTAAATACATCGAAATCCCCGCTATCTGTATTCAGGTGGTGGGGATTTTTTGCGTTTGGAGGTGTGAATATGGCGAAAATTGAAATCAAAACGGAAGGCGTAAAAGGAAAAGTTCTGGTGGACGGGAAAGAAATGCCGGGTGTGCGCAGTTATTCTGTTCACCATGACGCAGGTAGCATTCCAATGGTAAGGTTAGATTTGATTGGGACAGACCTATTTATAGATGGGAATGGGTTTATCCCAGCCCTTCCGGAAGTCTTCAAGTCTTTTTATAGGCCTATTGAGACTACGGATGAATTTCCTGTGGAAGCTCCGAAAAAATAGGGCATTCATCTGCGGTGCATTTCTCCCCGATTTTTACAAAATCGCATTCAAAAGTATCTTTTACAAAGAGAGTTTCAACAAGTGTAGACCCGTCTATGTATTTTGCTTTTATAGAGCATTGTTTGTTTTGGACGGGGCAAAACCCAGAAGCAAGTTTAAACAAAATTTTTCCTTTCTGCACACCCGGCAAAAGTATTGTATAACACATTACTCTGTCTTTCAAGGAAAGGAGGTGGAGGAATGGAACTCAAAAAAGCCATAAAAAGAATACGTTTTGTTTTATCCAGCATTAAAAATCCGGTATTTATAACCAGACTGACCGATTGCAACGGGAAAAGAAAAATCGTAGTGGTACAAAAAAGCATTTTTGGAGCAAAAGCTATTGGAAAGTTTGAGATCGTAAAAGAGTTTGATCCAAATTCCCAGGAACCAAATTGGGAAGAAATTGGGTTTAGGTCCTTCCATTATAGAGAAAAAAGAGCGGTGACCGAGACACCGGCCACCGCTGGAAGTTAGATTTTCATCCAGATCGTTCCTTTGCACTTACTGCATGTTGGAAGCTTCTTAACCATTTCCGGGACAAGCACAGTATGCCCGCCGCAGTTCATGCAGATATAGACACCAAGCGGCGGAAATTCCCCGGCTTCGTACTGAGACTTTTTAGTTTCTGGCATAGTTTTCACCCCCTTTCGCCTAAATCATATCACAAATAATTCCACAGTAAAAGAAGGTGACAGCATGGCCGACGTGACCGTAGACAGTCTGCAAATTGAAATTGAAGCCTCGTCCGAGAAGGCCGTGGAGAAGTTGAATGCGCTCACCAGCGCTTTGAAAAGCCTCCAGGCCGCCACAAAAGGAAGGTTCGGCGATATCCAGAGGCAGATTCAGGGGCTGGGCGATTCCGCCGAGGTATCCCCGGCGGTAGCCAGGACCAGAAAGAAGCGGGCGGCGTTGGACCGGGCGACAGGCAGAAGCAAGACCAATGGTGCGCTGGATAATACCCCTGACCTTGAAGCATTGCAAGCTGAATATCGAAAAGTCGGCGAGGCGTTTGACGCCGCTCTGAGCAAGTTTGAGCAGTTAAAGGCTAGCGAGCGGGAAATCCACAAAACCCGTTTCTTGTATGACGATGAAGCAAAAGAGATAAATAAAGCCGCACAAGAGGTAGACCGGCTTTCTGATAAATACCATGAACTCAGGAAGCAGATAGAGGCGGCAAATGCGGCAAGGACGACGCCGGAGACTAAAACGCAGACTGCGGACCCCTGGGCGGAGATTAAGGAGAAGATGAAGGACTCCACCCTGGGGGAGATTATTGGGGACGCCGCCACCATCGACGAGGCCGTCAGCAGAATGGTGGAGCTGGGGGATCAGGCATCTATCCTCCAGGTCAAGATGGAGGGTCTGCGGGAGAAGCTGACCGGGGCCTTTGAGAAGGGCAACCAGACCCAGATCGCCAACTACACCAGCCAGATTCAAAAGCTCCAGAGTCAGATCGCCGAGCTGAAGGATACGGCAAGCCAGGCTGTGGAGCCCGAGACGGAGATGGTGGAGTCTGAGACCTCCCTTCAAAAGAAGCTTGGTGTCCTGCAAAAAATACGGGAGACCATTGAGGGGATTAGCGCCAACGGCTCTATCGGGAAAAGCCTAGGGTCTGTGGAGGGCTTAAAAGGCATTTTAGGCAAGGACCTATCTATGCAATCGCTAATCCCCAAGGGGGCCGCCTCCGGGGTAAACGCCTTGGGCGGGGCCTTCGGAGGTCTCCGGGACAAAATGCTTGGTGTGGCCGCCGCTCACCCGATTCTAGCCGCCGCACTGGTTGGTGTGACAATCGCCACAAAAACAGTTGGTAAAGGGATGAAAAGTCTAGCCCAGTCTGCGGCATCTGCGGCGAGGAAGGGCTTTGAGCTTCTGGCCGCCGGGGTAAAAAAACTAACCTCTGCGCTGATAAATCTTGTGACCAGCGGGATCGGCAAGGCGATATCCGGGCTGAAATCGCTGGGGAAATCAATCATAAAAAATGTAACAGGCCCATTTACAAAATCCGCAGAAAAAATATCAAAATGGAAACAAATGCTCAGTAGTGCTCTATTTTATAGTACAGTTTTTAGAGGCATGAGCATTATTTCAAACGGCTTAAAAGAAGGGGCCACAAATCTATATGAATACAGCCGGTTAGTAGGCACAGAGTTTGCCCCGGCTATGAATTCGCTAGCAACCAGCGCTTTGTACTTAAAGAACAGCCTGGGGGCTATGGCCGCTCCTCTGGTCCAGGCCCTGGCCCCGGCTATCGACTTCCTCATTGACAAGTTCGTGGCCCTCATCAACGTCATCGGCAAGGCGTTTGCCGTGCTCACCGGAAAGAGCGTGTACACCCAGGCCAAGAAGCACGCCGTGGAATACGGCGAGGCGGCCAATAAGGCGTCGAAGGCCACCAAGGACTTTTTGCTTGGCATTGACGAGCTCAATGTGCTCAACGACTCCGCTGGCGGCGGTGGAGGCGCTGCTACCGACTTTGGTTCTATGTTTGAAGAGGTAGAGGTCCCCACCGACCAGTTCGACTGGGTGAAGCAGATACGGGAGGCCATCGAAAACGGTGAGTGGCGGTCTGTGGGAGAGCTGGTGGCAGAAAAGCTCAACGAGGTTGTGGAAAGCTGGGATTCCTACTCCTGGGGTCAAAAGCTGGGCAGCCTTATTAACAACGGGCTCAATGTGGCTTATGGCTTCCTGACTAAATTTGATTTCGAAAAACTGGGCAGCAAGGTGGCTGACGGGCTGAACGGAATCTTCGACACCGTGGATTGGGACCTGCTGGGCCGCACCTTCGCCGCCAAGTGGAACGCCCTCTTCGACTTCATCTACGGATTTGCCACCACCTTGAAGTGGCACGAGATAGGCCTTGACATTGCGAAGGCAATCAACGGATTTTTAGACGAGCTGGACGCCGTGCAGGCGGCAGAGGCAGTATCAAAGTTTGTTGTTGGTATTTTTGATACCATCAGCACTGCTATTACGGAGACCAAATGGGACGTGCTGGGTACAAAGCTGGCCGATTTCATCAATAAGGTGGATTGGTACGGAGCTATCTACGGCGGGCTAAACATTATTACCAAGGGCCTTGCGGCGCTGAAAAAAGCCATTGATTCTTTCCTTGTGAACTGGAAGTGGAATGAAACAGCTAAGCAGATTTATACCGCTATCAACAACGCATGGAAAGACGTGGACTGGCCCGGACTTGGAAAAACGCTGGGCGATATGGTTATTACCGCCCTGAAATTCGCAGTAGATGTCATCTCCAATATCGACTGGCCGAAAATCGGGCGGGACATCGGAAACTTTTTAATCAACATTGATTGGGTGAAGGTATTTGGCGGTCTGACCGATGTGATCGCGGCCGGCATTACAGCGGCGGTTGGAGCATTAGGCGGTTTGATTGATACGATTGCCCCGAAGATGAAGGAAATTGCTTCCGGAATCGCCAAAAAGGTCAATGAGTTCTTCGACAAGATAGACTGGGCCGAGACGGGCCAGGTGCTGAGTAAGGGGATTGAATCGGCCCTTGACTTCATGATTGAGTTCATGCAGAAGGTTGATTGGGATTCTATTGGAAGACATATTGCAGAGTTCCTAGAAAACATAGATTGGGATACTTTGCTGACCAAGTGGGGTCAGCTGCTGGGCGAGTTCATGACCGCAAAGATGAAACTGATTGACGTTTCCGGGATTCTTGACGTAGGCGCAAATATCGTAAAAGGACTTTGGGATGGAATGTTGGCCAAGTGGGAGGCCGGCGGCGGAGTTTTTGGGTGGATTCAGCGTAATATATTCGGAGCGCTGCTCAATTGGATTCTTGACTTTTTCGGTATCCACTCTCCGTCAAAAGTATTCTCGGACATTGGGGTTAACCTGATAGAAGGACTTCGCGATGGAATTGAATCTGTTTGGGACAGCATTGTCCAATTCTTCCAGAGCGCATTCGGCCCCATTGCCGACGCCATCGGCAAGGCTTGGGACTGGATCAACGGCGACACAGAGCTGAAGCTGGTTGAAATGTCCACCATTGCTAACGACACTGTGTCCGGGATGAAGACCGGAATGGATAAGACCATGGGCGAGATCGTGGGGACCGTTGAGCAAGCCTGGAAAGACACTAACACTAACACCAATACTGAGTGGAGCAATATTACCAGAGACCTGAATAACAGCCTGGACGGTATCAACACTGACGTGAACACCCAGTTTGACACGGTAAAGACGGCCATTACAACCGCTTGGGATAATGCAAGAAAGGACACCTTCGGCGCATTCGAGGACATGAAGACCGACATTCACGAAAAGACCGGAGAAATCCAGACCCAGGCGACCACGGATTTTAAGGGAGTTGCGGATAACATCAGGAGTCCCATTGATGACGTAGTAAAGGACGCCAAGTCCTGGGGCGAGGATATCTGTAAAAACCTTTCTGATGGCATGGAAGGGATTGGAAAAGGCCTGGTTGCCGGCGCAGCGACTGGATTGGCCCAGAGTATCCGTGACCGCCTCCATTTTTCTGAGCCCGACGTTGGGCCGTTGAGCGACTTCCATACCTATATGCCCGATATGTTGGACCTGATGTCCCGGGGCATTAAGGACAACACCTACAAGGCTGTGGGGGCGGCCAACGAACTGGCCGGGAAAATGTCTCAGGCCCTGGGGAACATCGGGCCGGTGGAGCCGAAATTCTCCAGCCTGCCCACACTTCAGCTGTCCGGCAGCTATTCCAATGCCCAAGCGGGCGGGAACAGCATTTCCAGCTACTCCCCGCCCTCCGCACAGGGGAACGACAACAGCGACGTAATTGCCGCCCTAAACGCAGGATTTCAGGCTCTCATTGAGACAATCAACAGCCAGGACTACGGAACGCACTTGGACGGAAGGACCTTAATGCAGTCCGTTGAACGGGCCCAGCGGCAGCGGGGGGCCAACATTATGGGAGGAGGTATTTTGGGATGAGACCGATGATTACCATCGCGGGGGCGGCCATCCCCGACCCCTCCGTTTATAATGGGACCACCTCCACCCTAGTGGACAGCGGTCGCAACGCCGAGGGGAAGATGATTGGATCGGTGATCCGGGACGACGTAGGGAAGGTGGAGGCCACCTGGAAGTATATCTCCGCCGAGGAGTGGGCCAATATCCTGCGCCTGTTCAGCATGAAGCGGGGCGGGAAGTTCGTCAACTCCGTCACCTTCTACTGCCAGGACTCCAACGACTGGGAGACCCGGGAAATGTATGTGTCCGACAGGACCGGCGGCGTATTCCTCCGCCGCCCTGATGGCAGTATCCGGGGACATACCGGGGCCAGACTGGCTCTGATTGAGGTGTAGTCTATGCAAGCAACAAGTCAGGCGTGGAAAAATAATCAGCGGCAAACCCTAGTTTCTGAGAGCTTTGTGGAGATTTCCTTCCAGATCGGCAATCCGGAGGCCCAGAGTGACGCGGAGGTATCCAGCAACGGGTCTGAGTTCTTTGCCACCCCTCAGGAGATTGTGGAGGAGACCGTGAACAGCCCCGTACCCTACGCCACCTTAGAGCCAGGAATATGGATACTGAACGGCACCCGGCGCATTGTAGGCGGGGACTGGACGCCCGTAGACCCGCCCATTGAAAATCGGGGGCTGTTTATCCCGGCGAGGGAGACTGCCGCACTGAAAACAGCGGACGGGCAGGAATTTTTAGTAGTGGAGTGATTGCATGGCATACCAGAGCAAGTTTTACGGCCAGGAGATCGACGAAGCAGTCCAGGCCGTGCGGGACAACAAGACTATTTGGAGCGGAAAGCAGGAGAAGCTTGTGGGCTCCCCTGGGCTGGTGGTGGGCTTCGATGCCGCCGGGAACGCAGTGGCACAGGACACCGACGACCTAGTAGGGCCTCCAGGCCCTCAGGGGATTCCCGGGTTAGACGGTAAGGACGGAGCTCCAGGGCCCCAGGGCCCTCCCGGTTCGGACGGGGACCCTGGAGCCAAGGGCGACCCTGGGGAGGACGGCTTCTCCCCCACAGTGGCCGTCTCCGATATCGCTGGAGGACACCGGGTGACCATCACAGACGCCTCCGGCCCCAAAGCCTTCGACGTCATGGATGGTCAGGGCGGCTCCAGTGGCGGAGAAGTTACCGCAGGCGTGTCCTCCTTTAACGGACGGGACGGGGCGGTCACCCCGGGCAATAACGATTACACCGCCGATATGGTGGGGGCTCTTCCCATTTCCGGAGGTACATTGACCGGAGACCTGATTATCAACCCCTCCGCAGCTTCCGCCAGAGCGGGCGGTGTAATCGTAGACCCTCTCCCTAAGATTGTATTGGGGGCAGGCGATTCTATCCAGCTTACTACATTAAGCGAAATTGAATCCCTTGTCATCAAAGCACCAGATGTCCGGTTTCAGTTGTCCGGTGACTCCTTTGACATCAGCGATTTAAAAACCTCTGTCAGTGAGGGCAAAGCCCTGATTGCGTCCGCTGTCACTGACAAGGGAGTGGATACATCAGCGGACGCAAGCTTTCAGACCATGCACGACAATATTCTGGCGATTGAGAGCGGAGTAGATACCAGCGACGCCACCGCCTCCGCCGCAGAGATTGTCTACGGGAAAACCGCTTACGTGAACGGCGTGAAGCTGACCGGAACGCTGACAAGAGCGGGGATAGATTGGTTTGAAGCCAAACTTCCGTCCTCCGCAAGCTGGGGCAGCGTTACCTACGGAAGCGGAACGTTTGTTGCAGTAGCCAACAGCAACAGCAAGGCCGCCTACAGCACGGACAACGGGAAGACATGGACAGCGACGACACTTCCGTTCTCCACAAACTCGAGTGACGTTACCTACGGAAGCGGAATGTTTGTTGTAGTAGCGGGCTATAACAGTAGCAATGCCGCCTACAGCACGGACAACGGGAAGACGTGGACAGCGACGACACTTCCGTTCTCCGAAACCTGGGATAACGTTACCTACGGAAGCGGAACGTTTGTTGCAGTATCGGGCTATAACAGTAGCAATGCCGCCTACAGCAGCGCACTTGGGCCCGGGAAATAAAAACCCAAGCAACAAGTGGGGCCCGCCGCCCACGGCGGGCCAACAGGCAAAGAGGAATCCAAGAGAGGGGATGACCCGCCCCCCCTGGGCGGGTCCCACAGGAAATACAGTGAGATGGTGGTGAGGGAATGGACTACGGCAACAACGGCTACATAGGCACCTGGCTATGTGGGGAAGACGGCGTATTTGCCCCCATTCCCACAATCACCCTGACCTTCTCCAAATCCTACCCCGAAACCCTCCCCGGCCTTACCCTAACCTGGTCTACGGTATACGACGAGTGGGCCAGCCTCTTCCGGGTGACCGCCTACCACAGCGGACGCGCGGTGTTCTCCGGGACCATGGAGGGCACCGCCCCCCAGACCATTTTAGAGGGCGACATCGGCGGCTACGACAAGCTCACCATAGAGGTCCTGAAGTGGAGCACCCCCCGCCGCCGGGCCAGAATTGAGAGTGTTTTCCTGGGCATCGAGAGCACCTACACCAAAAAGGATATCATCCAGTATTCCGTCTCTATGTTCGCCGACCCCCTGTCCGCCGCACTGCCCAAATCGGAAATCACCTTTGAGCTGGACAACCGAGACGGCAGGTTTAACCTGGACAACCTTAAGGGGGAGGGGCGGTATCTCATGGAGCGGCAGGAGGTAAACGTCCGGTACGGCTATAAGCTGGAGGGGGCAAACGAGTGGATTTCCGGCGGTACATATTACCTCAGCCAGTGGGACGCCCCCCAAAATGGTATCACCGCCACCTTTACCGCCCGGGACGCCCTGGAGCTGATGGGAGACCCCTATACAGGCCCTTCTTCCGGGACCTTGAAGGAGATTGCGGAGGCGGCTTTTACACAATCTGGTCTATCCAAAATGTCAGACGGAACAGACCGCTGGGCAGTAAGCTCCTCCCTGGAAAATATTCAGGCTCCGGAGGGGCTGGACTTGAGCCGTTACTCAGTGGCCGAGGTTTTGCAGTACGCTTCCAATGCCGGGTGCTGTGTGTTCTATCAGGACAGGGCCGGGAAGCTGCATATAGAAAAGCTAAATCCCGCCCTGACTGACTACCCCATCGACCGCTTTGTCAGCTATGAGTATGCGGAGATCGCATTGTCCCGACAGCTAAAGGCGGTGAATGTCAACAACGGACAGTTTGAGCTTGCCGTTGGCTTAAAAGGGGAGACCCAGCCAATTTCAAACCCCCTCATCTCCGACGAACAGGCACCCAATACCGCCGCCTGGGCCGCCGACTACCTCCAAAACCGGCGCACCCTGTCCGGCAATTACCGGGCCGACCCTCGGCTGGACCCCCTAGATATGGTGCGCAATCAGAACCGCTTCGCCAATACCACGGTGCTCATCACCACGGTGAGATACACTTGGAACGGGGCCTTTCGGGGCAGCTACGAAGGCCGGGGTATGGATAACGCATCCGCCTATTTCTACTACGCTGGAGACATTTATTCTGGTGAGGTGTGATTATGAGCATCATTGATACACTGGTGACCGACCGGACCTACGATGACGTGCGGCTTTTGACCGAAAAAGGCATCTACCGGGCGGAGGACTTAAACCGGGTGGAGAGCGCCGTGAAGTATATTGCCGGGCGGCTGCGGGAACGGGGATATGCCGTGACCACGGAGGACGGCCCCCTGTGGACTGAGGACGATATCCCCGTCCTGGAGCAGATGAGCCGGTATCTGGACAATCTCCGGGCTGTTCGGGGGGCCGCTCCCACCCTTCCCGGTACACCACAGGTTCCCCCGGATATGGATATGCTCACCTATCGGGAGGCAAACGATATTGAGGAAATTCTGGTGAATATAAACCGGATTATGGACAACATAGAGGCCGCCTGGATGTTTTCGGGCGAGATTTACGCAGGAGAGATTGCATGAAAAACAGAGTTCCTACCTACCCTGGACGGGTGACTCTGACCCCGGTAGCCGGAGCCCCCAATACATATGACATGGTCCGTGCCGATGTGCCGGTGGAGGAGGGCACCCCTCTCAATAAGGAGACCATGCTCCAGGACAGCACCGCCACCCTCCTGGGCCTGGATTCTGACGCCACCCCAGACGACGCCCTTAAGGCAGTCATCAACGGGAAGGTCCCCACAAGCCGGACAATTAACAATAAAGCTCTTACGTCAGATATTTCCCTTTCCGCTGCCGACGTGAGCGCCCGTCCCAGTACCTGGACCCCTATTACCTACGGGACCTCCGATTTGACCGCTGGAAGCTCTTCCCTTGATACCGGGACGGTCTACCTGGTCTATAAGTAAGGGGGCAAGATATGAGCACAAGATATGTGTGGAAAGCATCCCATATTGACGCACAGATGCAGGAGGTTACCAAAACCGGATATACGTATCCCGAAACCTGGTACACAGATTCTTATACTGTAATCGGCTATATCGCCGATAAAACACCGGATACAGTATATGATGAATTTGGAATCCCTAAAGGATTTAATTTAAAAGGCACCATTACTTCTCTAAGACACATTGATGGCGCCCCACATGTTGCGTTCACAGTGTTTTTTGCATTTAGAAGAACAGAAAATGTTCAAGCCTTTGTAACTGCGGACTACACAAAAGGGGGATACTGGCATGTTAACCCAGGCGGTCAGGCCCCAAGCGTTTATGTAAGTACAAAAGAATACGAAGGCACCAACATACCAATTAAAGTTACAAGTTTTGAATACAAAGAAGGTGCATTTATAAACAATGTATCTTCCTCGGTCAGCAATGCTTACCCAACGGATTCCGGAGGTGCAAGGAAAGAAGAGTTTTGGTATACCTACCGCGGCTCCGACAATATTGACCCCAAAAGCATAAGCTATCCGACCGAAAACCTGGAGGCAGAGAAGCAAATCACAGTTTCAGTTTCTCCCAGCAACTCCAATCAGTATGGAGGAACGATAACCTACCTGTATCAGTACAGCCGCAATAACGGCAGCTGGACCGACCTGAAAACCACAACAGCGACCTCCGCCACATACACCATCCCGGAAGGGACGGCTAATATCCGGTTCCGGGTTCAGGCCTCCGATAATATGGGCTTTACCTCTAAAGATTATGTAACCGGGCCCGCCGCAGCGGTCTCCCAGCTGAAAGCCTATGTGGGAATCAGTGGGAGGGCCCGCAAGGTGGACAAGCTCTATATCGGCGTAAACGGAAAGGCCAGGCAGGTGATAAAGGGCTATATCGGCGTAAATGGCAAGGCAAGGAAATTTTTGTAAAGGAGATGATACAATGGTCAGCGCAACCACAAATTCAGGCTCTGGAATCTGGGATATTCGGGGCAAGAGCACAGACGAGAAGCCCACAGAGGGCGTTCCAAATGGGAGTACTTTCTACGAAATCGACGGGAACCACGACGTCTACGCCTTCGACGGTGAGAGCAAAACGTGGATTTTGCAGTAAGGGGGTACGCAGATGGATGTTGTAACCTTGCAGCTAGCAAAAAAGTACGCCGCCGAAACCATGGCTGGGGCGGGAGCTATTAAGGGCGACAAGGGTGATCCAGGTCCACAGGGAGAACCAGGTCCGCAAGGTCCTGTGGGGCCGCAGGGAGAACGAGGAGAACAGGGGCCTCCCGGCCCGGCTGGCAGTGGCTCCGATATCACCGCTGGAGACGGGCTGAGCAAAGACGGCGACACCCTCAACGTGGACAACCCGGTCCGGGGCATCCTGACCCGGGCGGAGTGGGACGCCCTCACGGAAGAGCAGAAAGCCAGCGGGACCTACTTCGTGGACGATGGCGGCGGTTCTGGAGGGGGAAGCAGCTTGGAGACCTATTCCACCGAGGAGCAGAGGATCGGCACATGGTTCGGGAGGCCGCTGTATCGGAAATGTTATGAAGTAG
>NZ_QWKG01000035.1 GCF_009911595.1 Colidextribacter sp. OB.20
TTTAGGCTCATGTTAATTGCTCCCTCTATTTCGACAGTTTTGTTTTTCCACTGTCTACTTTAGAGGGAGCATATCATGTTGTTTCAAAACCGCCGTCAAGCCGCTTTATTTTGTTAAAAACGCATGATAATTCTGCCGCCACAACAACGGTTTTTTTATTTCCGTAGTGGCAGATATTTTGTTAATACATAGAAAATATTTTTTTGGCTTTTTCCTTTAGAATGTTTCTTGCTTCAACCGGTTCGATAATTTCAACGTATTCACCAAAAGAAAGCAGATAAAGAAAAGTCCAGTCGCTAAGCTGGTATCTGAAAGTTACTTCCAATGTGCCATCATCTAATTTTTTAATATACTTCTCTTGAAATTCATCATAAACCTTATACGCTATCTTTTCTGAAAAATGCAATATGAATACGGGCGTATTGTATTCTTCCTTATAGACAGGGGTAATGGAAAAATCCTTTGGCAGTTCACGGTCAAATAACTGATTCGTTATTTGAAGTTCCCTTATGCGGGACATTTTGAAAGTGCGAATATCCTTTTTATTTTCTGAATAAGCAACAAGATACCATGAATGCGATTTGAACACTAATTTCAACGGCTCAACAGTCTGATGAGTTACAGTCAATTCGGCATTAAAATAAGTAAATGTAATCACATATTTGTTGATTATCGCACGTTCCAAAGCTGTAATGTTATTTCGTTCTTTTTCAGGACTGCCCCAATAGGAAAAGTCAATTTCCAACCATTCAGATTGTAAATTATGGCTAAACAGTCCGGCAACCTTGTTTAATGATTTGTCTGCATCGGGGTAATTTGACGATTTTAAAATCTGCAACGCCTGTACAATATTGTTTTGCTCCTCGTATAATAAGATTTGCAGATGATTTAGAGTGGATCTGCTTAGTCCACTTTTGGGTCAACAGGCTTAGAGATGCCTATGATACAATAGCTGTAGGACAGCAGGGACAAGTTCTTGTTTTGCCCGTAGAGCCAAAAGGCTGCTCGTAGGTAATGCCGCCCCGCTTGTGGTCCGACTTGGCCATGCCGAGGTAATTGGCGCAGACTACACCGTGGGCCGACCAGGGCAGGCCTACCATAGCGGTGAGCCAGGGCAGGGCCCCGGTGTAGCCGGTGCGGATGCAGTAGGCAGCCAGGAGCAGCCCGCCCACCGTCACCACCCAGAGCAGGGAGCGGATGTCAGCAATCATCTGTTTGGAATAGTCCGCCTGGTTTTTGCGTTTCCGGGGGCGCTGTTCCCATACTTTACCGTTCATACCAGGCCGAAATTCTGAGCGAAGCGGTACAGCACCTGGGCGAACTGCTCCCGGGTCAGCGGGGACTCCCACATGTAATTGGGCTGGCCGTCCTCTCCAGGCGTGCCGCCGGCGAAGATGTCATTGTCTATGATGAACTGTCTGGCCTGCTGGCTCCAGGCGCCGCAGTCATTGTCCTGCAGCTCCTTGTTGTGCTGCTGCATAGCGGCGGCGAACATCTGATTGAATTTTGACTGATCCATCTCTTCTTCTCCTTCCATAGCCAGGGCCACATCGGCCCGGAAATCATCCATAGATTTTCCGTGCTTGGGGAACCAGTGGAGGACGTCGGCGTGTCCGGAGCCCAGGCCCAGCCGATGGCTGTCCTGGTGGCAGAGGATCACGGGAACCCTGACGCCGTTATAGGATACCACCCCGTTTGGATCAAGGCCGTAGATGGTACACAGATAAGCTGTGAGCTCTACGGCCTCTTGATAAACCTGAATAAAATACGCCCGGCTGTTCAGCCCATCCTCACAAATCTCAAACTGTATCCATCCGTTGTTGCAGGAACCCTTGGGCCCGGAGGCGCAGCCCCAGGCCTTTTTGTTCCACTCGCCCACCTGAACTGTAGACACCTCACCGCCGGCCAATTTGCCCACAAAAGCATGCACGCCAGCCTGTCTGACGGTGTGGTTCCAGTCATTGTGGTTTTTGTTAACGCCCAGAAGCTTCAGCAGCTCTGTTCGGTTTGGAGCGTTGTCATCGGGCTGGACATACCGGCTGATATATGGGTTATTGGCCCCCGTGGAGTGCAGCAGGACGCCCCGGACTTTAACAGGCCCCACACTTTTGTACCAGGTACTCTGCCGCATGAAGCATTGCAGAGGCGGCTTGGAAGAGCTATATTTCATTTTACCGCCTCTTCCGCCTTCTGAATGTCCTCCACGGACTTCTTGACGCCCTCAGCGTCCACCTTGCCCTCCGTAATGATATAGGCGATCACGGAGGCCACAGACACCACAGCACCCGCCACAGAACTGATGGCGCCCTCATCCAGCCCAAAGACCATAGCCAGGCCTGTGACGATCCCCGCCACGGCCGCCCACAGCTTCCGGGAGCTCAGCTTGCGTTTCCAGTTGATTTTGTCCATAAAATACCTATCCTTTCTGTTCAGGGCAGATCAGCCCCTTTACCCCTGGGGCAAACCCGCCCCTTTGATGTATGCTGGCGTACAACTAGGCGCCGTTTGAAAAATGGAAATATGCACAGCGGCGAGGGATTTTTCGCAGGAATACTGGATGTATTTCAAGAAAAATTGGGGCAGTATGGCGGAAAAAGACCCGCCCCTTGGGTGTATTGACATTTTTCAAATAAGCCCTAGGCGCTGGCAATATGGGCGGGGTAAGGAAAATTTTTCTGGGACGAAAAATACAGTTGAGCCGGGCGGGGCATTCGTGTTATACTGACAGGGTACGACAAAACCCCGAGATACGATAGAGAGTGAGGACAGCAATGACAGCAAAACACATTACCAAGAAGCTCGCGGCCGGCCTGATGGCCCTGACGCTGACCGCATCCATGGTTCCGGCCCAGGGGGCCGCGACCACCTATCTGGACGTGGACCACAAGCTGTGGTACGCCCCGGCAGTGGAGTTCTGCCAGCAGCATGGCCTGATGGACGGCAGCTCCTACACCGACTTTGAGCCGGATGTGCTCATGACCCGGGCCACCCTGGCCGAGGCCCTCTACCGCCTGGCGGGCCGGCCAGCGCCGGAGGAGGGGGAGGAGATGCCCTTCTCCGATGTGCAGGAGGGCCACCCTAATTGGAGCGCCGTCGCCTGGGCGGCCCGGAACAAGGTGGTCAACGGCTACCCCGACGGCACCTTCGGCCCGGAGGACCCCATCACCCGGGAGCAGATCGCCGCCCTGCTCTGGAACGCTCAGGGCCAGCCCTCCGCCCCGGAGGCGGCGGCCTATGGGGACGGGGCCGACATCTCCGATTGGGCCCGGGACGCCGTGAACTGGGCCCGGAGCGCCGGCGTGATGGTAGGCTCCAACGACAACCTGTTCAACCCCCAGGGCAATGCCGGCCGGGCGGACGGGGCCACCCTGGTGATGAACTACGCCCGGCAGTTCTATGGTATGGAGCCCGGCTATCCCCTGCCCGAGTCCCGGGAGGTTCCCCCCAACAAGTACGTCAGTGAGAACTTTCTGCTGGACGAGAACGGCTATCTCTCCTACATAGGGGACGTGCCCTGCTCCCGGGGCATTGACGTGTCCGCCCACCAGAAGGAGATCGACTGGGCCCGGGTGGGGGCCGTCGGATTGGACTTTGCGATGGTCCGGGCGGGTTACCGGGGCTACACAAAGGGCACTATTGTAAAGGACGAGTATTTTGAGGCCAACATGCGGGGCGCTCTGAACAACGGGATGCAGGTGGGGGTCTACTTCTTCTCTCAGGCCGTCACCCCGGAGGAGGCCGAGGAGGAGGCCCGTATCCTGCTGGAGTGGATCGAGGGCTACCCCATCACCTACCCCGTGGTTTTTGACTGGGAGCGGCAGGACCACGACAACTCCCGCACCCAGGGGGCGGACGGCAATACCGTCACCGCCTGCGCGCTGGCCTTCTGCAAGGTCATCTCTGAGGCGGGCTACATCCCCATGACCTACGGCAGCCCCACCAAGATTTATAAGGAGCGGCTGCTGCTGGACCGCCTCCAGGACTACCCCGCCTTCTGGCTGGCCCACTACACCAAGGACACCGTCCCCACCAGCTTCCGCTACCACTACAGCATGTGGCAGTACTCCAGCACCGGCCGGGTGGACGGCATAGAGGGGAATGTGGACCTGAACATCTGCCTCACTGACTGGTCCACCTGGGGCGGCAAAAACTTCCCCGGGTAACAAAAAAATCATGCGGGCCCGGCGTTCGGGCCCGCGGGAGGAGAACGTTATGATTTCTACCTCGATCATCAAATTCACCAATCAAATTTTCCCCAAGGTGGTCCACCCCTTCAACCTCCAGAACCAGGGGACGGAGACCTATGCCCAGTGGCAGTACCGGAAGGGGAGGGACACCATCCGGTTTTTCCTGGAGGCCCGGACGGCGGAGGAGATGTTCCAGGGCAAGCAGGTGCTGGATATGGGCTGCGGCGCGGCGGGGAAGAGCCTGTACTACTGCTCTCTGGGGGCGGAAAAGGTCACCGGCGTGGAGATCGTCGCCCACTATGAGCAGGAGGCCAACGCCCTGGCGGAGGAGCTGGGCTTCGCGGACAAATTTGAGTTTATCTGTGCCTCCGCTTTTGAGCTGCCCTTCCCGGACAACTCCTTCGACACCATCATCATGAACGATTTCATGGAGCACGTCTCCGACCCCGCCCGGACCCTGAAGGAGGCTCTGCGCCTCATCCGGCCCACTGGAGCCATCTATATCAACTTCCCGCCCTACTACCACCCCACCGGCGCCCACCTCAGCGATGTGATCAATATGCCCTGGGTGCACCTCTTCTTCACGGAGAGGATGCTGGTGGAGGCCTATAAGGAGCTGGTGAAGGGCCTGCCCGACGAGCGGGAGCGGCTGGAGCTGCGCATCTCCAGGGACGAGAACGGCAGGGAGTACTTCGGCTATATCAACAAGATGACCCTGAAGAAGTTCAAAAAGATCCTGGCCGAGCTGAACATCAAGCCGGCCTACTGGCGGGAGGTGCCCCTGCGCGGCTGGATGGCTCCCTTGGCTAAGACCCCGGGCATCAAGGAAATGTTCGTGAAAATGGGGGTCTGCATTATCCAAAAGCAATAAAATGCCCCTGTGCAACCGGCGGTTGCGGAAACTTCCAGCCCCCGCTGGTGGACCGCAACCGCCTTTTCTGTTAATCTGGAGTGGCCGGAAAGGAGGCACATATATGAAATTGAACGAAAAAATCGCTTGGTATCGCCGGGACCGGAGGCTGTCTCAGGAGGAGCTGGCTGCCCGGACGGGGGTGTCCCGCCAGGCCGTCAGCAAGTGGGAGCTTGGGGAGGCGTCCCCCGACATCAATAAGCTGCTGGCCCTGGCCAAGGCCTTCGGCGTTACCACCGACCACCTCTTAAATGAGGACGAGGAGCCGGAGCGTACCGCGCCCCCGGTCCAGCCCCAGGAGGAGCCTGCCCCGCCCCCGCTGCCCGAACAGGGACAGTTCTCCAATCTCCCCGGCTTCATCGGCAGAATGGTCCGCCGGTGGGGCTGGCTGGCCGGCATCTACATCGCCCTCCAGGGGGCGGGGGTGGCCTTTGTGGGCCTGATCGCCCGGTGGGGCTTCGGGAGCATGTTCAAAGCGTCCAACCAGATGATGGGCGGCTTTGGCATGGGCGGAATGGGCTGGAGCTACAGCGGCCCTCCGGAGCTGGAAGGTGCTGTGATGGACGCGCTGGGTATCGCCCCCCAGACCTCCCCACTCTCCGGCATCCAGGGCTTCTTCCTGGGCTTTGCCACATTGATTCTGGTGATCGGCATTGTAATGATTCTGGGCGGCCTGATTTTGGCGTTTATCCTGTGGAAAAGCGGCAGAAAAGGGGATTAGACCCCTCCGCAACCTGAAATTGACAGGAAAATCTTCAAACGCAACAGGAAATCGGTAGAGTTGCGGGCGGTATTGGGGTATGCTGAGACCATCCTAAACCCGAGGAGGTACATAGAAAATGGCATTTTCCGACAATCTGCAATTTCTCCGCTCCCGCCAGGGCCAAACCCAGGAGCAGCTGGCCGAGCTGCTGGAGGTCTCCCGCCAATCGGTGAGCAAGTGGGAGAGCGGCCAGAGTTTTCCCGAGATGGACACCATCCTGCGTATCTGCGACCTGTATCAGGCGGACCTGGACACCCTGATGCGGGGCAGCGTGGAGGACAGCCTGGTGGAGGACACCGCCCAGTACGACAGCTTTATGAACCGCTTCTCCAAGCGAATGGCCTTCGCCATCGGGGGGATCGTCGCCGGTGTGGGCCTGTGCAGCCTGCTGGAGGCCAAGGGCATCTCTCAGTATCTGACCGGCGCGGTCCTGCTGCTGATTATTGCGGTCTGTGTGGTGGTCATCGTGGTCAGCGCACTCCAGGAGGACAACTTCCGCAAGCAGTACCCCACAATTATCGACTTCTATACAGAGAA
The DNA here is from genome assembly GCF_009911595.1 of Colidextribacter sp. OB.20. GTDB lineage: Bacteria > Bacillota > Clostridia > Oscillospirales > Oscillospiraceae > Lawsonibacter. Next base: position 6,398 of record NZ_QWKG01000035.1, read on the forward strand.
GGAACGACAGGCCTTCCGGCAGAAATTTGTCTGGTATATCGCCGGGGGTGTGGGGGCCATCCTCTTCGGCGTGGCCCTGCTGATTCTGTTTTTCTTCCGCTTCCCCGAGGAGGAGCCCTTTGAGTCCTTTGCGGCCTCCATCTTCCTGTTCATTGTGGCCGGGGCGGTGGCCGCCTTCGTCTACGCCGGCATCCAGGAGGAGAAGTATAAGATTGACGAGTACAACCGGGACAACAACCCTACCCCGGAGGTGAAAAAGCGCAAGGGCCTCATCAATACCATCTGTGCCGCGCTGATGGTGGTCACAACCGCCCTCTATGTGGGCCTGGGCCTGGCCCTGGACCTGTGGCGCACCGCCTGGTGGGTCTTTGCTGTGGCCGGAATCCTGTGCGCCGTGGTCCACATTGTGCTGGACCCCTACCGGAATGAGGATTGATTCCGACCTGTACTTGGCCGCCCGTGTTCCAGCTGAGCCTGCTAGACTGCGGCGGGCGCATGATATGCGCCCCTACAACGCGCCCAAGGACCGTCAGCCGCAGGCTGACTGGGGATTGCGTTTCTGTTTGTAGGGCGCGACGACCTCGGCGCGCCGCCGGAATCAGGCAAATACACGGCGGGCCGAGTCGTCCCGCCCTACAGAGAGCTCAAAGCTCCCGTCCCGCCGCAGCGAAAAGGAGGCTTTTGGGCGGAAACCCGAAACCTTTCCCTTGACAAATTTCTCTCAGCCGCTATAATAGTCCACACAGGTGTCAAGACATCTGTGTGGACTATTTTTGTAAAAGAGGAGATTGAAATGAAGGAGTTTTTAAAGCGAAAAAATATTGTGATTTCCGCCAGGCGCTACGGCATTGACGCCCTGGGGGCCATGGCCCAGGGCCTGTTCTGTTCTCTGCTCATCGGCACCATCATCAAGACTTTGGGCACTCAGCTGAGCCTGCCCTTCCTGGTGGATATGGGGGGCTTCGCCTCCGCTATGTCCGCCCCGGCCATGGCTATCGCCATCGGCTACGCCCTCCAGGCCCCGCCTCTGGTGATGTTCTCTCTGGCGGCGGTGGGCCAGGCGGCCAACGCCATGGGCGGCGCCGGCGGCCCCCTGGCGGTGCTGTTCATCGCCATCATCGCCGCCGAGTTCGGCAAGGCGGTGTCCAAGGAGACCCGTGTGGACCTGCTGGTCACTCCCTTTGTCACCATCTTTATCGGCGTGGTCCTGTCCTACCTCATCGCGCCCCCCATCGGCGCCGCGGCTGATGCCTTCGGCACCCTCATCAACACTACCACCATGCTCCAGCCCTTCTGGATGGGCATCCTGGTGTCGGTGCTGGTGGGCGTCGCCCTCACCCTGCCCATCTCCTCCGCCGCCATCTGTCACTCCTTCAGCCTGGTGGGTCTGGCGGGGGGAGCCGCCGTGGCGGGCTGCTGCGCCCAGATGGTGGGCTTCGCGGTCATGTCCTTCCGGGAGAACCGCTGGGGCGGGCTGGTCTCCCAGGGGATCGGCACCTCCATGCTCCAGATGGGCAACATCGTGAAGAACCCCCGGATCTGGATTCCCCCCACCCTGGCCTCCGCCATCACCGGGCCCATCGCCACCTGTCTGTTCAAGCTGGAGATGAACGGCGCGGCCATCAACTCGGGCATGGGCACCTGCGGCCTGTGCGGGCAGATCGGCGTGTGGACGGGCTGGCTGGCCCCCAGCGAGGCGGCCATCCAGAAGGTGGGGGCGGTTGCCGTGACGCCCACCGCCCTCCACTGGATCGGGCTGATTCTCATCTCCTTCGTTCTGCCCGCTGTGCTGTCGGTAATCTTCTGCGAGATTTTGCGGAAAATCGGCTGGATCAAGGAGGGAGATTTGACTCTGCCTCAATAAATCCCTTGACGCTGCTCCCCTTCCCGATGTAAAATACTGGTGTATATGTTGTTTTACCGCAGAGAGAAAGGGAGAAAGCGCAATGGCCAAAACAGGCTTCGACAACGAGAAATATCTGACTACCCAGTCCCAGCACATCCGGGACCGGATCGCCCAGTTTGGGGGCAAGCTCTATCTGGAGTTCGGCGGCAAGCTCTTCGACGACTACCACGCCAGCCGGGTGCTTCCCGGCTTCGAGCCGGACAGCAAGCTGCGAATGCTGGAGCAGCTGAAGGACAAGGCGGAGATCATCATCGCCATCAACGCCGGGGACATCGAGAAGAACAAGGTCCGTGGAGACCTGGGCATCACCTACGACAGCGACGTCCTCCGGCTCATTGACCAGTTCCGGGGCCGGGGCCTGTATGTGGGCAGCGTGGTGGTCACCCGATACACCGGCCAGCCCGCCGCCGACGCCTTCCAGGCCCGGCTGGAGAGCCTGGGCCTGAAGGTCTACCGCCACTACCCCATCGAGGGCTACCCCCACAACATTGGAAAAATTGTCAGTGACGAGGGCTACGGCCGGAACGACTACATCGAGACGAGAGCCCCTCTGGTGGTGGTCACCGCTCCCGGCCCGGGCAGCGGCAAGATGGCCGCCTGCCTCAGCCAGCTCTACCACGAGCACAAGCGGGGCGTTGTGGCGGGCTACGCCAAATTTGAGACCTTCCCCATCTGGAACCTGCCCCTGAAGCACCCGGTGAACCTGGCCTATGAGGCGGCCACCGCCGACCTGGACGACGTGAACATGATCGACCCTTTCCACCTCCAGGCCTATGGCGAGACCACGGTGAACTACAACCGGGATGTGGAGGTCTTTCCCGTGCTGGCCGCCATATTTGAAAAGATCACCGGCTCCTGCCCCTACAAATCCCCCACCGACATGGGGGTGAATATGGCGGGAAACTGCGTCTTTGATGACCAGGCCTGTCAGGACGCGGCCCGGCAGGAGATTGTCCGCCGGTACTATGATGCCGTGTGCGAGCGCCGCCAGGGCAGGGGCTCCGACTCGGCGGTGTATAAGCTGGAGCTGCTCATGCAGCAGGCCGGGATTTCCACCGACATCCGTCCGGTGGTGGCCCGGGCCAATGAGCTGGCCGAGGCCACCGGCGAACCGGCCATGTCCATCCAGCTTGCCGACGGCACGCTGATCGACGGCAAGACCTCCGAGCTCATGGGCTGCTCCGCCGCCGCCCTGCTCAACGCCCTGAAGCACCTGTCCGGGGCGGGGGGACACGGCGTCCACCTCATCGCCCAGAGCGCCATCGAGCCCATCCAGACCGTCAAGGTGGAGTATCTGGGCTCGGCCAACCCCCGGCTGCACAGCGACGAGGTGCTGATCGCCCTGGCCTCCTCCGCCAATGCAGAGCCCAAGGCTGCCCGGGCCTTGGAGCAGCTGGCCGCCCTCAAGGGCTGTCAGGCCCACTGCTCGGTGATTCTCTCCCCGGCGGACGCGGGGACCTATAAAAAGCTGGGCCTCCAGCTCACCTGTGAGCCCAAATATCAGACCAATAAGCTGTATCATCGGTAACGTCTGAGGGCTGTCCGCTTACGCGGACAGCCCTCACGCTTTGTCAAAAAACTCCCGTCCCCCGCAGAGTAAGGCTCCTTTTCTCCATAAGGGGGACGGGATGCGTGTAGGGCGCGACGACCCCGGCGCGCCGTTGGAATCAGACGGCAACGTGGCGGGCCGAGTCGTCCCGCCCTACAGAAAGCTCAAAACTCCCGTCCCGCCGTAGCGAAAAAAGGCTCCTTTTGAAAGGAGCTGTCAGCCGCAGGCTGACTGAGGATTGTATTTCGGCGAAGCCGAAATGTATGAAATAATCCTAAATATAGAATACTTCGTATGTTTTGCTTCGCAAAACGCAATCCTCCGTCATCCGCTTCGCGGATGCCACCTCCTTTCCAAAGGAGGCTTTTTTCCGCCTCTATTCTCCATGCTGCTTTGACGGCTCCTGCTTTTCAGCTTCCAGCGCATGATATTCTTCCAGCAGGCGGTCCACCATGGCCCGGAAGAGAAAGGCGCTGGTGGTTCCCCGCTCGGTTTTGGCCGCGCCCCGGTTCAGGGCGCGCAGCATGTCCTGGGACAGCCCAAACCGCCGTTTTTCTGACCATATTGCCGCCGCAACGACGCCTGCAATCAAATCGTCGCCCACAATGTAGGTTATCTTTGGCTCCACCGCAATCACACCAATCGTCGGGGAATATTCATTAGAATATCTTCGATTGTAACATCCTATACTAGAAGTTGTCAAGAACGAATGTAGGTGTTGATTGGAATGCGGGAAGTTTTAGCTCAGCGGTTACGAACCTGTCGGAAGGAGCGTCAATTTACGCAGAGAGAAATCTCTATCTACTGCGATATTACTGAGAAGGCTTATCAAAATTATGAAGTGGGCAGGCAGGAGCCAAAGCTGTCCATCATCATGAGAATCGCGGAATTTTACAAGGTCTCCATTGACTATCTGGTGGGCCTGACAGACGACCCGGCCCCCTATCCCAGAAAAAAGTAAGAGCTCCGGTCCTCGGACCGGAGCTCCTTTGCGCTTATCCCAGAATATCCAGCTGCTTGTACTGCCCAATCCGCCGCTCCAGCTCCTCCAGGGGGAGCTGGTCCCGGACGGCGGCGTAGTCGCTCCAGATGCGCTCCAGCTCAGCCTTGATCTGGGGGACCTCCTCCAGCCGGCCCGCGCCGGTGCGGACATAGTAGTCAGGCAGGAGGGCGCAGCCCACAATGCCGTTCTCAGCCTCGGGGAGGTCCTCCCGGCCCTGGCTCAGGGCGGCCAGCAGCCGCAGGTGGTTGTCCATGCAGCCGTTCAGCTCTAAAAAGGTCATCATGCCGTTCAGGTCAAAGACCTGGAAGGGGGGCCGGTCGGGGACCTCGACAGCCTCTCCGCCGGAGACGGCCGGGCTGTCCCCCAGCTCATACAGGCCGTTGCACACATCCATCAGATGCTGATACTCCTCCTGGGTGGGGGCCTCCCGCATGGACTTGAACATCATGTCCACCGCCCAGCCCAGCTCGCCCAGCACTTGACAGCCGGGCAGACTGGCCAGCCGCTGGCCCAGCTTTACCAGCCGGGCCATGGACAGCAGCCCCCAAATGCGCAGTTGGGGATCGTTCAGCTCCTCCGCCTTCTCCTCAATCTGGGCGGGAACGGCGTTGTACAGCAGCTCGTCCTCGTCCTCCAGATCGCCGATGCGGTCGGAGCAGTCGTCGATAAGCTTGTCCCCTACCTTCTCATAGATGGCGTCGTCGGCGCTGTAGATGGTGTCCGCCCGGTGGAGCCACAGCTGGGCGTGATTCAGGTCGCCCGCCTCCATGGCGGCGACCCCCATCTCATAATAGGCCTTGACCAGGCCGGCCCAGTCCTTTTTCTTCTCCAGCTCGGCCAGCCGGTCCTCCGGGGCCTTTTCCGCTTTCTTTCCAAATCCAAACATGGCAGTCATCTCCTGTTTTGTTTTAGGGAGCGCTGACTGAATTATAAGCCGGCTGGAGGGTGTTGTCAACAAAATGCAGGGGCGGGTATTACCCGCCCCACTGAAATTATTTGCATACATGCGGGCGGATGATATCCGCCCCTGCGGGCTTACTTGAACCGCACCGCCGTGCCGTAGGCGATGACCTCGGCGGCCCCCTGCATCACGGCGGAGGAGCCATACCGGATGTTCACCACCGCGTCGGCCCCCAGGGCCTCGGCCTCGTCCACCATGCGCTTGACGGCGATCTGCCGGGCCTCGTTGAGCATCTCGGTGTAGCCGGTGATCTCGCCGCCTACCAGGGTTTTCATGCCGGCCATAAAGTCCTTGCCGAAGTTCTTGGACTGGACCACGGTGCCCTTGGCCATGCCCAGCACCTCAAATTCCTTTCCGGGGATATAGTCGATGTTTACCAGCAGCATAATGTTTTCCTCCTTATACAATGTCACAGATTTTGTATCTTCCAGAGCGTCAATCTCTTGAAAGCGTTTTCGCAGCGCCCACAGGGCGGGCAGAGTCAAAGCCGCACAGAATACTCCACAGATAGCGAACAGAATAAAGAGCCATTTAGGAAGTCCCGGGATGGTGCACAGAGTCCAGAAGCCAATGACACAGGCCAACATCAGCAGGCCGAAGAGCAGAACCCCGATGACGGCCTCCCGCTTCGCCCTAGTACTTTCTCGCTTCATCCAGCTCTCCTCTCTCAAGCTCCCGCAGCCGCTGCCGCAGCGCGGTGAAGCTGAACGGGATGGTAATCAGGTTGATAACGGCCAGAAGGAGCGTCAGGTTTCGCAGCCAGCCGATGTCCGTGCAGGACCGGGCGTACAGCAGCACCCCTATCGTCATCAGCTGAAGCAGGGTGCTGAGGACAACAGACCGCATAGCCGAGCGCTTTTCGCCCTGGGGGTCAGTACTTTTTAGCTTCATTCTGCTCCTCCTGTTCCATCTCCCGCTCCCCCAGCGCCTTCCCCAGGCTGTAGATTAAAAAACAGGGGAGAGCAAGCACCAGACAAGCCGCCAGCAGATAGAGGGCATAAATCAAGAGCCATTCCCCCAGGCTGTCTGACCCGATCCGGATGACAAATCCAAGGGCGGCAATCAGGGCAAAGACGAGAAAGGCAGCAATGGTCTTCCACCCCAGCTGCCACCACCTGACCTGGGCGGCACGCCTTCTTTTCACTACCTCCCGCCATCCTATCCAGAAGGCCCAGCCGGCGACGCCCAGAAGGACGAAGCTCTTTAGCTCATTGAGAAGGAAGGCGGCTCTGTCTATTCCGGAGCCGGAGAGATTGTTCAGGCTCATCTCCCCGCTGACCAGCCCCAGCAGGACAGAGGCGGCCATCAGGACCATAATGGCGGCGAAGAAGAGGGTAAACAGCACCGGCCAGAAGGAGCCGTCAGTATTTTTTTGCTTCATCTTCTTCCCCTCCCCGAATCTCCTGCCACCGCTGATACAGGGCGATAATCACCCCCACGGCAATAGCCAGGTACAGGAACGCCACAAACAGGATCAGGCCGGTGGCGAAGGGCTCCGGGTTTTCGCTGAAGTACCCCACCAGCATAGCCCCGGTAGCCAGGAACATGAGGGCTGTTACCAGGATAGTGATGACCACCGCCCCGGCGAAGCCCTTTCCGTTAGTAGTTTTTCGCATCGTCTTCTTCTCCTTTCTGGATTTCTTTGATTCTCTGGAACAGGGCCAGCAGCACCCCCAGGATAATGACCCCCGGGATGGCTATCATCACCACCAGCAGAGCCATGGGCGGGGCGTCGGCGGGGTCTGAGGTGAAGCCCCAGACCATCAGCACAATGAGGGCCGCCATCAGGGCGGTGGTGAGCAGGGCCATGACCACCGCTCCGACATATCGGACGGGCTTCAGGTCCTGCTTCTGTCTGTCCTGGAAGATGGTGCCCGTCTGCTCCAGCTTGTCCATCTCCTCCAACAGGGCGGCGGCGTCCAGAGTCTCCAGACGCTCCTCCCGGTCCTTCAGACGCTGGCACAGCAGGATAGACTGCTCCAGACTCTTCTGCTCCCGCTCCAGAGTGACCAGATGGCGGCGCATCCCGTCGGCCACCGTGCCCCCGGCCTGCATCCGGCGAATCTCCTCCAGAGGCACGCCCAGCTTCCGCATGAGTTTGATCTGCCGCAGGACGGCCACCTCGTTCTCGCCATAGTCCCGATAGCCGTTCTCACTGTTGCGCCGGGGGGACAGCAGGCCCTGCTCCTCGTAAAAGCGGATGTTCTTTTTGGTGATGCCTACCTGGGCCTCTACCTCGTTGATTTTCACGGTTGTTCCCCCTTTCTGGGCCTACTCTACACCTTCCACAAGGGGGAAAGTCAAGAGGTTTTTTAAATTTTTTTAGGGTTCCAGCTACTGTAGGGGCGGTACAGTGCTGCCCGAATTGGCGTATGTAGGGGCGGACATTGTCCGCCCGCTCTTTTCTGCCCGGTCGATTAACGGCGGGCACACAATGTGCGCCCCTACAGAGGGCTGCCTGTAGGGCGCGACGACCCGGCGCGCCGCCGAATCAGGCAAGATACACGGCGGGCCGAGGTCGTCCCGCCCTACAGAATCTCCGTCACAACCAGCCGCTCCCCCTCTACCCGGAATTTCACCTCAACCCCGGCGAAGGCCATGCCATACACCCGGGCCGGGTCGTTCTGGTACTGGGGCCGGGGGTCCTGGGCCAGGACGGCCAGCAGGGCGGCGCGCTTGTCGTTTGGAACGCCCTCCAGCAAAAGGGGGGGACAATCCACCTCCAGGTCGGCCCCCTTGGGCTGGGTGGCGAAACCGCCCGCCGCGTCCGGCTTGCAGTCGGCGTAGGGGAGATAGGGCTTGATGTCATAGATGGGAGTGCCGTTGAGCAGGTCAGCCCCGGCCACCAGGAGGACCGGCCCCAACTCCCGGTCCTTGCGGACCGCAAGGAGCCGGACACAGCTCAGGCCGATGGGGTTGGGCCGGAAGGGGGAGCGGGTGGCGAACACCCCCAGCCGCCTGTTTCCTCCCAGCCGGGGCGGGCGGACGGTGGGGGACCAGCCCTCCCGCCGGGCTTTGGAGAACTCCCAGATCAGCCACAGATGGGAGAAGTCCTCGATCCCCCGGAGGGCGCTGGGTTCCCGGTATTCCGGCTCAAAGACCACCGTGGCGGTGAGCTCCTCCACCAGGCCGCTCTGGCGGGGGATGCCGAATTTTTCTGAAAAATCGCTCTGAATGTGGGCGATGGGTGTGAGTTCCATAAAAATCCCTCCCAGACCTATTATAAGGCACGGGAGGGTGTTTGTCCAATCACCGGACGATGATATTTTCCGAGATCTCGCTGAGAGCCTGGGCGGCCTCCATGTCGTACCGGCCGCTGCGGGCCAGGTCGGACAGGGAGATCACCCCCACCAGCCTCCCGCCCTCCACCACCGGCAGACGGCGGACCTGGTGCAGGGCCATGAGCCGGGTTGCCTCCCGGCAGTCGTCACCGGGGGAGACGGTGGCGCAGCCCCGGGTCATGATGTCCCGCACCGGAGTCTGGGCCGGGTCCTCCTCGGCGGCCACGCAGCGCAGGACGATGTCCCGGTCGGTGACCATCCCCCGCAGACGCCGGTCCGGTGTGCACACCGGGAGCGCCCCCACGTTATGCCGGCTGATGAGCCGGGCCGCCAGCGCCGCCGAGGAGGCGGGCTCCACCGTCACCGCGCTGGGGTTCATCAAATCCTTTACCTGCATGAAAACCACCCTTTCGGTACAAATTGGCTTGTGGCCAGTTTACCCGAAAGGGTGGTTTTTTATTCATCTGCGAGCCTTCCAGCGTGTGAGGTCTTACAGCCGCTGAATGCCTAATTGCAGAAGCCAGCTCTGCAATTTTTTTGCGGGAAAGCCTGTCAGCGTGTAATGCTCTCCCGCACCGCTGTGTATTGTGACCTTCGTGACAAAGAGAGCTTTTCCCACGGTAAAGCCGCTGACTTTGTCAAGAGGGAGGTCCATGAGGACTGTGCCGGATAAGTCCATGTGAAAACAAATTCGCTTGTCTGTGACATAGATTTTTCCCTGAAAGGGCTTTTGAGTCAGACCCTGCTTTTGATAAAGAGACATTGGACCCTTTCCCACCAGTGTCTCATTGGCCTGTAGCTGGAATTTTGCCATAGCTGTTGTCTCCTTTCTGTTTCGCCGGCTGGGCAGCAAGCTCATTATATAACATTTTGTTTTAAACGTCAAGATAACAAAATGTTTTATCTATACTTTTTTGTATCAACTTATGCTTTAGAGAGGGGCAGCAAAAATGTATAGACGGATACGCGATATGAGAGAAGATAGCGATCTGCTTCAAAAAAACCTTGCGGAATATCTGGGGTGCAGCCAGGTGAGCTACTCCTACTATGAGCTGGGGAAGCGGGATATTCCCACAGATGTGCTGATTCGGTTGGCCGCATTTTATCATACCAGCACGGATTATCTGTTGGGGCTCACCGATGTGCGAGACCCTTACCCAAAGGCCAAGAGATAGCAAGGCGCTGAAAGCTTCACCTTCAGCGCCTTTTTTTTATTACTCCGCTGCCGCGGGGAGGGCTTCCTCCTCCGCGGGAGGGGGAGCGGGGGGCTCGGGCTTCTTCTTCCGGGAGAAGATGTGGCTCAGATTGTCGATGACAGAATAGTAAACCGGCGTGAACAGCAGGGTGATAATGGTGGAGATGACCATGCCGGAGATCATGGTGATGCTCATGTCGCTCATCATCTCCGCCGCCCCCTCGGACAGGCCCAAAGCCATGGGCACCAGGGCCAGAATGGTGGTGAGGGTGGTCATAAGCACAGGGCGGACGCGGAGCGGGCAGGCGTGGAGGATGGCATCCTCCCGGCTCTCCCCCCGTTCCCGGCGCTGGCGAATATAGTCAACCAGGATAATAGAGGAGTTGACTACCGTGCCGGCCAGCATGATGAGGGCCACCAGAGAGATCATGGACAGATCCCGTCCGGTGAGAGGCAGGGCGAAGAGGGCTCCGGTGAAGGCCACGGGCAGGATCATCATGACGATGACCGGCATGAGGAAGGACTCAAACTGGGAGGCCAGGACGAAATACACCAGGCCCAGGGCCACCAGCAGGGCCAGCAGCAGGTCGCCGAAGCTGTCCATCATGTCCTCGTAGGCGCCGGAAATCTGGGCGGTGTAACCGTCCGGGAGGGTGTAGCCCTCCAGGATTTTGGTGATCTCCCGGGTGATGGCGGTGGTGTCGCCGCTGATGGTGTCGCCGGTGACGGAAATCTGCCGGGACTGGTTGACCCGGGTGATGCTCTGAGGGGCCAGCTCGATGTCCACATTGGCTACGGCGGACAGAGGCACCGTCCCGCCGAAGGCGGAGGGAATTGCCATGGACTTCAGGGCGTCCAGGCTGGCGGCAGCTGTGCCGTCTCCCCGGACCACCACGTCCAGCTCCTTGTTGTTGATGGTGACGGTGGTGGCGGTGGAGCCGGACAGCTCGGACCGGACGGCGGCGCCCACGGAGGCGGCGGTGAGGCCGTACTGGGAGGCGGCCTCCCGGTTCATGGTGACGGTGACCTGCTCCACCTCCCTGGCCTCTGAGGTGGACACGTCCACCGCGTCGGGGAGCTGGCTGATCTGGGCGGCCAGGTCCCGGGCGATCATCACCAGGGTTTCGTAGTCGCTGCCGGTGATGTCTATGCTGATATCCGCCCCGCTGCCCATGAGAGCGGTCATGTCAGAGGCGGTAATGGTAATTTCACACCCGGCGATGTCCTGTATCAGCTCCCGCATGGCCTGGGCGATGTCGTCACAGTTGCGGTCCCGGTCCTCCTTATCGGTCAGCACCAGGTTGACGCTGGAGGACTCAGGCTGAGTCAGATGGTAAACCGACTCCAGCTCGGGGATGTTCTCCATAGCCAGGTCCACAATGCGGTCGGCGATGGCGGCGGTGGCCTCCACCTCGGTTCCCACGGGGGTGCTGACGGAAATCTGGACCATGCCCTGATCCATAGAGGGCATGAGGACCATTTTGGTGGACAGACAGGCCAGGATGAAGATGGCCACCAGCCCGGCGGAGGCCAGCATCCCCACCCACAGGTGGTGGACAAAGTAGTTCAGCAGCCTGGTGTAGAGCTCATTCAGGCGGTGTCCTAAGCTCCGCTTGCCCTCCGCTCGCTTTTGGGCCTTCTTTGCCGCCTTTTTCAGGGCGTGCTGGTGGACCTTTTTCTCATCCAGCAGGAAGAAGCACAGCAGGGGGACCAGGGTGACAGCGATGACCAGGGAGCCCAGGATGAGGAAGGAGATGGTCAGGCAGAAGTCGTCGAAGAGCATCCCAGCCATGCCCCCGGTGAGGCCCAGGGGGAGAAAGACGGCCACCGTGGTGAGAGTGGAGGCGGTGAGGGAGGTAAAGACCTCCCGGGTGCCCTCCACGCAGGACTCCAGGCGGCTGCGGCCCTCGGCGGAGTAGCGGTAGATGTTCTCCAGCACCACGATGGAGTTGTCCACGATCATGCCCACGCCCATGGCGATGCCCCCCAGGGACATCATGTTCAGGGTGAGGTGGAACACGTTCATCAGCACGAACACCGTGAGGATGCACACGGGCATGGACACGGCGATGGTGGCGGTGGCTCCCCACCGGCGCAGGAAGAGGAAAACCACCACAGCGGCCAGGACGACCCCCATCTCGATGTTCTGCACGGCGGCGTTTACCGCCATGTTGATGTAGTCGGAGGCGGTGTACAGCACGGTATAGGTCACCGCGCCGTTTTTGGCGTGGAGCTTCTCCATCTCCTCCACCACCGCGTCGGCGGTGGCTACCTCGTTGGCCCCGGACTGCTTGGAGACCTGGAGCACCACGCAGGCGGTGCCGTCGGTTTTGGCGATGGCCTCCGGGTCCTCGGTCTCCAGGGCCACGCTGGCCACCTCGGACAGCCGGACCGTCCCTCCGGTCTGGAGGGGGATGATTACATTAGCCACATCCTCCACGGTCTGGAGCTTGGCGTTGGTGGTGACGGTGAGGGTCTGGGTGCCGTTGTGCATGTCGCCGCCGGGGAAGAGCAGGTTCTCCGCGGTGAGGATCTGGGCGATATAGGAGCTGGACAGCCCCAGGCCGGAGGTCCGGATGGGGTCCAGCTCCACGGCGATCTGCTGGGACACGCCGCCGGAGATGGTGACCTGAGCAACGCCCTCGATCCGCTCCAGGGCGGGGGCCACGGTGTCCTCCGCCAGGGCCTGGACGGAGGCCAGGTCGTCCCCCTGGAGGGCGATCAGGGCGGAGGGCATCAGGTCGCCGATGTTGATGTTGACGATGATGGGGTCCATAGCCCCGTCAGGGAGGGACAGCCGGTCAAACTGCTCCCGCAGCTTGGTGGCGGCGATGTCCAGATTGGTCCCCTCCACATAGGTGATCTGCACCTGGCTCACCCCGTCGGAGGAGGTGGAGCTCACCCCGTCCACACCGGACACCGACATAATGGCCGATTCCAGAGGGCGGGTGACCAGCTCCTCCATATCGGTGGGAGTGGCGCCGTTGTAGTAGCACATCACCAGGGCGGCGGGGGCCTCCATGTCGGGCAGGAGGGCCAGCTGAAGCCGGGTGGTAAAGACCACGCCGAAAATGGAGATCATAATCACCGCCATCAGGGTGGTGACCTTGTGCTTGATGCAAAATTTAGGGATACTCACCAGCCTCAGCCCTCCCCGGAGACGATGCGCGCCGCGTCACCGTCGGACAGATAGGCCTGGCCCACAACCACCAGCTGGTCGCCGGCCTCCAGCCCGGAGGTCACCTCGGTGACACCACTGCCCGTCAGGCCGGTGGTGATGGCCGCATAGCGGGCGGCGCCGTCCTCCACGATAAAGACGTACTGCTGGCCGTTGCTGGTGAGAATGGCCTCGGTGGGGATGACGATGGCGTTGGCGGAGGTGTCGGTGCGGAAGGACACGTCGGCAAACATGCCGGCCAGCAGGCCGTCCACATCCTCATTGATGGAGACCGTGACATTGTAAAGCTTGGTCTGCATGCTGGCGGCCAGGTCGATGCTCTTGATGGTGCCCACCACATTGACGCCCAGGGAGCTGATGGACACATCCGCCTCGTCCCCCCGGGCCAGCTTGGGCACCAGGGCCTCAGACACCGAGACGGCCACCTCCATCCGGTCTACCCCGTCGATGACGGCCACCGGGGCGGAGGCGGAGATAAACCCGCCCTCCGAGGCGTTCAGAGTGACCACAGTGCCGGCGATGGGGGCGATGACGTTGCCGGCGGCGTCCACGTTCTCCAGCACAGAGGACAGCTGCTCCACATTGGACTTGTAGCTCTGCATCCCGGCCTCCAGCTGGGCCAGGGTGGAGGCCCGCTGGGCCCGGGCGGTCTGGAGGGACAGCTCGGCCTGGTCGATCTCCAGCTGGGAGGCGGCCCCGATCTCAAAGAGGGCCTTCAAATCGCTGACGTTCTTCTCCGCCAGAGCGATCTGCTTGTCGAAGATGGCGGCCTGGTCGCTGTAGCTCTGGACGGCGGAGCTGTAGCTGATATTGGCGGCGTTGTAGGAGGACAGGGTGCTGGCCAGATCCAGGGCGCACAGCTTCTGTCCGGCGGTGACTGTGTCCCCCGTCTCCACAAAGACGGCGGTGCACTGGGCGTTGGTCATCACAAAGAGGGACTCCTGGCCGTCGGTGACCACCCGGCCGGACACCTTGTTCTCGGTGGAGATGGTGTCGATTTTGACCTCCTGGACCTGGACGGCCACGCCGGCGGGGGCGCCGCCGGAGCTGTCTGAGGGAGCCTCCTCCTGCTGGCAGGCGGCCAGAGACAGCAGAGCCGCCGCCGCCAGGGCCGTGAAAAAGATTCGAGTGTGCTTCATGGACGGTCTCCTTTTCATTCTAGAATGCCGTAGACTACGGCCCGGTTTTCCACTTCATGCTGCTTCCCCACGGAGGGGAGGAAATGCAGCCTTAGTTCAAAATGCCGTAATCCACGGCCCAGCGGTAGTTGTGATAGGCGGTAAACAGGTCGATGGCGGCGCTGTCCACCTTCTCCTGGGCCTCGGTCACCTTGTCCTGAGCCTCCAGAAGGGCGTTCTGAGACAGTTTTCCCTGGCTGTGCTTCAGCTGGGAGACGGCGCAGTTGTCCTTTTCTACGGCCATGGCGGTCCTGGCCGCGTCCAGCACCTGCTTATAGTCCTTTACCTGGAGATACAGGGTGCGGAAGCTCATCTCATAGTTCTGCACCGTGCTGTCGTAGTTGTACTGGGCCGCCTGCCACTGGTGCTTGGCCTGGAGAAACTCATAGCGCCGCTCGCTGGGGCCGTACTTGTCCTGGGCGTCCTTGTAGTCCTCCCGGGCGTCCTCCAGAGTCTGCCCGGCGTCATAGAGGCTGTAGCTGGCCGCCTTGGCGGCCTCCAGGTCGGCCTCCAGGTCCATGGCCTCCAGCTCCGCCCCCGTCACCTGGGGCAGGGCGGACAGCCGGAGATTGCCGGTGAGCTCCGCTCCGATGAGCAGCTCCAGCTGCATTTTGCAGGTCTGGATATTGCTGCTCAGGGTCTGCCGGCCGCTGGCCAGGGCGGTGCGGCCCGCCTGGGTCTGCTTCAGGGTTTGGGAGGAGATGTGCCCCAGCTGATACCGCAGGTCCAGCTCCTGCAGCGTCCGGTCCAGGGCGGTGAGCTGGCGGTCCAGCCCCCGGCCGGTGTTCTCCAGCTCCAGCAGGGCGATGTACAGCGTCTCTCCAGCCATGACTACCTGGTTCTGGGCGTTCTCCAGCTGCCAGACCAGGCCGGCGTTGTCCTTTTGCAGCTTGCCCTCCCGGATGTCGTCAAAAGTCTTGCGCAGGGCGTCGTACTGGGAATCCAGAGAGGCGGCCATCATGCTGCCCATGCCCGGCATGGTGGTGGTCAGCATCCACTGCTGGTCGGCGATGGCGTTCATCCCCTTCCGGAGGTTGTCCTCCAGCTTGTCGTAGTCGATGACCTGAATGGCCTGGATGTTTTCCTCCAGGGCCAGCAGGGACAGGTTGCCCTCCCGCATCCGGCGCTCCAGATTTTGAAAGGAGATGGCCCCCACCGGGTCGGGTATGTACTCCTCCTCCTGGGGCTCCTCGGAGGTCTCGGACTCCGTATCCTCTGCCGGAGCGCCTTCCTCCCCCTCGGGATTGGGTTCCCCCTCCGCCGGAGCGGCGGAGGCGTCGGGGGAGGTACTGTCCTCCGGCTCATAGGGCTGAACGGCCTCCGGCTGAGCGCTGGCGGCGCCAGGGGCGCCCCCCTCCTCCGCCAGGGCGGCGGTGCCCAGCAGGGCCAAGGCCAGCGCCGCTGCCAGCAGAAGAGCTGTGGTTCGCTGCTTCATGCAATTTCCTCCTTGTATCCCTCGGCCGCCCCGCCGTAACGGAGCAGGTCCGTCCGCAATTTGATCTTCTCCCGCACCTGCGGGCTCTGTACGGAGCCCTCCAGAGTCTCTACAATGGCGAAGGCCAATACCGCGCAGGCCAGATGAAAGACCTGGTCGGCATATTCCCGGTCACTGCGCCGCAGGCAGGAGGGGTCCACCACCTCCCAGAGCGGGTCGGGGAGAAAGCTCTCGTGGCCGCCAATAAGGCTCTGAAAATCCATGCCCTTGTTCAGGGTCATCAGCCGGATGAACAGGGTGAGCATGGGGTCGGTGTGCCCCTGCCGGCTGATAAAGCGGTCGTAGGCGATCAGCGGCAGGGCGAACAGGTCACCCTTCGCCTCGGTCAGGGTTTCCCGGAGCAGGGTGATGAAATACTGCCGCAGATCCTCCAATAAGTAACGGATCAGGTCCTCCTTGTCGGAGAAGTACTGGTAAAAGCTGCCCCGGGGGATATGGGCCGCCGCGATAATCCGGTTGATGGATACGTCGGTAAACCGGACCCGGGTCAGTTCTCCCCAGCAGGCGTCGATCAGCCGATGCCGCTTTTCCTCGGGGAGCCGGAAAAATGTGGAGCTTGGCATGGGACTCCCTCCTCTCTGTGACAGGTTGTCATTTCATGACAGGCTGTCACAAATTATACGAAACAGGCGGGACGCTGTCAAGAAAAGAATTGTGAAGCTTTCGTTAAATTTTTACCGGCGCAAAAAACGGGGGCCGCTGCGTCAGCAGCGGCTCCCGGCTTCCTTAATAAATTCGCTCCCGCATTCTCAGTGCCGCGCTCTGCAAAATTCTGGCGCACTCAATCAGCTTGGCGTCGGTCATGGTCATGGACGGGCCTGCGGTGCTCAGGCCGGCCACCAGCTTGCCGTGGGAGTTGTAGACCGGCACCCCCGCGCAGCGGATATTGGGGTCCCGTTCGATGTCGTCGATGGAGTAGCCCCGCATCCTGGTCCGGCGCAGGTCGTCCAAAATGGCGCTGACGTCAGTGATCGTGTTGGGCTGATAGGCGGCGGGGTGCTTGGGGATGTGATCCATCCACTCCTCCTCGGGCATGTGGGCCAGGATGGCCTTGCCGATGCCGGTGCAGTAGAAGGGGGAGGTCAGGCCCAGAACGTCCCGGTAGGGGAGCATCCCCATGCGGTCCTTGGGGTGGGCCACATAGAGGTAGAGCACATTGGTGCCGTAAGGCAGGCCGAAGTAGACGATCTCTCCGGTGAGGGTGGCGGTGTCCTGCATGATGTCGTAGATGGCGTTGGGGTAGCCCAGATTCTGATTGATGATAAAGGCGTACTCCAAAAATTTAAGCCCCAGGGTATACCTTCCGTCGGGCCGGCGGTCCAGATATCCCATTGAGGTAAAGGTGGACAGGATGTTGTGAATATTAGATTTCGTAACCCCGATCCGCTCCGCCAGCTCCGTCACGCCCAGTACGGGCTCTTGAGAGGTGAAGCAGGAGAGCACCTTCAGCGCTTTGGCCAGGGATTTTGCCTTGGGCTCCTGATTGTCCATCGCTTTATCCATCCTTTCGCTTGACAGCTCCGGGTAAAAACCAGCTTGGGGCTTGTCTGGCAAAAAAACCCTCGTTGCTGTGCATAGTTCCATTTTTCAAACAGCGCCTGATTCTGCAACTAAAATATCATTCAGCTCCCGGTTTTGCAAGCCGGTTTTTAAGGCGTGTTCTGTAAAAAATTGGGGGAGATGGACTGTTTTTTAAAGAAAAGTCTGCTGTTTTCTGTTTAAAAACAGCGTTTTCTAAAAAACATTCGAATCCCAATGGTAAAATATACTAAAAAATGCGATGGATTTTGTGCAAGGTATGTGGGACAGGGGCTGTTTTGAACAAAAACGGATCTCCGCTGTGAGGACGGCGGAAACACATTCCAATCAAAATCAGCCGGCGAACAGGGGGGTGGACAGATAGCGGTCGCCGGTGTCGGGGAGGAGGGCCACAATGGTTTTTCCCTGATTTTCCGGCCGACTGGCCAGCTGGATGGCCGCCCACACCGCCGCGCCGGAGGAGATGCCCACCAGTATACCCTCGGCCCTGCCCACCAGCCTGCCGGCGGCGAGGGCGTCGTCGTCCTCCACGGCGATGACCTCGTCATAGACCTGGGCGTCCAGCACCTGGGGAACAAAGCCTGCGCCGATGCCCTGAATCTGGTGGCTGCCGGCGGCCCCCCCGCTCAGGACGGGGGAGGAGGCGGGCTCCACAGCCACCACCCTCACCTGGGGGTTTTGATCCTTCAGATACTGCCCCACGCCGGTGAGGGTGCCGCCGGTGCCCACGCCGGCCACGAAGATGTCCACTTTTCCATCGGTGTCTGTCCAGATTTCCGGCCCGGTGGAGGCCCGGTGGGCGGCGGAGTTGGCGGGGTTGACAAACTGGCCGGGGATGAAGCTGCCCGGAATCTCCCTGGCCAGCTCCTCAGCCTTGGCGATGGCCCCGGTCATGCCCAGGGTGCCCTCGGTGAGAACCAGCTCGGCGCCGTAGGCCTTCATAATCTGCCGGCGCTCCAAGCTCATGGTCTCGGGCATAACGATGATGATCCGGTAGCCCCGAGCGGCGGCCACCGAGGCCAGGCCGATGCCTGTGTTGCCCGAGGTGGGCTCGATGATGACGGAGCCCTCCCTGAGGAGGCCCCTGGCCTCGGCGTCGTCAATCATGGCCTTGGCGACCCGGTCCTTCACGCTGCCGGCGGGGTTGAGGTACTCCAGCTTGGCCAGAACGCGGGCCTGGAGACCATGGGCCCTTTCAATGTGTGTCAGCTCCAGAAGGGGAGTTCCGCCGATGAGCTGATCGACGGATGTATGGATTTGGCTCATAAATGGCTTCCCTACCTTTCAAGTGGGTTTATATGGATTGTACTCCGGGACAAGGGACCTGTCAATAGGCATTTTCTCAAACATTCAGCGCGCCGCGGAGGAACCCGAGGCGCGCTGAAGAGGTTAGACTGCGGCGTTCAGGAAACGGAGGAAGGCCTCCCTGCCTGCCGGGGTACGCTTATAGACCCCGGCCTGCTCCAGCACCTGGGCAAAGACCAGGCCGGTCTCCTTCCGGACGATGTCCAGGGCGTTTTCCCTGGTGATGGTGTAGTTCCCGGAAAAGCCCTCCGCCCAATCAGCGTGCTTCTCGGTCAGCTCGCTGGAGCGCAGGTCGGCTCCGGAGACCAGGGCGTCGGCCACTGCGGCCAGCTCCTCCCTCAGCCGGGCGGGGAGGACGGCCAGGCCCATGACCTCGATGAGGCCAATGTTCTCCTTCTTGATGTGGTGGAGCTCGGCGTGGGGGTGGTAGACCCCCAGGGGGTGCTCCTCCGTGGTGATGTTGTTCCGGAGCACCAGATCCAGCTCATACTTGTCCCCCCGGCGGCGGGCGATGGGGGTGATGGTGTTGTGGGGTTCGCCATCGGTCTCGGCGAAGATGAAGGCATCCTCGTCGGTGTAGCCCCGCCAGGCCAGCAGAAGCTTGTCCGCCAGGTCGATGAGCCGCTCCGGATTTTCGGAGGAAATCCGCACCACCGACATGGGCCACTTGACGATGCCCGCCTCCACGTCCTCAAAGCCGGGGAAGGTGAAGGGGGTCTCCACCGGGGCCTCCTCCATAGCGAAGGTGTACCGCCCCCCCTGGAAGTGGTCGTGGGCCAGGATGGAGCCGCCCACAATGGGCAAGTCGGCGTTGGAGCCCACGAAGTAGTGGGGGAACTGGCGGACGAAATCCAGAAGCTTGCCAAAGCAGGCCCGGTCAATCTTCATGGGCACGTGCTCGCTGTTCAGGCAGATGCAGTGCTCGTTGTAGTAGACATAGGGGGAGTACTGCAAAAACCAGGGGGAGCCGTTGATGGTAATGGGGACGATGCGGTGGTTCTGCCGGGCGGGGTGGTTCACCCGGCCGGCGTAGCCCTCGTTCTCAGCGCACAGCTGGCACCGGGGGTAGGCGGAGGCGGGGAGGTTCTTGGCTGCGGCGATGGCCTTGGGGTCCTTCTCCGGCTTGGACAGGTTGATGGTGATGTCCAGGTTGCCGTATTCCGTGGGGGCCTTCCACTGGATGTCCTTGGCGATGCGGTCCCGGCGGATGTAGTTGGTGTCCTGACTGAAGGCGTAGTACCAGTCGGTGGCCGCCTCGGGGTCATCCTTATAGAGGAAGTGGAACTTCTCCCGCACTTCATTGGGCCGGGGCGTCAGCCGGCCCATGAGCTCAGAGTCGAACAGGTCCCGGTAGACCACGGAATTTTCGGTGAGCACCCCCCGGGCGTAGGCGTCGTCCAACAGCTCCTCCAGGATGGGGGCCAGCTCGATGTCCCCTGTCTCCCAGTCCTTCTCCGCCGGTTCTGTATAACTGTCCAGCTTTAATACATCCAATATTGTGTTGATGGCCCAGGTCCGGTCACATTCCTCAATCAGTCCGGAGCGGAAGGCGTAGCCTGCCAGCCTGGAAATGGCGTTGTCAATCATAGTCATCTCTCCTTGTTGCCTGCACTTAATGTAGGGCGCGACGACCTCGGCGCGCCGTGCTGTTGTAAGAGATATTCCACGGGCGGCGGGCCGGGTCGTCCCGCCCTACAGTCCGTCTCGCAGAGGGGTTCTCTTTTATTCCGCCACCACGCAGCCGCCGATGGGGCGGATGTGGAGCACGTGGCACTTGCCCGGGCCGAACAGCTCCTCTATGCCGTTTTTGAACACGGTGAGGTACTCCTCGGGCACCCAGGCCTGGATGGTGCCGGCGAAGCCGCCGCCGTGGACCCGGATGGCCCCCATGCCGTCCAGCAGATACTCCCCCACCGTCAGAGCCAGAGGGATGGCCTGCTGTTTGGGGTCGTGGATGGACCAGGTGTTTTGCAGGCACAGGGAGGAGGACAGGCCGGAAGCGTTTACCATATTCAGGAAGGCTTCAAAATTCCCCTTTTTCAGCGCGCCTGCCTCCTGGGCGGCCCGGCGGTCGTCGCTGTAGAAGTGCATGGCCCGGAGCACCGCCCGGTCGCCGCACTCCTGGCGCAGGGCGGGGACGGCGGCGTGGAACTCCTCTTGGGGCACCTCCCGCAGCACCTGCTTGCCGAAATGGGCGGCCACCGCGCCCATCTCCTTCGTGATGTCGGCGTAGTCGTCGGTAAGGTCGCCGTGGCTGGAGGCGGTGTCCACGATGCACAGGGCGTGGCCCGACCTGGTGAAATCGTAGTCCACCCGCTCCACAATGGGGTTGGCGGGGTCGTTGAAGTCGATAAACACCGCGCCCCCCACCGAGGAGCCCATCTGATCCATCAGGCCGCAGGGCTTGCCGAAGTAGACGTTCTCGGCGTACTGGCCGATTTTGGCGATGGTCACGGCGTCCAGGGCGCCTCCACAGCAGAAGTAATTGAGGATGTTTCCGATGAGGGTCTCATAGGCGGCGGAGGAGGAGAGGCCCGAGCCGGACAGGACGGTGGAGGTGGCGTAGGCGTCAAAGCCCGACAGGGGATAGCCCAGTTCCCGGACCTTGGCGGCCACCCCCCGCACCAGGGCGGCGGAGGTGTTTTTCTCCTCCTCCCGGACGGACAGGTCCTCCAGGCCGATTTCCAGGGCGGGGTAGCCCTCAGACTGGACGCGGATGACGTTTTTCCCGTTGGGGGCGGCGCAGGCCAGCATGTCCATGTCCACGCTGCCGCACAGCACCCGGCCGTGCTGGTGGTCGGTGTGGTTGCCGCCGATCTCGGTGCGGCCGGGGCCGCTGAACAGAGCGGCGTCTCCGGCGGGGGAGAAGGCGTCCATCAGGGACTGGACCACGCGGCAGGCCCGATCCCGGGCCCGGTCCAGGCTGTCCTTCGTGCCGTCCAGGGCGTACAGGGCGGACAGCGCCGGGTCGTGCCGGCCGGCCCGCAGAGCCTCAAGCAGGGCATTGCAGGTACTCAAGGGAGGTCACCTCTTTCTGAATTACTGAAGCTGGAAAAATGTTCAAGGCCATTATAGCATGCCGGAGGGGGACGGACAAGGGGTTCTTGGCATGAAACCGGGAACGGCGTGTGAATTTTCAGGCCTCTGCCCAGCCCTTGCCCACGTCCACCCAGGCGGCGCAGCCGGAATAGCGCTCCAGCTCGGGTATGGACAGCTCAATGGCGCTGTTGCTGCTGCCGCAGGCGGGGAAGACCGTCTCGAAGCGCCTGAGGGAGGCGTCCAGATAGACGGTTACCCCCTCATTGACGCCGAAGGGGCACACGCCGCCCACCCCGTGGCCCACCAGGGCCTCCACCTCCTCCGGGGTGAGCATCTTGGCCTTGGTGCCAAATTGGGCCTTGTACTTGTGGTTGTCAATTTTGGCGTCCCCCGCCATGACGATCAGGATGGGGCGGCTGTCCGCCAGAAAGGAGAGGGTTTTCGCGATCCGGCAGGGCTGACAGCTCAGCGCCAGCGCGGCCAGCTCCACGGTGGCGCTGGATACGTCAAATTCCAGCACCCGGTCCGCGACCCCGAAGGTGTTAAGATAGGCCCTTGCCTTTTCGATTGCCATAAATATTCCTCCTGCTGCTTTGCCGCCGGAGCGGCGTAAGATTAGAAATCAGGTAACTGATTATAAGAATGCGCCAAAAGAAAACAAAAGTCAACATAGTGTTTTTCCGCTGGACCTGAAGGCGCAGATGTGGTATAGTAAAAAATAACCAGCTGAGCGGAGAGAAGCGCGGCTGAAACAGGAGGAATGTATGAAACGCTGCTATTTAGCCATTGATATCGGGGCCTCCAGCGGACGGCACATCGTGGGCTGGCAGGAGGATGGCGCGCTGAGAACACAGGAGGTCTTTCGCTTTCCCAACGGGGTAAAGGAGGAGAACGGGCATCTCACCTGGGATGTGGACGCCCTTTTGCCCCGCGTCAAGGCGGGCATCGACGCCGCCCTGGGGCGGTTCCCCTGCATTGAGAGCTTGTCCATCGACACTTGGGGGGTGGATTACGTCCTGCTCCGGGGGGAGGAGGAGCTCCGGCCCTGCTATGCCTACCGGGACGGGCGGACGGAGGCGGTGATCCCGTCCGTCCACGAAAAAGTCCCCTTTTCGGAGCTGTACGCCCGCACCGGCTGCCAGTTCCAGCCCTTCAACACCCTCTATCAGCTCTGTGACGACCTGCAAAAGGGTCGGCTGGAGGGGGTCACCGACTTTCTTATGGTGCCCGAATACCTCATGTGGAGGCTCACCGGGGTGAAGGCAAAGGAATATACCAACGCCACCACCACCGGGCTGGTGAGCGCCCGGACGGGGAAATTTGACCTGGAGCTGGTGGAGAGGCTGGGCCTGCCCGCCCATTTGTTCCCCAAGCTCAGCCAGCCGGGGACGGTCATCGGCGAGTACGAGGGGATCAAGGTAGTGCTGTGCGCCACCCACGACACCGCCTCCGCCGTGGAGGGCATCCCCATGGAGGAGGAACAGCTCTATATCTCCTCCGGGACCTGGTCCCTGCTGGGGGTCAAGACCCCCAGGCCCCT
Source organism: Colidextribacter sp. OB.20 (assembly GCF_009911595.1). GTDB lineage: Bacteria > Bacillota > Clostridia > Oscillospirales > Oscillospiraceae > Lawsonibacter. The sequence continues at coordinate 29,567 of NZ_QWKG01000035.1, forward strand.
CACCGATGAAAAGAGCATGGCCGCCAACTACTCCAACGAGGGGGGCGTGGGCTGCAACCGCTACCAGAAGAACATTATGGGCATGTGGATTGTCAACCGCCTCCGGGGTGAGCTGTGCCCGGACAAGCCCTTCCCGGAGATTGTGGCTGAGGCGGAGAAGAGCGCCTTCGACGGTACTGTAGACGCAAATGCCCGGGCCTTCCTGGCTCCGGAGAGCATGCAGGCTGCCTTCAACGCTGCGCTGGAAGAGAAGCCGGAGGGAGTGGGGGACTACTTCCGCTGTGCCTACCGCTCCCTGGCCCTGAGCTATCAGAACGCCATCCGGGAGCTGGAGGAGAACACGGGCAGGACCTATGACAAGCTGTATATTGTGGGCGGCGGGGCGAAGAACCAGTTCTTGAACCAGCTGACGGAGGAAGCGACGGGGAAAAAAGTAATTGCCCTGCCCATCGAGGCCACCGCCCTGGGAAATCTTAAAATTCAAATGGAGGGTATGTCATGTTAGTGGAAACCAAAGCCCGGGTAGGCGTGTTCGCCATCGCCCTGGGGGCCTATCTGCCCCAGTTCCCGTCCCTGGTACCCGAGTTCCAGGCCCAGTATGAGGCCTTTAAGAAGCTGCTTCCGGACACCGTGGAGCTCATTGACGGCGGCCTGGTCACCACCAAGGAGCTGTCTCAGGCGGCGGGGGACAGGTTCCGGAGCGCCGACGTGGACCTGGTGATCCTCCAGCTGCTGACCTATGCCACCTCCTATAATATGCTCCCCGCCGTCCGGGACCTGGACGTGCCCGTCGTGCTGGTCAACCTCCAGAAGAAGCTGGCCCCCGACTATGCCAACACCGACACCGCCACCTGGCTGGGCGAGCTGTACGCCTGCGGGGCGGTGGGAGAGATGGTGGCCGACCTGGAGCGGGCGGGCAAGCGCCACGCCGTCATCACCGGGGTGGTGGAGGGGGGCGACCCCCATGCCCAGGCGGAGCTTGAGGACTGGTGCAGGGCCGCCCAGGTGCGCCGCCGCTTCCGGGACACCAATCTGGCCCAGATTGGCCGGCCCTACCCCGGCATGATGGACCTGTATATCGACGAGACCAACCTCTACCACCGGATGTGGCTGTACACCAAGCAGTTTGACTGGGAGAAGCTGTGGGCCATCGCCGACGATGTCGCCGACGAGGCGGCCATCCGGGCCAAGGCCCAGGATATTCTGGACACCTTCGACATCGAGGGGGGCGGCACCGCAGAGAAGGTCTGGGAGATGGCCAGGTATGTGGTGGCCTTCGAGCGGTGGGTGAAGGAGGAGCAGATCGCCTTCATCGCCTCCCACTACGACGGCTTTGCCCAGGGCAAGGCGGGCGTGCTGGACAGTATGCTCATCCCCGCCTTCTCCATGCTCATCAAGCAGGGGGTGGCCTGCGCCGTGGAGGGAGATATCAAGGTCGCTATGGCTATGAGCATCCTCAAGACCATCTCCGGAACCGGCCAGCTGTCCGAGATGTACTCCATCGACTTCAAGGAGGATATCTGCATCATTGGCCACAGCGGCTCGGGCGACGCGGACATCTCCGCCCAAAAGCCCACCATGAAGATTGTCCCCGTGTTCCACGGCAAGACGGGGGGCGGGTATCTGACCCAGTTCTATCCCCATCTGGGTCCGGTGACCTACCTGGGCATCACCCAGGACCGGGACGGCCGGTTCAAATTCGTGGCGGCCGAGGGGGTCAACGAGGAGGGCCCCATCTTCACCTTTGGCGACACCAACATGCGCACCCGCTTCACCTGCGGAGCCCGGGCCTTCTGCGACCGCTGGAGCGAGGCCGGCCCCACCCACCATATGGCTGCGGCCTCGGGCCGGCACATTGACACCATTTTGAAGGTGGCAAAGATCTTTAATGTGCCGGTGGACGTCATAACGCGGTAAAACTGCACGATACCCAATACCGAAGAAATTTGCCGTCCGCAGGGGCGGATATCAGAAAGGAAATGTTATCATGAACATGTTGGACGCGGAATTTGTCAAGGGCTTCATGCGCACGGCGGAGGACGGCTGGCTCCAGGGCTGGCACGAGCGCAACGGGGGCAACCTGAGCTATCGGGTCAAGCCCGAGGAGGTGGAGTCCGTCCGGGAGGAGCTGAGCCCCGGGGAGTGGAGGCCCATCGGCGCCGCCGTCCCCAGGCTGGCCGGGGAGTATTTCCTGGTCACCGGCTCGGGCAAGTACTTCCGCAACGTCACCATTAAGCCCGAGGACTCCTTCTGCCTCATCGAGCTGGACGGGGAGGGCGAGAACTACCGTATCTGCTGGGGCCTGGTCAACGGGGGCCGGCCCACCAGTGAGCTGCCCACCCACCTGATGAACCACGAGGTGAAGCTCGCCGCCGCCGGAGGAAAACACCGGGTGATCTATCACGCCCACCCCGCCAACATCATCGCGTTGACCTTTGCCCTGCCCCCCACCAGCGAGGCCTTTACCCGGGAGCTGTGGGAGATGGCCACCGAGTGTCCGGTCGTCTTTCCGGACGGCATCGGCGTGGTGCCCTGGATGGTCCCCGGCGGGCGGGAGATTGCCGTTGCCACCTCGGAGCTGATGAAGGAGTATGATGTGGCCGTCTGGGCCCACCATGGTCTGTTCTGCTCCGGCGAGGACTTTGACCTCACCTTCGGCCTGATGCACACAGTGGAGAAATCCGCCGAGATTCTGGTCAAGCTGCGGTCGATGCAGCCCTATAAGCGCCAGACCATCCGGCCCGACGACTTCCGGGACCTGGCTAAGGACTTCAAGGTGGAGCTGCCGGAGCGGTATTTGTACGAAAAGAACGACTGAGCAACTGGAAAAGGAGTGCTTTTATGAGGCTGCTGCTTGTACGCCACGCGGAGCCGGACTATGAGCGTGACTCCCTGACGGATAAGGGATGGCGGGAGGCGGAGCTGCTGGCACAGCGGCTGGCCCGGATACCGGCGAGGGCCTACTATGTCTCCCCTCTGGGCCGGGCGAAGGACACCGCCTCGCTTACCCTGGAGGGGGTAGGCCGGACTGCCCGGGAGTGTCTGTGGCTGCGGGAATTTCATGCCCCCATCCGGCGCCCCGACGTGTCCGGCCAAAAAATAATCCCCTGGGACTGGCTGCCCCAGGACTGGACTGCGGAGGAGCGGTTCTTCCGGGAGGACCAGTGGCATCAGGCCCCGGCCATGGTGGAGGGGGACGTCAAGAGGGAGTACGACTGGGTCACAGGGGAGCTGGACCGCTTGCTGGAAGGCCATGGCTACCGCCGTGAGGGCCGCTTCTACCGGGTTTTGGCCCCAAATAACGACACTCTGGTGCTGTTCTGCCACTTCGGCGTGTCCTGCGTCCTCCTGAGCCGCCTGCTGAACCTGTCTCCCATGGTCCTGTGGCACGGCTGCTGCGCCGCGCCCTCCTCCGTCACCACTGTGGTGACAGAGGAGCGCCGGGAGGGGACCGCCTCCTTTAGAATGCTGAGCTTTGGGGATACCTCCCACCTGTATGCCGGCGGCGAGGAGCCCTCCTTCGCGGCCCGGTTCAGAGAGTGTTACCAGAATGACTGGGAGCGGCGGGATTAGGCGCCGTTTGAAAAAATGGAAATATGCACAGTGGTGAGGGTTTTTGCCAGATAAACACAATTTTTCGCAGGAATACTGGATATGTTTCAAAAAAATGAGGCAGTATGGCGAAAAAAGACTCGCCCTTTGGACGTATTGACATTGACAGGGCCAACTTTTCTCCCTATAATGATAATGGAAGAATTTCGGAGTATTGCTCGAAAAAGGCAATGTGACGGGAGAAGAAGGGAAAAGAATGGATTTATTAGAACTTTTAGGCGTCTTTGGCGGCCTGGCGCTGTTCCTGCACGGGATGCAGATGATGAGCGCCGGCCTGGAGGCCGCCGCCGGCGGACAGATGAAGGCCGTTCTGGAGCGGCTGACCTCCAACCCTCTGATGGGCATTCTGATCGGGACGCTGATTACCACCGCTGTCCAGTCCTCCTCGGCCACCACGGTGATGGTGGTGGGCTTTGTCAACGCGGGCATGATGACTCTGAACCAGGCGGTGTGGATTATCATGGGGGCCAATGTGGGCAAGACCACCACCGGCCTGCTCATCGCCATGGACGTGGGAGCGCTGGCCCCGGTGGTGGCCTTCGCCGGCGTGGCCCTGATGGTCTTTGTGAAAAAGCCCGGCCTCCAGCACATCGGCCAGCTGCTGGCCGGTCTGGGCATCCTCTTTCTGGGCATGGACATGATGAGCGCGGCCATGGAGCCCCTCCGGAACGTTCCCGCCTTTGTTCACCTGATGGCCACCCTCTCCAACCCCCTGCTGGGCATTACCTTCGGCGCGCTGTTCACCGCCCTGATCCAGTCCTCCGCCGCCTCCATCGGTATTTTGCAGACCCTGGCCGCCGCCGGGGCGGTGGAGTTCTCCTCCTCGGTCTACATCCTGTTCGGTCAGAACATCGGAACCTGTATCACTGCCGTGATGGCCTCCTTCGGCGTCAACCGTGACGCCAAACGGGCCACCTGCGTCCATATCCTCTTCAATGTCATCGGCACAGTGATCTTCACCGCTGTGGTTATGATCTTCCCCCTCACCGGGCTGATTGAGGAGCTGGTCCCCGGGCCTATGGGTCAGATCGCCGTGATGCACGTGGTATTCAACCTTGCCACCACCGTTCTGCTCTTCCCCTTCGGCGGATATCTGGCCCGGCTGGCTACCCGGATTCTCCCGGACACGGAGCAGCCCACGCAGAAGGACGGGATGCGCCTGTTCTATCTGACCCCTGTGGCCGCCGGCGGCCGGGAGGGCGGCCTGGGCGTCTCCGCCATTGTGGTGGACCAGCTGCGCAGTGAGCTGCGCCGGATGCTGGAGATGGCCCGGCAGAATGTGGATGCCAGCTTCAAGGCTGTGATGGACCGGGACACCTCCCCCCTGGAGCGGGTGGACAGCCGGGAGCAGTATATCGACTATCTCAACCGGGAAATTTCCCGCTACATATCCCAGCTCATCTCTATTGAGACCAACGAGCGCGGGTCCCAGATCGTCAGCAGTCTCTTTTCCATCTCGGGCAACATTGAGCGCATCGGCGACCACGCCGACAATCTGGCCGGCTACACCCGGATGCTGGAGGAGAAGGACATCCCCCTGTCCGACTTTGCCAGACAGGAGCTGAACCAGATGCGGGATATCTCTCTGCGGGCCATGTCCGCCCTGCTGTCCAGCGAGGCCGGCACGCCCAACTGGCTGGCCCAGGTGGCCCAGGTGGAGCAGAAGATCGACGACATGACCCGCCAGTTCCAGCAGAGCCAGCTGGCCCGGATGCGGGAGGGGGTCTGCTCCGACGAGGCCTGTATCCTGTACTCCGAGCTGCTCACCGACTTCGAGCGTATCGGCGACCACGTTCTCAACATCGCCCAGGAGCTGACCAAGGCTCAGATTCCCCTGTGATTCCTGAAAAATTGCGGCCCCGTGGAACCACGGGGCCGTTTTTTGCGGGCCGCAACTGTTGGTTGCGGGAATTTCCAAGTCCGCTTGATTGCTTTTTGGCCGATTTTTCCTATAATTAAGGAAAATCGAGAGGAGGAAACACCATGACGTTGGCGGAAAAAATCCTGTCCCTGCGGACAGAGAAGGGCATGTCTCAGGACAGCCTGGCGGAGAAGCTGGAGGTCTCCCGGCAGAGTGTGAGCAAGTGGGAGACGGGCCAGTCCACCCCCGACCTGGACAAGATCATTAAGCTTGCCGACCTGTTCGGCGTGAGCGTGGACGAACTGGTCCGGGAGGGGGAGCGCCCTCAGCCCCCGGAGCCGCCCCAGCCCCAGGTGGTCTATGTGGAGCGGGAAAAACGGGGTCTGACCCCCATCCAAACTCTGGGCGTCGTGATGGAGATCACAGGCGTGGCCCTGGCTGTCATTGGGATCATGGGCGCTCCCCTGCTGATTTGGGCGGCGGCCGCCCTGGTCATCCTGGGCCTGCCCCTGCTGCTGGCAAGGAAGCACCCCTTTTTAATCACTGGATGGCTGGCGGTAGCGTTGAGTTGTCTGGTTTTGAATCCATATGTCGCTGTGTGCCCTTGGGGACTTGTAGGAGGACTTCAGCGGCTGTATCTCTTTATCACTGTGCCGGGAATCCGATATCGCTCCACCGTCTTTGCCATCGCGGTAGGGATTGTCCGGGGCTCTTTGACCTTGGCGCTGATGTTTTTCACCTGGAGGGCCTGGAAAAAGAAGCGGCCGCCGGAGGAAACATAACCCGCCGCAGCGGAAAAAGCCTCCCTTTTAAAAGGGAGGGGGACCGCCGGCGAAGCCGGTGGTGGAGGGTTTTTCTATCGAAACGCCCCGCCTCCTGGGAAGAAAAACCCCCAGTCACGGCTTTGCCGTGCCAGCCCCCTTTGCGAAGGGGGCCTTTTTATGCTCTCCCGGAAGTTTTCCGGTTTACAAGCTTCTTTTGCTATGGTAGAATAGGGAGACTTGAAAAAAGGAGCGTTTGTAACTGTGGCCTACAACTTTTTCCCTATGATCTCCCGGATGCGGTACATCAACCGCTGGGGCCTGATGCGCAACACCCGGCTGGAGAACATCCAGGAGCACTCCCACCAGGTGGCGGTGCTGGCCCACGCCCTTGCCGTCATCGAGAACCGCTATTTCGGCGGGCAGATCGACCCAGGCGCTGTGGCGGTGGCCGCCCTGTATCACGACGCCAGCGAGATTCTCACCGGTGACATGCCCACCCCCATCAAATACGACAACCCGGACATCCAGAGCGCCTACAAGGATGTGGAGGCGGTGGCGGAGCGCAAGCTGCTGTCCATGCTCCCCCCTGACCTGCGCCCCGATTTTGAGGAGGCGGTCACCATCCCTGATCCGGAGGTCCACGCCATTGTCAAGGCGGCGGACAAGCTGTCTGCTTACCTCAAGTGTGTGGAGGAGCTGAAGGCGGGGAATACCGAGTTCAAAAAGGCCAAGGAGCAGACCTTCGCCGCCCTGCGTGAAAATCCCAGCCCCGCCCTGAAATACTTCATGGAGCACTTTTTGGACGGGTTTGAATTGACATTGGACGAGTTGAATTGACCGTAGGGCGCGACGACCCGGCGCGCCGTTTTCGGACAGACAATATAGGCGCGGCGTGCCGGGTGGTCACGCCCTACAAAATGTCATAAGGAAGGAATTTTGTTATGAAAGCCATTGTTACCGTCATCGGCAAGGACCGGGTGGGCATTACCGCCGCCGTATGCTCCCTCCTCGCCCGGCACAACATCAACATTCTGGATATCACGCAGACTGTTTTGCAGGAGTTTTTCACCATGGTCATGCTGGTGGACACCGCCGCCTGTGAGCAGTCCATCGGCGATATGGCCGACATCCTCGCTCAGGCCGGCCAGGAGGAGGGCCTGTCTATCCGCATCCAGCGGGAGGATATCTTCAACGCCATGCACCGCATATAAGGGGTGGCTGCCATGTTAAATCAACACGAGATCATGCAGACCATCCAGATGATTGACCAGCAGCATCTGGATGTGCGCACCATCACCATGGGCATCTCCCTGCTCTCCTGCGCCCACAGCGATGTGAAAACCGCCTGTGACAAGGTATACGATAAAATTACCAGATACGCCGAAAAGCTGGTGGCCACCGGCGAGGCCATCGAGAAGGAGTTCGGCATCCCCATCGTCAACAAGCGCATCTCCGTCACCCCCATCGCCCTGGTAGCCGCGGCGGCGGAGACGGACAGCTATGTCCCCTTCGCCCTGGCTCTGGACCGGGCGGCCAAGACCTGCGGGGTCAACTTTATCGGCGGCTTCTCCGCCCTGGTTCAGAAGGGCATGACCGACGCCGACCGCATTCTCATCCGCTCCATCCCCGAGGCCCTGGCTGCAACGGATATTGTCTGCGCCTCCGTCAATGTGGGCTCAACCAAGGCGGGCATCGACATGGACGCAGTGGCCCTTATGGGCCGGACCATCAAGGATTTGGCCCAAAAAACCGCCGATCGGGGGGGCTTCGGCTGTGCTAAGCTGGTGGTCTTCTGCAACGCCGTGGAGGACAATCCCTTTATGGCCGGGGCCTTCCACGGGGTGGGCGAGCCGGAGAGGGTCATTAACGTGGGTGTCTCCGGCCCCGGCGTGGTGCACCATGCCCTCCAGGACGTAAAGGGCCAGCCCTTTGACGTGGTGGCCGAGACGGTAAAAAAGACCGCCTTCCGTATCACCCGTATGGGCCAGCTGGTGGCCCAGGAGGCCAGCCGGCGGCTGGACACCCCCTTTGGCATTGTGGACCTGTCCCTGGCCCCTACCCCCGCCATCGGCGACAGTGTGGCCCGGATTTTAGAGGAGATGGGCCTGGAGGTCTGCGGCACCCACGGCACTACCGCGGCTCTGGCGCTCCTCAACGACGCGGTGAAGAAGGGGGGCGTTATGGCCTCCTCCCATGTGGGCGGGCTGTCCGGCGCCTTTATCCCTGTCAGCGAGGATGAGGGCATGATCGCCGCCGCCAGAAGCGGCGCCCTCACCCTGGACAAGCTGGAGGCTATGACCTGCGTGTGCTCGGTGGGGCTGGATATGATTGCCGTCCCCGGCGACACCCCCGCAGAGACCATCTCCGCCATCATCGCCGACGAGGCGGCCATCGGCATGGTCAACTCCAAGACCACCGCCGTGCGGATTATTCCCGCCCCCGGCTGCACCGTGGGGGACACGGTGGAGTTCGGCGGACTGTTGGGCTCCGCCCCCGTCCAGCCGGTTCACCCCTTCTCCGCCAGAGACTTTGTGGCCCGGGGCGGCCTTATCCCGGCCCCTATGCAGAGCTTGAAAAATTGAGCGCATATAACATATAGAGTGGCGCCTCCGAAAGGAGACGCCACTTTATCGGTCGCTGGCCAGCCAGCTCTCTCCCTGAAAAATCAGGTCGTCCAGGTCGGGTCTGTTAGGTATGGGTATATCGGATGGCTTTTGAGGCCTGTTGTCGTTCATTCCGGTTCCTCCAATGTGTAAGATTTGTGATATACATATCAGTATATGCGGCAGGCTGAAGAAAATGTGACGATTTTTGTACAATTTGTTTTGAGAAATCAATTGAAAAATTTCTCTTGACATGACCGTGGATTTGTGATATTCTATTTAAGCATCTAAGACCGGAAGCCACCCATGCCGGAGTGGCGGAATTGGCAGACGCCCGGGACTTAAAATCCCGTGGGAGCGATCCCGTGCCGGTTCGACCCCGGTCTCCGGCACCATATCGCGGGGTAGAGCAATTGGTAGCTCGTCGGGCTCATAACCCGGAGGTTGCAGGTTCAAGTCCTGTCCCCGCAACCAGAAAAAGGAAGTAGAGATATCTAATCTCTACTTCTTTTTTTGTTGTTTTATGCTATATATTGTGTAATATCTTAGTTTTATTACAATATACAGTGTTTCTGTGATGACTGGAGCGATTAAGAATAGTTGAAACTAATTGGAATTATTTGTAATTACTATTGGTAAATGTTGAGTACTGTTGGTAAGTGTGGGGGAAAAGTTTCACTTTTTTCGCACCTGTGTGAAAATTGGAATAAGGAAATTAGTACTTGACAAAAATGCTCATATAAGTTATTCTATTTATAGAAGTCAGCTAGTTTAGAAAATGTAACCAGTGTAACCGCAATAACCACTGTAACCGATATATGTTTTTTGATTGTTAGGATACTTGCTTAATTTAGGGCAGGTATCTCTTTTGTTTATATAGACAAACTTCGCCATATATGATACAGTTAAAATAGTTAACCCTTATATATAAAGATTTTGGAGGGCTATGTTATGGCGGAAAATTCTAAAAAAGTTTTTTGGGTATTAGATAAGGAAAGCAGTACTTTCAGTGTGGACTTGAAAAATAGTATTAAGGCTGAATTAGAAAGTAGGTTTCAGTTTAAGCTGGTCATTTATAAAGATGCTCAGACGCACATAGAAAGCATGAAAATTACGAATTTTAAGGATGGGAACGAGAACGGTTCTATAATTACTTCCATAGTAGATTTGGGCCGTGATATGAAGGACTTCAAGAAATTCGGTGTAGTTATGGGGGATACCTATTTTAGAGATCTGGCCCGTGAGATTGAAAAGGAATATGCAAATATTGAAGTTGGGGAAGTCATTTTCTCCAAGGATGATACACGGTACAGTAATTTGATTACAGAAGTGAAGGAATTTTTTGCAGAAGGCACAGAATACATATCTGAGGAGTTTTGTTATATTCCGGTTAATATGTTTAATGAACTCTCGCATGACTGTGGTTATGGTGACTATGAGTTGAAGAAGCTGCGAAAGCAGCTTGACCAAGATGAATATATTCGTGTGGTGTCTGGAAGGTATGCAATATTAAAACGATTAGGAACTAAGCCAGAAAGAGTTATTGCATTTCATAGACAGAAATTAGGCATTACTATGCCAGAAAAACAGGAGAAGCGGAAAAAAAGGGATGATGGGGATGAATAAAAGGGATACTCTTTCGATTGCTCCATACTATGGCGGCAAGGGCCGCATGGCCCACTTTATCGCTGACCGGCTTAATTATGATGATACGGACATCTTTGTCACTCCATTTGGTGGTATGTGCCGGGTGTTGTTAAACAAACCTCGTCATAAAGTCGAGTGTTATAATGATTACAGTGAAGGCTTGACCGCTCTAATGCGTATACTGTCCGACCCCATTAAATCAGTGGAATTTATACATAGGTTGGAAGATGAAACGGTTTATAGTCAGGCGGAATTTGATAAACAAAAGACCGTTTTTGATAGTGCTGAAAAAGATTTAGAAGAACAATCAAAAATTCGGTTACGTCGGTTATTGATTGATAAAAAGATTGTTAGTTCCCATACCGCAAATGACTTACTTGATGAAATATTATGGCAGTCTTTTGAAATGGCAGAAAAGGCAGTTAACCCAAAACGAAAAACACCACCACATAAAATAATACCAACAGTACAAGCTGGTTTAAATAAGTTGCAACAGGTATTGCAAGCGGAAGAACACAACGCAAAAGGTAAGACTGCTAAAGAGCGTAGGAAATTCCAAGAAACATTGAGAAATTATCTTGCTGACTGGATTGAATCATATCAGTTAAAAGAAACACAAGGTTTTCTTGAGCGGTCAAGAGATTATAGTATAGACATTTCTGACATGGATTTAGCAATAGCAACTTATGTAGTATTTCAGCAGTCACGGGATGGAATGGGGCAAACATGGAGCGCCGAGAAGTTTAAAACAGATGAGCAGTACAGACGGCAGATCGTTAAACTGTTTGACTGTGCTGAAAGATTAGAGGGCGTAGAAGTTTTTCAAATTGACGCTATGGCCTTTTTTAGAAATATGATGTTTATAGACCCGGACACCCCATTAAATGAAGTACCATCTGCGTTTCAAGTGTTGAATGAGTGGATAAACAATCCCCGTGTTATGATGTACTGTGACCCTTCATATATCAGCGTGGATAGCGAAAAAGAGCTGTTAAAGGATATTGATGTTGACAGTACACCTCGTTTATCAGACGCAATTAAAAAGAATTATGGGGATAGAATGCCTAAGAATTTAGGTAAAATATACTCTATGTCATTTGGATATGACGACCAAGAAAAGTTTTTACGTTGTATTCAAAAAGCGAAATGCAGAATTCTGGTATCAAACTATGATTTGCAGTTGTACAACAAATATTTGAATGAGGGCACAGGATGGCACCGGGAAGAATTTCATACAACAACAGGCGTTGGAAGTAAGAAAGATAATAAGCGTGTAGAGGTCATTTGGTACAATTATTAAAAGAGCATAGATAAAATAAAAAGTACTCACTTTTGGAAGTGGGTACTTTTTTTGCGGCTTGTTGGTATTAGTAAGTAGATTTAATAAGGGGGGTGTATAGCTGAAGCGTACAGCGTTCCAGAGGGTTCTGGGAAGGTTGGAAAGGGCTGGAGGGGTTAGGGGTATGCTGAAGGAATGGAAAGGGCCAGAGGGGACCAAAATGGGGCCTAGGGGTATTAGGAAATTGGTGATAGTGGTCCTTGTAATACAGGCGGTTCAATAAGCAGGATGGTGAAAACGGAAGGCAGTAGGATAGTGTTCAGCATTCAACCAAATTTCTGTTTTGAAATGGATAATTGAAAAATCAAAAAACTATCCGCTCTCCTACAATATAGTTACGGTATAAGGCACGGCAGCCAGCCGTGTCTTTTGTCGTCTCAAAGCTGAAGCTGTAGAAT
>NZ_QWKG01000036.1 GCF_009911595.1 Colidextribacter sp. OB.20
GTCTCCCTGGGTCCCGTGGTGGACACCACCCACGGCAAGCTGGTCATCGACGGCCCCATCTGCTACTACGGCTGCCCCACCATCCCCGTGGAGCTGAAGATCGAGGGCGGACGGATTGTAGAGGTTCTGGGCGGCGACGCCAAGATCTGCAAGGAGATCCGCCGGCAGATCGCCGAGGTCAAGGATTCGGACAACATCGCCGAGATCGGCATCGGCCTGAACCCCGCCTGCATGTTCAACGGCGACTTTGAGGAGGAGAAGAAGGCCCGGGGCACCTGCCACATCGCCATGGGCAACGGCTTCTACTATGGCCAGCCTGCCCGCTCCACCGTCCACATCGACATGGTGCAGTACAATCCCACTGTCATCTTCGACGAGGGCACCGCGGAAGAGGTCGTCATTGTCAAGGACGGCAAGATGGTCTGCCTGGGCGACGCATAAGCGCTCGGTCTGAATCGGGTATTTCGCGCCGGAGCCGGCGCGTGCTATACCACCGGATATGGAAGATAGGATGAACAGAATATTTAAGGAGGAAACGCTATGAAGAAAAGGAATCGGCTTTTGGCTCTGGCTCTTGCCTGCGTCATGTCCCTCGGCCTGCTGGCCGGCTGCGGCCCCAAGGAGCCCGCTAACAGCAACACGTCTCAGCCCGGCACCTCTGGGAGCCAGCCTGGCACCACTACTCCGCCCGCAACTCCCCCGGCCGGCCCTCAGGACCTGGTAATGGGCACCGGCTCCAGCGGCGGCACCTACTACGCCCTGGGCGCGGCCATGGCCAACGCCATGAACAACAGGCTGGCTGACGCGCAGATTAACATCAGCGCCCAGGTCAGCGGCGCCTCTGTGGAGAACATCAACCTGATTAACATCGGCGAGATGGACCTGGGCATCGCCATGAACAACGTGGCCGCCGACGCCCACGCCGGCACCGGCGCCTTCACCGCCCCGGTCACCAACGTCAAGGCCATCGGTGTGGTGTACAACGAGGTCTATCAGATCGTTGCCAACGCCAAGACGGGCGCCAAGAACGTGGAGGACCTGAAGGGTCTGAAAATCGCCATCGGCCCCGCCGGCTCCGGCACCCTGGGCCTGAGCCAGAAGATCTTTGCCGCCGCCGGCATCGACCCCGACAAGGACATCCAGCCCCAGAGCGACGGCTTCGGCGACGCCGCTGCCAAGATGCAGGACGGCCACATCGATGCGGCCTGCAACGTGCTGGCTGTTCCCGCCTCCTCCATCCAGGAGATGACCACCTCCATGGATCTGGCCTATATCAACATCAGCGACGACATCCTGGCCACCATCCAGGCTGACGCCCCTTACTTTACCCGCAAGGTGATTCCCGCCGGCACCTATAACGGCCAGGCCGAGGACTGCAACACCATCACCTGCAAGGCCGTCCTGTACTGCTCCGCCGCTCTGGACGACGAGACCGTCTATCAGATCACCAAGGCCTTCTATGAGACGGGCGACGAGGTCGCGGCTGCTCACGCCACCGGCAAGGAGATCCAGCTGGAGGGCTGCCTGGACGGCGTTACCACTCCCATCCACCCAGGCGCTGCCAAGTATTTCACTGAGCAGGGCATCACCGTTCCCGACAACGGCTGAGCCGCCTGAAAGCATCAGCGTGGGAATCCCCACGTTCCGCCCAGCTGGCTGGAGCGAAACCGGGAATCCATTGTGAAAAGACTGACATTCACCTGACTGAGGGGGCCTTCCTGATAAACGGCGGGCCCCCTCTGTATAATCAAACCGTTGTTTGACTCAAATTCTGTTCCGGGAGGTATCTAAATATATGAGCGAGCAAAAAAATCTCCCCCACATTGAATCTGCGCAAATCAATACCGACGACTTAATGGCCAAATATGACAAGGAGTCCGCCTTCCGCCGTCTGGAGGGCTTCCACGGCAAACTGGTGGTTGTCCTGTGCATTGTTTGGTCCTGCTTCCAGCTGTATACCGGCATCTTTGGAGCTTTCCCATCCACCCTGCAGCGCGCTCCTCACCTGGCCGCCGGCATGACGCTGGTCTATCTGCTCTATCCGGCCTTTGGCAAGGCGGGAAAGACCATCCCCTGGTATGACTACCTGCTGGCGCTGGCCTGCGTAGGCTGCGGCGCCTATCATGTTATTTTTTACAAGGAGCTGTTGCTTCGCGCCGGGGCCTTTACCCAGACGGACGTGGTTGTCAGCTGCATCGCCATTGTTCTGCTGCTGGAGGCGGCCCGCCGGGTAGTGGGTCCCATTGTGGCCGGCCTGAGCACCATCTTCCTGCTTTACGCCATCTTTGGACACTACATCCCCCGCGCCGTCTTCCTGTTCCACGCTAAATTTACCTTTAAGCGGGTGGTATGCACCGAGTGGCTGGGGACCGAGGGCATCCTGGGCTCCCCCATCTATGTATCCTCCACCTTTATTTTCCTGTTCCTGGTGTTTGCCACCTTCCTGAAGGCCAGCGGCGTGGGCGACTGGATGACCGGGCTTGCCCTGGGCGCCTGCGGCGGCTCAGTGGGCGGCCCCGCCAAGGCCGCTGTGGTGGCCAGCGCCCTCCAGGGCACGGTGAGCGGCAGCTCGGTGGCTAACACGGTCTCTACCGGCTCCATCACCATTCCGCTGATGAAAAAGACAGGCTACCGGCCCGAGTTTGCCGGGGCGGTAGAGGCGGCAGCCTCCACCGGCGGGCAGATCATGCCCCCCATCATGGGCGCCGCGGCCTTTATTATGACCGAGTTCATCGGCTGCTCCTACGGCACCATCGCCCTGGCGGCCTGTGTCCCGGCGCTGCTGTACTTCACGGGTATCTTTACCAACGTCCACTTCGAGGCGTTGAAGCACGGCCTGACCGGCATTCCCAAGGACCAGCGACCTGTGGTGAAGGAGCTGCTGAAACGGGGCTGGTACATGGTGCTGCCCATCGTGGTCATCATCGCCCTGCTGGTACAGGGCCGCTCCCCCACGCTGGCCGCCACTTGGGGCATCGGCGCCTGCATCATCGTCTGGATCGTTGAGATCATTCGGGAAGAGCGCAAGTTCGACGCGGTGCGCTTTTTGAAGATGTTCCTGAAGTGTCTGGAGGACAGCGCCCGCAGTGCCATCTCCGTGGCCGTTGCCTGCGGCTGCGCCGGCATCATCGTGGGCGTGGTCACCATGACCAGTCTGGGCCTGAAGATGGCCGGCGGCATCGTAGCCCTGGCCGGCGGCAGCCTGCTGCTCACAATGGTCTTCACCATGCTGTGCTCCATCGTTCTGGGCATGGGCGTGCCCACCACCGCCAACTATATCATTCAGGCCACCATTTCCGCCCCCGCGCTGATCGCCCTGAATGTGCCCGCGCTGGCGGCTCACCTGTTCGTGTTCTACTTCGGCATCGTGGCTGACATCACGCCTCCTGTGGCCCTGGCAGCCTTCGCCGGCTCCGGCATCGCCGGCGCCAACCCCATGAAGACCGGCTTCAACGCCACGCGTCTGGGCATCGCGGCCTATCTGGTGCCCTATATGCTTGTGTTCAACCCGGTCCTGGTGCTGGTAAATGTCAACAACGACCCTACCTGGCTGTTTGTTCTGCTGGTGTTGAAGGCGATTGTCACCGCCATTATCGGCATGATGGGTATCGCCACCGGCTTTACCGGCTATTTCCGCACCAACTGCACCTGGCCGGAGCGAATTGTACTCATGATCAGCGGCCTGCTGCTGGTGGATGCCGGCGGAGTAACCGATATCTTGGGAATCGGATTGTTCCTGGGCGTCTACCTGATTCAGCGGTTCCGCAGCACCAAGGCTAAGGCAGCCTGATAATCGGAACAGAACCAATACAAACAGCGCCGTCTTGTTTTCCAAGACGGCGCTGTTTCTTCATGTGGGGCAGTCAGAAGGTAATACGCCCTTGTGACAGCGCTGCGGGAGGGAGAGGGCAAGGGCGGATTATGACCTGAAAATGAGGAGAAAAAAGCTCTTGAAATATGGAAAAAAGGGATTATACTAGCCCTGGAGAGAGGGACCGGATCTGCCGCGCGGATTTGGCCCAAAGCATGGCAGCTGAGGCGGAGCTGCCTGTAAATCTTTTCCTGTGGAGGAGAGTTTTTATGGGATTTATGCAGAACAAAAAACTTGCCGCACGAATTGGAATACTTACAACCGTTATCACCCTGATAGGGATGTTGCTGCTCTGGCTGGTCGTATCCACCAACGCAGCCTCTGTAGTAAAAAACGACATTACGAATCAGATGACCGACGCCGTGGAGTCCAGGGCCGCTATTATCAATGAGTATGTTCTCTCCGCAGAGGAATACATGACTGCCTTTGCCCTGGGCAGTGAGGTCCGCGATCTGCTTCTGGACCCGGACGATCCGGTGCTGGTGGCCCAGGCGCAGAAATATACCGAAGATTTCGCCGCAGTGAAGGGCGTGTTTGAGGGGCTGTACATCGCCACTCCCAACACCCATGTACTGACCCACACCTCTCAGGGCGCCATCGGCATAACCACCCGGTCGGGAGACTCCCTGAAAACCTTCCAGGACACGATTTTGGCCCAGCGGCAGCTGACCAATCTGGGCATCATGAAGTCCCCCGGCACGGGCGGCATGATTCTGTCCATGTACTACCCTATCTTCGAGGGGCAGCGGTGTATCGGCTATGTGGGAGCAGGGGTCTACGCCAGCCGCCTGATGGACTCGCTGCTGGATCTGGACATGAAGGGCCTGCCCAACAGCGAGTATGTGTTTTTGAATGTGGATACGGGAGTCTACCTCTACCATGAGGACGACGCGCTTCTGAATACCGAGACCACGGATATCGGATACCAGGAGATTATCCGGCGCATTCGGGAGGACGGCAGTACACAGGCCAATACATATTCCTACCGGAACGAGGACGGGAGCAGGCAGCTGGTGGTGTACAAGTACCTGAAGGACCGGGGCTGGGTCTTTATGGTCCGGGACAGCGCCACCGAGGTCTACGGCACGGTGACCAATGTGCGTATTCTGGTAGGTGTGCTGTGCGCTATCACGGCTGCCGCTGTGATCCTGCTCACCCTGATGCTTCTGCGGCGGGAGGGCCGGGAGCTTATGGTGGTGGAGCGGTCCATCAGCCGTCTGGGGGACCTGAACCTCTCCGCGGATCAAGAGCTGGAGCCGTTCTATGGCCGGTCAGATGAGATTGGGATGATTGCCCAGACCACCCACCGGGTCTGCGGCTGTCTGCGAAAGACCATCGACGACGTGGGCCGCATTCTGGGAGAGATTGCCGGCGGCAACCTGGCCGTGGACGTCACCCGGAACGAGTCCTATTACATCGGAGACTTCAGGGTCCTGTCTGACAGCCTGCGGTCCATCCATGCCAACCTGGTGAGCGTGATCCGGGATATCTCTCAGGTGGCCGGCGAGGTGGGCGCCAGCGCGGTCCAGGTGTCTGCCGACGCTCAGGCGCTGGCCCAGGGCACAGCGGAGCAGGCCGCCTCGGTGGATGGACTGGTGACCAACGTGACATCGATTACCACTCAAATTCAGACCAGCACCGTGCGCTGCGGCAGCGCCAGCGAGCTGGTGGGTCAGGCCACCGGCTACGCAGCCAAGGCCGACACAAAAATGGAGCAGCTGACTGCCGCCACCCGGAACATCGACCAGTCCTCCGCCCAAATCGGCACGATTATCAAGACCATCGAGGATATCGCCTTCCAGACCAACATTCTGGCCCTGAACGCCGCCGTGGAGGCCGCCCGGGCCGGGAATGCCGGAAAGGGATTCTCCGTGGTGGCGGACGAGGTCCGCAATCTGGCGGCCAAATCCGCCGAGGCCGCCCAGAATACCAACGACCTGATCAGCCGCTCCATCCAGAGCGCCAAGTCCGGGACGGAGTCTACCGACATGGCCGTCTCCGCCATGCAGGACATCAACAGCTGTATCCAGTCCATCAAAACGCTGATGGACGAGATTGCCGCCGCCAGCGTCCAGCAGTCGGAGATGATCGCTCTGGTGGAGGCGGGAATCAAGGAAATCTCGGCGGTGGTCCAGGACAATTCCACTGCCGCTGAAAAGAGCGCGGCGGTCTCCAAGGAGCTGTCCCAGCAGGCCCAGACCCTGAACGGACTGATCAGCCGCTTCCGCATTTCTTGAGCCGGGCGGAGCCCATTGCACTGACAGCGGACTGGGAGCCAGCTTCCGGACGGAGCGGCCGGCCGAATTTTAAAATTTCTGAAAAGTTTAGAATCCGACGCTGATTTCTTTACAATTATATACTACAATAGAGGTGCATTTTGAATCGTCAGGGGGGAACCTTATGAGGATCAGACGGCACCTCTTTTTTTACAACACCATATCGGTGCTGGTGGCCCTGGTGGTGATGCTGGCGGTGAACAGCGCCGCAACCCACGCCATCGGTCGTCACTACCAGCGGCAGGCGGAGGAGATGCTTCGGGCCCTGCCCCCCGACCGCCGGCCCGAGGAGGGCACCATCAGAATTCAGCTGGACGAGGACATGATTGAACTGGTGGCCGTCACCGTTCTGGCACGACCCGCCGGCCCGGGCCAACCCCGGCCCTGGATGGAGACTATGACCCTCTCGCTGTTTCTCAGCGGCGGGGCTGCAATCGTGGTGATCCTCCTGACGAACACGCTGTTCACCCGGTATCAGCTGAAAAAGCTGCTCCAGCCGGTGGATGCCCTGACCCGAGCCGCAGGACGCATTGAGACCGGCGACTTTACCCAGGCCATCGACTACCGGGGCCGGGACGAGTTTTCCCCGGTATGCGCAGCCTTCAACCGGATGCAGGAGCACCTGCTGGCCGAGCAGGAGAAAAACGCCGCCTATGAGCGGGCCCGCACCGACCTGGTGGCGGGTATCTCCCACGACCTGCGCACCCCCCTCACCAGCGTGAAGGGGTACATCAAGGGCCTGCGGGACGGGGTGGCCCAGACCCCGGAGCGGCAGCGGCAGTATCTGGAGGTGGCCTACCGCAAGGCCTGCGACATGGACGTCCTGCTCCAGCGGCTGTTCTACTTCTCCCGGCTGGAGACAGGAAACCTCCCCCTGTTCCGGGAGGAGGCTGATTTGGGGGAGTTTGTCAGCCGGTTCGCTGCGGAGGCGGGGCCGGAGCTGGAGCAGGCGGGGGGAACCGTCAAGCTGTCCGTCTCCCCCGGCTCCCACCCCGTGTCCATCGACCCGGAGCAGCTCTACCGGGTGCTGAGCAACCTGAAGGACAACGCCCTGCGCTACGCCGGGGCGGACAGGCCGGCTATCTCCCTGACGGTGGAGCGGCGGGGGGAGTGGGAGCGGCTCCGCTTTGCCGACAACGGCCAGGGGGCGGCCGAGGAGGCCCTGCCCCATCTCTTTGAGCAGTTCTGGCGGGCCGACCAGGCCCGGAGCGCCAAGAACGGCGAGGGTGCCGGGCTGGGACTCTACATCGCCAAATACATCGTGGAGGCCCACGGCGGGACCATCACGGCCAGAAACGAGAACGGGCTTGTCTTTGAGATATCCCTGCCTTCTAGAGGACGGCAGGGCGTGACGGCTCGGCACGCCGTCTCTAAGGCTGCTGAGTCGTCGGCCCCTGCATGACTGCAGACTCCAATTTTTCCAGGGAGGTACAGATATGACCAAAATCCTGATCGCGGAGGACGACCCGGAGATTGCCATGCTGGAGCGGGACTATCTGGAGATGGAGGGCTTTCAGGTCTCTATTGTGGACAACGGCCAGCAGGCGGTGACCCAGGCGCTGAACGGGAATTTCGGCCTGATTTTGCTGGACCTGATGCTCCCGGGGTGCAATGGCTACGACGTATGCCGCCTGATTCGGGACCGGATCGACGTGCCCATCCTCATGGTCACCGCCCGCACCGAGTCGGTGGACAAGATTCGGGGGCTGGGCCTGGGCGCGGACGACTACATCCCCAAGCCCTTCGACCCGGCGGAGCTGGTGGCCCGGGTGAAGGCCCACCTCAGCCGATACGCCCGCCTCACCGGGGGCGGACAGGGGGAGCCGGAGGTCATCAGCCTGGGCAACGTGCAGATTCTGCCCCAGAGCTGGAAGGTGGTGAAGGACGGCCGGGAGATTAAAATGCCTAACCGGGAATTTGCCCTGCTGAAATACCTGGCGGAGCACCCCAACACCGTATTCTCCAAGGAGAAGCTGTTCGAGACCATCTGGGGCTGCGAGTACATGGGGGACAGCGCTACCGTCACCGTCCATATCGGCCGTATCCGGGACAAGGTGGAGGACGACCCCGCCCGCCCCAGGCTGATCGAGACCGTCTGGGGGGCCGGTTACCGGCTGAACAGAATTTGAATTGTGTAGGGGGCGGCCTCCGCGCCGCCCCGTCCCCTTAAAATGTCCGGCAAAACGGCGGGGCGGGACAGAGCCCGCCCCCTACATTCCTTCCCCTGGGGCGTGTGCAGGGCCGCCGACCCGGCGGCCCGCCTGGCCGGCGATGCAAACCGCTCCGGCGTCGCGCCGAGTCGTCGCGCCCTACACCCTCAATAACATCCGCCGCTCCGCCCATTGGGGGCGGGGCGGCGTTTCTTTTTGTTTGCAGGTTGTTTAGCTTTTGTTTCGATTTCCTCCTCCGGCTGTTCAAATTTTCCTGTTAGGATGGGGCCAGCCTAAAACAGAAAGGACGATTTCGGATATGAAACTTCCTGTATTAAAACGTGACGCCCCAGAGAGGGAGAAGCCCGGCCGGCAGCTGGGGACTCTGGCCAGGAAGCTGCTGCGCAAACGGGTCGTTATCCCGGTGGCGGCCTGTGCGCTGGCGGGGGCCTTCGCCCTGCGGCTGGCCGGGGGCGGTCAGCCCGTCTCCGCCGCCGGTCTGACCTACACCACCGCCCCCGTGGAGCGGCGGGACATCACCGCCCAGATCACCGGCAGCGGCGCTCTGGAGGCGGCCAACTCCTACTCGGTCACCTCCCTGGCGGAGGGGAACATCCTCACCGCCGATTTTGAGGAGGGGGACCAGGTGGAGGAGGGGACGGTGCTGTATACCATCGACGCCTCTGACCTGTCAAGCTCTCTGGAGCAGGCCCAGCTCTCCCTGGATCAGGCCCAGCGCAGCTATGACAGCCGGGCCAAGGACCTGGAGAAGCTGTCGGTCACCGCCCCCAAGGCGGGGCGGGTCCTCTCCCTGGAGGTGGAGGCGGGGGACGACGTGTCCGCCGGACAGACCGTGGCAACCCTGCGCAACTCCGACGTGATGACGCTGAAGGTCCCCTTCCTCTCCGACGAGGCGGCAGGCTTCCGGGTGGGCCAGAGCGCCTCGGTCACCCTGGAGAGCACCTTTGAGACCCTGGAGGGGACCGTCTCCAAAGTCGACCGGATGGATACCGTGCTGGAGGGCGGCATGATGGTCCGCTATGTGACGGTGGAGGTCTCCAACCCCGGGGCCCTCACCCCCGGCCAGACCGGCTCCGTCACAGTTGACGGCTGTGCCAGCGCCGGGAGCGCCCCCTTTGAATACGCGGCGGAGGAGAATATCACGGCGGAGGTCTCCGGCCAAGTGGCCTCCATTCAGGCCCAGGAGGGGAGCTGGGTCAATCAGGGGGGCGTCATCCTCACCCTGACCAGCGACAGTGTGGAGGACAGCCTCCAGAGCGCCGCCGACTCCCTGCGCAACGCCCAGCTGTCTCTGGAGAGCCGGCAGGACCAGCTGGACAACTACACCATCACCTCTCCCATCCGGGGGACGGTCATCGACAAGAACTACAAGGCCGGGGAGACCAGCGAGGCGGGGAAGGTGCTGTGCTCCATCTATGACCTGAGCTACCTGACCATGACCCTCAGTGTGGACGAACTGGATATCTCTGACATTGAGGTGGGTCAGAAGGTGAGCATCACCGCCGACGCGGTGGAGGGGAAGACCTACACCGGCGTGGTCACCAAGGTGAGCGTGGCCGGGACCTCCTCCGGGGGGACCACCACCTACCCGGTCACCGTGCGCATCGACGAGACGGAGGGCCTGCTCCCCGGTATGAACGTGGACGCCGCCATCACCCTGGAGAGCGCCAGCGATGTGCTGGCCATCCCCGCCGGGGCGCTGAACCGGGGGAACACCGTGCTGGTTACCGCCGATTCCCCCAGCGCCGCCAACGGTACCGCCATGGAGGGCGGGGAGTACTATTCCGTCCCCGTGGAGATCGGGGCCAGCGACAGCAGCTACATTGAGATCGTCTCCGGCCTCCAGGAGGGGGACACGGTGGCCTACATCCCCACCACCGGCTCGGGCAGATTTGAGATGATGATCCCCGGCGGCATGGGCGTGGCGACCTTCAGTGATGGGGCTATGCCCGGCGGCGGGACGCCAAACATCACAGTGTCCGCCGGCGGAGGCCCCGGCGGCGGACGGGGAGGCTTCTGATATGGCGGCGCTGATTACCTTTCAGGAGGTGTGCAAGTACTACCACATGGGGGACAGTACCGTCACCGCCGCAGACCACATCTCCTTCGAGATCGGGGCCGGGGAGTTCACCGCCATTGTGGGCTCCTCCGGGTCGGGGAAGTCCACCTGCATGAACATCATCGGCTGCCTGGACGTGCCCTCGGAGGGAACCTACCTCCTGGACGGCCAGGATGTGGGGCGGATGAACAAAAACCGGCTGGCCGAGATCCGCAACGAGCTGCTGGGCTTCATCTTTCAGCAATACAACCTGCTGCCCAAGCTGAATCTATTGGAAAATGTGGAGGTCCCGCTGATGTACGCCGGCGTGTCCCGGGGGGAGCGGCGGGACCGGGCCCGGGCCGCCCTGGAGCAGGTGGGCCTGGGGGACAAGTGGCGGCACCGGCCTATGGAGCTGTCTGGGGGCCAGCAGCAGCGAGTGTCCATCGCCCGGGCCCTGGTGGGACGGCCCTCGGTGATTCTGGCCGACGAGCCCACCGGCGCCCTGGACTCCCGCACCGGCCGGGAGGTGCTCTCCATGCTCCAGGACCTCCACGGCCAGGGGCATACCGTGGTCCTCATCACCCACGACAACTCCATCGCCGTCCAGGCCCAGCGGATTATCCGCCTGGAGGACGGCCGGGTGGTGTATGACGGCCCCGCCAGCGCTCCGGAGGCGGTGGTCACCCCCAGAGCCGCCGGCATGAGAGGGGGTGCGGGGGCATGAGAATTAGCGAATCCTTCTCCCTGGCCCTGAAAAACATCGCCTCCAGCAAGGTCCGCACCCTGCTCACCATGCTGGGTATTATCATCGGCGTGGCGGCGGTTATTGTGATTGTGGGTCTGGGCAGCGGTCTGGAGCACTACATCGCCGACAGCTTCTCCAGCATGGGGACCAACACCCTCACCGTCACCGTCCAGGCCCGGGGGGCCACTCGGACCATGGAGGTGGAGGATATGTATGAGATCGTGGCCGATCACCCCAGCCAGCTGGAGCTGTGCTCCCCCACCGTGTCCATGATGGGCGGGGTGAAGATCGGCAGCGAGACCACCTCCATCTCGGTCTCCGGGGTGAGCGAGGACTACAACAGCATCTATGGCTACACCATTTCTCAGGGCCGGGGGCTGCAATACAGCGACATCGCCACCCGGGCCAGGGTGTGTGTGGTGGGGGCCTATGTGAATCAGGCCCGGTTCGGCGGAAACGCCCTGGGCCAGACCCTCCGGGTGGGAGGCCAGGCCCTGACCGTCGTGGGGGTGCTGGACCAGCGGGAGGACTCCATGAGCGAGGGGGGCGGCGACGACTGCCTCTACCTGCCCTACTCCACCGCCGCCCGGCTGGGGGGCAGCCGGGTGTCCAGCTATGTGGTCACCATGGCGGACGAGGACCGCATGGATGAGAGCAAGGCCGCCCTGGAGGGGGCCCTCACCGATTTCTTTGGCAGCGACGACTATTTCTCCATTATCACCATGTCCGAGCTGGTGGACACCATGACCGGGATGATTAACATTCTGGTGGGCGTGCTGGCGGGGATCGCCGCCATCTCCCTGGTGGTGGGGGGTATCGGGATTATGAACATCATGCTGGTGTCCGTCACCGAGCGCACCCGGGAGATCGGCGTGCGCAAGTCGTTGGGGGCCAAGGAGCGGACCATTATGGAGCAGTTCGTCATCGAGGCGGCGGTCACCAGCGCCCTGGGCGGGCTCATCGGCATCGGACTGGGTTACCTCCTGTCCGCCGCCGCCACCGTAGTGGTGGCACGGCTGATGGAGGAGGCCCTCACCGTGGCCCCTACCCCCTTCGCCGTCCTCATGGCCTTCGGTATCTCCGCGGGGATCGGCGTGCTCTTCGGTTACCTCCCCGCCAAAAAAGCGGCACGGCTTAACCCTATCGACGCGCTGCACTATGATTGATCTGTGGATGTCGGCCCGTTTGGGACCTCCATGACGGCGCGCCGGGTCGTCGCGCCCTACATACCATCACGCCAAAAAGGAGTATCATTATGAAAACAAAACGCATTACCTCCGCCGCCCTTGCCCTCTGCCTCGCCCTCTCCCTGTGCGTCGGGGCACAGGCCGCCGGCTCCAGGCAGGAGGCCCTTCAGGCCCTGGGTATCCTCTCCGGGGACGACAGCCTCAGCAGTACGGTCACCCGGGCCCAGTTTGCCCAGATGCTTACCGCCGCCTCCCCCTATAAGGACGCGGCGGAGGGCTACGGCGTCTCTCTGTTCAAGGACCTGAAGGGGGACCACTGGGCCAGCGGCAGCGTCCGCGTCGCCATTGAGCAGGGCTGGATGACCGGCTATGTGGACGGCACCTTCCGCCCCGACCAGGCTATCACCCTGGAGGAGGGCTGCGCCGCCCTGCTGAAGGCGCTGGGCTACGACCCCAGCGACCTGAAGGGGGCCTACCCCGCCGCCCAGCTGTCCAAGGCCAGCTCCGTCGGCCTGTTGGACGGCGTATCCGCAGAGCAGGGGGCAAAGCTGACCCGGCAGGACTGCGTGAACCTGTTTTACAACCTGCTCACCGCCAAAACCAGTGCCGGGACGGTGTACGGGACCGCCCTGGGCTGCACCGTCACCAACGGCCAGGTGGACTACTCCGCCCTGGTGTCTGCCGGGACCAAGGGGCCCTATGTGGCGGACAGCGCCGCCCTGTCACTGCCCCTCACCCCTACCGCGGTGTACTGCAACGGGGCGCTCTCCTCCCTGGCGTCGGTGCAGCAGTATGACGTGTACTACTACAGCGCCAATATGGGCACAGTCTGGGTCTATCGTAGCCGGGTGACGGGCACCCTGACCGGCCTGTCCCCCAGCGCCGCCGCCCCCACCGCCGTCACTGTG
Organism: Colidextribacter sp. OB.20; assembly: GCF_009911595.1. GTDB lineage: Bacteria > Bacillota > Clostridia > Oscillospirales > Oscillospiraceae > Lawsonibacter. The sequence goes on from NZ_QWKG01000036.1 coordinate 13,200, forward strand.
GCCGGGGTGAGCTATCAGCTTGGGACCTCTGAGGCCGCCTACCAGCTCTCCAGCCAGGGCAGCTTCCGGGAGGGGGACCTGGTCACCCTCCTGCTTGGGATGAACGGCGAGGTGGTCCGGGTCATCGACGCACTGGAGAACGAGGCCGTCTACTACGGCACGGTGGTGTCCAGCGCCAAGGGGGCCTCCACCTCCTCCACCACCAGCTCGTCCACAGCCTCCGCCCAGGTGACCACCCAGGTGGCCTGCACCGACGGGGTGGTGCATACCTTCTACCACAGCGGCAGCGCCCTGTCCGCCGGAAAGCTGGTCACTGTCTCCGCCACCCAGTCGGGGACTACAGTAAGGAGCCTGTCCGCCAAAAAGCTGGAGGGAGCGGTGAGCAAGGACGGAACGGGCCTGGGAAATTACAGATTTGCTGACGGGGTTCAGATTTTGGACACCGACGAAAACGGCGGCTATGTCCGCATTTACCCCTCCCGCCTGGCGGGGGTCAGGCTGTCCGGCGAGGACGTGCGCTGCTACACCCTGAACGCCGACGGGGAGATTGACCGCATGCTGCTCCGGAATGTCACCGGCGATATCCAGAGCTATGTCTACATCAGCAGGGTGGAGGACAACTCCATGGAGATGAATGTTTCTGTCGACTACACCTACATCCTGGACGGCCAGGCCCAGAGCCTGCACAGCAGCGCAAAGTATCCGGTCAGCACCGGCGGGGCCGCGCTGGTGTATGAGAAGGGAAGCCTGAAGAGCATCCGGCAGCTGACCTCGGTGAGTCTGGACAGCCTGTCCTCCCTCAGCGCCATGGGAGGCGGCAGGGAGTATAAGCTGGCCGAGGATATTCAGGTCCTGCTCCGGGACAGCACCGGCGGCCAGGGCTATTACCTGACCGAGCTGTCCCAGGTGAACGGCGAGGACTTTAAGCTTACCGGCTGGTATGACAGCCTGGGCTTTTCCGCCGGCGGCCGCGTCCGCATCATCGTGGCGTCGCCCAAATAAGCCGCAGGGAGTATTCTCAGAAGCAGCGGAAAGCGCCTCCCCGTCTCACATGGACGGGGAGGCGCTTTGCAATTATCTCAGGTAGTTCAGGGGGTTGACGGCAGTGCCGCGGACCCGGACCTCAAAGTGGCAGTGGACGCCGGTGGAGCGGCCGGTGCTGCCCGCCTTGGCCACCGCCTGGCCCTGATAGACCTTTTGGCCTACAGAGACCAGAAGGCTGGAGTTGTGGGCGTAGTAGGTCTCGGTGCCGTTGTCGTGGCGGATGACCACCAGGTTGCCGTAGCCGCTGCTCCTGCCCGCCTTGGTGACGGTGCCGCCGTCGGCGGCCATGACGGTCTCGCCATACGCGGCGTGGAGGTCGATGCCGGAGTGGAAGCTGTAGCTGCCGAAGATGTTCCGGCCGCCAAAGTAGGAGTTGATGCGGTGGCTGCGGACGGGCCAGATGTAGGTGCCCTTGGAGGCGGTCTTGGGCCGCTCCTTGGTGCCCACGGCCTTGACGGTTACGGTGGGTTCCCGCAGAGTCTGGGTGTCGGTCACGGTGCGTTCCCGCTCGTAGCCGTTGACATAGACCACGTCGGCGGAGACCAGGGACTCCCCCTCCTCACCCTGGGTGATGATCTTGGAGTCGCCCTTATACATGGAGCTGTCCTCCTGCTCCTCCACAGGGCAGGGGATAGGCTGGGTATAGGTCACCTGCTCGGTGGTCCGGACGGACAGGGCGGGGATAATCTCCTTCACATTGAGCACGTCTCCCACCATCAGCCGGTTCAGGCTGGCATCAGGGTTGAGAGCCATCAGGTCGCTGAGGGACATGTCGTTGGCGTAGGCGATGCCGTTGTAGGTGTCGCCCTTGACCACGGTATAGGTGGTCGCGCCGGTGGTGTTGGCCTTCAGGGCCTGCTCCACCTGGTCAATGGTCATCAGGTTGTCCACGGCGTATACCGTATGGACGGACAGGTCCTCCACAAAGTCGGCGGAGGTGGTGTTTTCGTTGACGAACTGGGCCTTGATGGAGTCCAGCATTCCGTTCAGGGCGGCCTCGTCCTTCACAGTGCCGATGCTCCGGCCGTCCACCACCACCTCATAGGCCCGCAGCTGGTCGCTGAGCTCGTTGAGCTGGCTGTAGAAGTAGTTGCTGATGTCCTGGGGTTGGCTCAGGTCGCTTTTCAGGGATAGGGTAAAGCTGTAGTCGATGTCTCCGTTCACCTGATAGTCGTAGCCCAGCAGCTGGCTACCCCGGGTCTCCACCGTGTGAATGGCCTGATCCACCACGCTCTGGTCGGCCACCACTCCCACCTCCTGGCCGTCCACAATGACGGCGTAGCTGGTGGAATAGAGGGTGGTCAGGGTGAGGGCGGCGCCCAATGCGCCGGCCATGATCAGGAAGGAGATGGGTCCCACCGCCAGCGTGCCGGCGGCGGCGCCGTGGAACAGGTGGGTCCAGCGGCGGATATGGATACGGCTCCACTCCCGGAAGCCCTGAAGATAGAGCAGCAGCTCCTGGCCGAGGTCCCGAGCGGGCTTTTCCACTGTCTCGGCTTTCTTGGCTTCGGAGGGCCGCTCCACCGCCTTGACCTCCTTGGTTCTGGGGGGCTGCTGGGCGGCTTTGACCGAGTCTGCTTTGGGAGGCCGCCGGTCTGCCTTGCGTTTTATGATAGGAAGCCGCTCGGTGTCATCCTCCCCCACAACGGGGAGCCGGGCTGTCCAGCTTTGATTTTGTGATAGATCCACTGAGAGATCACCTCGCTTTGGAAAAATGACAATCATGAAATAAGAGTTACAAAACGGTAACAACAATATACACGTTTTTCCCTGTTCCGTCAAGCCTCTTTTTTCCAGAAAATTAAAAATCCACAAGGAAAAATGCACAAAAAAGAACGCCGCGCCGGGGAGGCAGGGCGTTTTTCGACTAAATTGTGTCTATTTCGGAAGAAAAAACAAGATGTTGTGTTTGTAACCTTTTCTCCTCAGAGCATGACCCGCAGGACAAATACCAGGGTCATCAGGACCACGGCCAGGCTGGCGCAGGCGTCCAGCATCCAGGCCCGGCGGGTCCACCGGGCGCGGCGGCGCTGGTCTCTGGACAGCGTAAGCACCACCGGGCGGAAGGCGGGCTCCTCCTCCCGGATTTCTGGCTCCGGGGACAGATCAACGTCCTCGGGCTGGCGGGCCAGGCTGTCGTGCTGAGCCAGCGCCTGCTGGCGGCGCAGCTCGGTCAGGTCGATGACATTGCCGCTGTGCCGGATGAAATTGGACGTTTTGTAGTACATAGTCTGCATACAGGTCCCCTCCACGTATTTGATGTAAGGGTAGGATAAAATACAGGATGTCCAAAAAAACGGACTATTATAAGCCCTGCCGAAAAGAAACGCTTGTTCCAGTCACAACTATACAACAGACGTTCGAGAAAGTCAAGGGGAAATCGAAAATTTGTTTGATTTTTTCGGGACCACTCCCGGGCGCAGGGCTGCTTGCTTCATTGTATGAGTTCCTTTGCAGTATAGAATTGATCGGTATCATTCGCCCATTGGTACAGCATCCTTTTGGCATCGTCATTGTATAAGCATGGCTCCCCTGCCGGTGCGCGGCCCGTCAGAGAGGGCCCGGGCGGTCATACTTCTTATATATTATACAGACGGAGAAAAGGAATAAAGGTTCCCTTTGTATGTGTTTTTTTCCTATCTGTGTTGCTTTTTCCTGAAAATGGGGGTATAATGCTTTGGCTTATTGAGAAATCCACAGATTTGAGGTGCAATTCCCATGAAAAATGAGAAATTAAGGAATATCGCCATCATCGCCCACGTAGACCACGGCAAGACCACCCTGGTGGACGAGATGCTCAAGCAGTCGGGCGTCTACCGGGAGAACCAGGCAGTCACCGACCGGGTGATGGACTCGGGCGACCTGGAGCGGGAGCGGGGCATTACCATCACCGCCAAGAACACCGCCGTGCAGTACGGCGACGTGAAGATCAACATTGTGGACACCCCGGGCCACGCCGACTTCGGCGGCGAGGTGGAGCGCATCCTGAAGATGGTCAACGGCGTTATCCTTCTGGTTGACGCCGCTGAGGGCCCCATGCCCCAGACCCGGTTTGTGCTGTCCAAGGCCCTGGAGCTGGGCCACCGGGTGATCGTGGTGGTGAACAAGATCGACCGCCCCGACCAACGGGTCTATGAGGTGGTGGACGAGTGCCTGGAGCTGCTGCTGGATCTGGACGCCACTGACGAGCAGCTGGAGTCCCCCATGCTCTTCTGCTCCGGCCGGCAGGGCATCGCCTCTGTCCAGCCCGACGTGGCGGGCAGCGATTTAAAGCCCCTGTTCGACGCTATCCTCGAGTATATCCCCGCCCCCGACGTGGAGGTGGACGCCCCCTTCCAGATGCTGGTCAGCTCCATCGACTACAACGAGTTTGTGGGCCGCATCGCCATCGGCCGCATTGAGCGGGGCGTGGTGAGGCAGAACCAGGAGATTGCGGTGTGCAACTACCACGACTCCGACGTCCCCGCCAAGAAGGCCAAGGCAACCTCCCTGTACGAGTTTGACGGCCTGGGCAAGGTCCCCGTCCAGGAGGCGGAGGCGGGCAGCATTATCGCCATGAGCGGCATCGGCGATGTGACCATCGGCGACACCATCTGCTCCACAGAGCAGGTGGAGCCCATCGAGTTTGTCCAGATTTCCGCCCCCACCATCGAGATGACCTTCTCGGTGAACGACTCCCCCTTCGCCGGCCGGGAGGGCAAGTTTGTCACCAGCCGCCAGCTCCGGGACCGGCTGTTCCGGGAGACCCTGAAGGACGTGTCCCTGAAGGTATCCGAGGTGGAGAACTCCACCGACTCCTTCAACGTGGCCGGCCGGGGGGAGATGTCCCTGTCCATCCTCATCGAGACCATGCGCCGGGAGGGTTACGAGCTCCAGGTGTCGCCCCCCCGCGTCCTCTACCAGGAGGTGGACGGCGTGAAATGCGAGCCCATTGAGCGGCTGGTTGTGGACGTGCCCACCGACTATGTGGGGGCCGTTATGGAGAAGCTGGGCTCCCGCAAGGGGGAATTTGTCACCATGAACCCGGTGGGCAGCCGCACCAAGCTGGAGTTCCTGGTCCCCGCCCGGGGCCTGTTCGGCTACCGCAGCGAGTTCCTCACCGATACCAAGGGCGAGGGCATCATGGCCTCCGTCTTTGACAGCTATGCCCCCGTCAAGGGGGAGATCAGCCGCCGGTCCACCGGCTCCCTGGTGGCCTTCGAGACAGGCGAGGCGGTCACCTACGGCCTGTTCAACGCCCAGGAGCGGGGTGCCCTGTTCATCGGGGCGGGTACTCCGGTGTACGGCGGCATGATCGTGGGCGAGTGCCCTAAGGCGGAGGATATCTCTGTCAACGTGTGCAAGAAGAAGCAGCTGACCAATATGCGGGCCTCCGGCTCTGACGAGGCGCTGCGCCTGGTCACCCCCCGCACCCTCTCCCTGGAGCAGTGCCTGGAGTTTTTGGCCGATGACGAGCTGCTGGAGTGCACTCCCAAAAACCTGCGCCTGCGCAAGCGCCTGCTGGACCACGGCGACCGGATGCGGGAGGCCTCCAAGAAAAAAGGTTGATTTTACGGCCCTCCGATTTTTCGGAGGGCTGTGTCTATTAGGAGGGCATATGGGTTCTTTCTAAGAAAAGTATTGTTGGGATATCACTTCGCCAGCCTCTGCAAAGGCACATTGATATAGCAGAAACTATGTGCTATAATCGAATCGACAAATCGACATTTAAGGAGAAAGAATATGAAAAATTTTTCTATGCCAGAGCAAGTTTCTCCGACATTAGAAATAGATGAATTAATGAGGTTGAAACATAGTTTGGAAAAGAATGTATCAAGGGAAGCTGCGGAAAGCATCATAAAGGAAATTCCATTATCAATAAATTCAACACCAGACATTCGAGCCGAGTGGGTAGAAAAGCTATCTGCTATTCTTGAAAATAGATTTGATAAAAAAACAGTACAAAACATTCGCCAAGCGTGCTATTGTAATGAAAATGGCAGATTAGAAGATACAGCAAATAACTTGAAACAACTCTATCTCTCTTTGAATCAGGATTTGCATAGATTTGTCAATGCTTTGAATGAAAATGGTGCCGGTTGGTTTATTAAAGATAATCAATTATATACAAAAATGTTTTCTTGTGAATGTCCCATGTTAGAAAAAGCAAAAAATTCAAATTCATTAACATGGTGTCACTGCACTGCTGGATATAACAAAAAATTATTTGAAATCGTTTTTGAAAAACCTGTCTATGTCGAAATTGTGCAAAGCATACGGCAAGGATTTGATTTTTGCCTTTTGAGAATTATAATTCAATAAATCCCGGATGATCGGTCAGCCATCCATCAACAAGGGATTGCTCCTTTTGGATATTTTGACGCGCGGTTTGACGAAGAGGCTTTTGGCAAGACCAATCTGAGAAGGGATACATATGGAAGAAAAAATGCTGAAAATACACTGCTCCGGCATTGAAAACGGCAAATTTCTCCCGGACCACACCGGCCGGGGGCGGGACCTCTCCCCGGAGCTGATTCTGGAAAATCTGTCCCCGGAGGCGGTCACGCTGGCCGTGGTGCTGGAGGACATGAGCCACCCCATCAAGGGCTTCACCCACTGGGTAATCTGGAACCTCCCGGCGGCGGACCGGGTCCCCGGGGCAATCCCGGCGGGGAAGTCCGCTCCGGGCGGCGCAGCCCAGGGGGTGGCCTACGGCCTCCACCGCTACGCCGGCCCCAAGCCGCCCAAAGGGAGGACCCACACCTACCGCTTCACCGTCTATGCTCTGAACTGTGCCCTGGACCTCTCCCCCGCGTCACGGAAAAAGACCTTCTTGCGGGCGGCGGAGGGACATATTCTCCAGAGGGGAAGTATCTCCGGGGCCTTTGAGTAAATAAAACGCCCCGTATTTTACAGCTTGTAAAATACGGGACATTTTTAAACAAGCCTTGATTCAGCTCCAGGGCGCCAGCTCGAACCGCACGAAATACCCCTGGGGGTGGCGGCAGACGGGGCAGTGAGCGGGGGCGGCGGTGGCCTTCACCGTCCAGCCGCAGTGGAGGCACATCCACGTTACCTCCGCCTCGGAGAAGAACAGCTGGTCCTTTTCCATCAGGTCGGCGAATTTTCCGAAGCGGTCCCCGTGGGTTTTCTCCACCCGGGCGATGTTCTCAAAGAGCTTGCCCACCAGGGGGAAGCCCTCGCTCATGGCGGTTTTGGCGAAGTGGTCGTAGTCGTGCTCCCACTCCTGATACTCGTTGTGCTGGGCGGCGCGCAGGTAGTCCAGCACCCCGGAGTAGATGTCCACCGGGTAGGTGCCGTCCACCTTGACGGTCTGGCCGGCGCAGTCCTCCAAACAGGAGTAGAACTGCTTGGCGTGGACCCGCTCCTGCTCGGCGGTGAAGAGGAACACCCCCTGAATTACGGCCAGCCCCGCCTTGTTGGCCACCCCGGCGGCGATGGTGTAGCGGTTTCGGGCCTGACTCTCCCCGGCGAAGGCCCGCATCAGGTTTTCACGGGTCTGGCTGTGGAGAAAGGCCTCGGTTTTGTCGGACATAGTAAACCCTCCCTGCGATATTTTTGATTCCCGCCCCAGAGAGGGGCGGGAATTGTGAGAATCGCTGTGGGTTCAGTATGTCTCAAAAGCTGGAAATTATTCCGCGCTGACGGGGATTTTGGTCTCGCCGTAGCGGATGTAGTCCACCTGGCTCAGGTCCAGGGGCTGATCGAAGATGATATAGTTCTCGAACACGCCGGTGGGCTCGCCGGTGAGGGGCAGGGTGATGTCCATCTCCCGGATGTAGTTGGCCAGTACTTCGCGGTCCCGCTCGTCCTCCACCTCAGAGAAGAACACGGTGCCGTCCTTCAGCACGATCTCCAGGTCGCCCAGCTGGGCGCCGATGTGGTCATTCTTGGGCATGGAGCAGTCCACCTGATAGGACAGGCTCAGGGGGGACAGGGTTATGGCCTGGAGGGTGTTGGTGTAGTCCAGCATTTCGTGGCGCCAGGTGAGGCCCTGGGCAGGCAGGTCGATTTTCTGAGACTGGAAGTTCAGGCCGATGTCAAAGACGAACTCCCCGGTAAAGACAGGGGTGTAGCCCTTATTGGCGTCCTGAATCCACAGGCCGCGGATGGTGAGCAGCTTGGAAACCCCGTCGTTGAGGGTGATTCCGTTGTCGCTGATGTTGGTGAACTGCACCACAAACTCCTTGATGTTGTCGTTGGGCTCGCTGTCAGGCAGGGTGTGGAAATCCAGCTGATATCCGAAGGCATCCTTCGGATAGGCCCCCTGGGTGGGGGTCAGTTCGAGTCTGTCCTCTCCCTCCGGGCCGAAGAGCTGATAGACGGCCTCGTCCCGGTCCATATCCAGGTCGGGCAGGGCAGTCCCCTCCGGGGCCTCCACCCGCAGGCGCAGGTAGTAGACATTCTCGTCCGCCAGGGCGGCGATGGGGGTGATGGTGGCCCCGTTGTCGGTGACGGCGGCGGGGATAGAGCCGTCCTGCCCCTCGAAGGTCTGGACCAGCCGGTCGATGGCGTCGATCTGTCCCTGGGAGAGGGAGCTGCCCTGGGAGAATACGTCGCCGAACAGCTCCCCGCCCAGCAGGCGGGTGGCCGCCAGGGCGGAGACGGACAGGGCGGCGGCGATGGCTGCGGCGATGAGCAGCCGGACGGGTCTGACGCGGGTCTTGGCTTTGGCGCTGGGCATATCTGCACGATTGATTTTATTCATAGTAATCTCCTTAATTCTTGCGGAGGAATAGGGGGTAGTTCCGCCCAATTCCATGTTCTCCGCCGGATAGCAGTCCAGCAGGTCAGAAATGTTACGCTTCACGGAGAAACCCCTCCCTCGTCAAAATTTCTTTCAGCTTCATCCGGCCCCGCCGGAGCTTGGTTTTCACTGTGGATTCATTGAGGCGCATACAGAGCGATATCTCCTGTACGGTCTGGGTGTAGTAGTAATGGCGGAGAAAAATCTCCCGGTCCTGACCGGGCAGGGAATCCACCGCCTGGCGGACCAGCCGCCGCTCCTCCGCCCGCTCCAGGTCGCCGGGCGGGTCGTCGGGGCCGGGGATGTCCAGGGCGTCCTCCTCCAGAGGCAGGGTCCGATCCATCCGCCTGAGCCTGTTCTTGGCCTTATTCCGGGCTACCGCCCCCAGCCAGCTCTTCACCGAGCCCGGACGCAGGGCCGACGGCTGCCGCCATGCGGCCAGAAATACGTCGGACACTACCTCCTCCCCGTCCTCCAGAGGCATGGAATTTCGCAGAATGTTCCACACCACCGCGGAAACATAGGGGATGTAGCGCTCCATCAGCGCCTCCAGGCCGGCGGGATCGCCGGCGTATATTTTTTGCAAGATGATCTCTTCCCGCATAAGAAAAACTCCCGAACTGTTTTGAAAGCCGCTTTCACTTATCATATCACAGCCGGGCGCTTTTTGGTTTCACCAAACCCTTGCATTTTTTTCCGCAGCGTGTATAATGAGTTCAAACGAGGGGGTGTCTTGTCACTCCCGACAAAGGAGGCTTTCCCTATGAAAGCAAAGACAAACCTGACTATGCTGTGCGACTTCTACGAGCTGACCATGGCAAACGGCTATTTCCAGACCGGCCTGCAGGACCGGGTGTGTTACTTCGACGTGTTCTACCGCTCCGTCCCGGATAAGGGGGGGTTCGCCATCGCGGCCGGGCTGGCCCAGGTGGTGGAGTATATCCAGGAGCTGTGCTTCGACGAGGAGGACGTGGCCTATCTCCGGACCAAGGGCTGCTTCAGCGAGGAATTTCTGGCTTTTTTGAGGGAATTTAAGTTCACCGGCGACATCTGGGCCGTCCCTGAGGGCACCCCTGTGTTCCCCAACGAGCCCATTCTCACCGTCCGGGCCCCGGCAATCCAGGCCCAGTTTGTGGAGACCTTCATCCTTCTCACCCTGAACCACCAGAGCCTCATCGCCACCAAGTCCAACCGCATTGTCCGGGCCGCCGAGGGCCGGCCTGTGGCGGAGTTTGGCTCCCGCCGGGCCCAGGGGGCGGACGGCGCTCTGCTGGGGGCCCGGGCCAGCTACATCGCCGGCTGTGCCGCCACCGCCTGTACCATGGCCGACCAGCGGTACGGCTCCCCCGCCACCGGGACCATGGCCCACTCCTGGGTGCAGATGTTCCCCGACGAGCTCACCGCCTTCAAGACCTACTGTGAGCTCTACCCCAACAACGCCACCCTGCTGGTGGACACCTACAATGTGCTCAAATCCGGCGTGCCCAACGCCATCAGGGCTTTTAAAGAGGTGCTTCTCCCCCGGGGCATCACCAAGTGCGGCATCCGGCTGGACTCCGGCGACCTGACCTACCTGTCCCAGAAGGCCCGGGAGATGCTGGACGCAGAGGGCTTTGCCGAGTGCAAGATTGTGGCCTCCAACGCCTTGGACGAGTACATCATCCGGGATCTGGTCCGCCAGGGGGCGAGGATCGACTCCTTCGGGGTGGGCGAGCGGCTCATTACCTCCCGGTCCGAGCCGGTGTTCGGCGGGGTGTATAAGCTGGCCGCCATCGAGGACGACGACGGCGCCATTATCCCAAAGATCAAGATCAGCGAGAACGCCGCCAAGATCACCACCCCCCACTTCAAGAAGATTTACCGCATCTTCTCCCAGGACACCGGCAAGGCGGAGGCCGACCTGATCTGCCTCCACGACGAGCAGTTCGACTTCTCCCAGCCCCTGGAGCTCTTCGACCCGGACGCCACCTGGAAGCGGAAGGTATACACCGGCATCGAGGCAAAGGAGCTGATGGTGCCCATCTTCCAGAGGGGCGAGCTGGTGTATCAGGTGCCCGACCTCCAAGTGAGCCGGGCCTACTGCCAGCGGCAGGTGGACGCCCTGTGGGACGAGGTGAAGCGGTTTGAGAACCCCCACAACTACTATGTGGACCTGTCCCAGAAGCTGTGGGACATCAAGCACGCCCTGCTCAACAGCCACGAGATGAAATGATATTTTTCTCTTGCATATCTCTGTATGACTGTGGTATAATCAAGTCAGACCCAGGTAAGATTGCACGCAGCACATGGGTTTCACAAAAAAGAACCCCGGAGAGGTGCGACTCTCCGGGGTTTCGCTGTGGTTACCGTCCTTTTGTGTGGGCATCAAACCATTTGCAGATGTAATATGCGATTACATTTGCGGCGATGGCCAACAAGAGTTCTTGCACGCAGCCCATAGGGATTCACCTCCTTCCCCTTTAACAGGGCGGAGTTGGACGGCGTTTTCATTGTATCAAGGATCGACAGATTTCGCAAGCAGAAAGAAAACTCCTCACCAAGAAAGGTGAGGAGTTCAGCTTTTCGGTATAATCAGATCATGCTGAGAACCAGGGTGATGACAATCCAGAGGATGGCCACCCACTTGGTCATCTTAGCCAGTTTGGCGTCCAGGCTTTTGGCCTTGTTCTTGGACAGGAAGGTGTCGGCGCCGCCGGCGATGGCCCCGGACAGGCCGGCGCTCTTGCCGGACTGGAGCATAACCACGGCGATGACGGCCAGACCGCACAGGACCTGGATGATGGTGAGGACTAAATTTAGTGCATTCATGTGATTCGTTCCTTTCAAGGCCTCGGGGGCCGCAGATTTACGTTTTCAGCCGGTGAAATTCCGGAAGTACCCAAAAGCATACCACAGTTTGTCCGGGAATGCAAGGGCTTTTCTCCAATTTTCCCGGGAAAATGCGGAGTCTCACCCTCCCAGCCGGTCCAAAACGGCCTGGAACCAGCCGGGCAGGGGACACTCCAGCTCCACAGGCTGGCCGGTGGAGGGGTGGACAAACCGCAGCCGCCGGGCGTGGAGGCACTGGCCTGCCAGGCCGGGGACGGGCTTTTTGGCCCCGTACACCGTGTCCCCCAGGAGCGGGTGGCCGGTGGAGGCCAGATGGACCCGGATCTGGTGGGTGCGGCCTGTCTCCAGCCGGCACTCCACATGGGTGTGCCCCGGATACCGGGCCAGGACGGACCAGTGGGTAACGGCCTCCCGGCCGTTCCGGCGGTCGATAGACATTCTCTTCCGGTCCACCGGGTGACGGCCGATGGGGGCGTCCACCGTGCCCCTGTCCTCCCGGAAATTTCCCACCGCCACCGCCTCATAGGTCCGGGCCAGGCTGTGATCCTGGAGCTGGGCGGCCAGGGCCAGGTGGGCCTGGTCATTCTTGGCGGCGATGATAAGGCCGGAGGTGTCCCGGTCGATGCGGTGGACGATGCCCGGCCGCAGCTGGCCATTGATTCCGGACAGTGAAGCTCCGCAGTGATATAACAGGGCGTTGACCAGAGTGCCGTCCGGGTGGCCCGGCGCGGGGTGGACCACCAGCCCCGCCGGCTTGTTCACCACGATCACGTCTCCATCCTCATAGACCACGTCCAGGGGGATGGGCTGGGGAAGCACATCAATGGGCTCCGGGTCTGGGAGGGAGACCGTCAGCGCCTGGCCGAGGCTGGGCCTGTCGTTCTTCCGCGCCGTCCTGCCGTTCAGAAGGACCGCCCCCCGCTCCAGCAGCTTCTGGGCCCCGGAGCGGGTCAGGCCGGGGACAGACCGGGCCAGGAAGGCGTCCAGCCGCTCGCCAGGGCGGTCAGTGGTCAGGGTCAGTGTTGTCATCGGGCTTCCTCTCATACTTGTCCCACAGGAACAGATAGTAAATTCCCGCGGCGATGCCCCCGGTCACCACGCAGATGTCCGCCACGTTGAACACGGCGAAGTGCATGAACAGCACGTTGAACATGTCCACCACAAACCCCCGGAGGGCCCGGTCGATAAGGTTGCCCACCGCCCCCGCCAGCAGCAGGGTGAGGGCCAGCTTGCCGAAGGGGTGGTGGAAGAAGCTCTTCCACAGGGCCAGGGCCAGCAGCGCCGACATGACCAGGGACACCAGAGCCAGGATCCAGGTGTGCTCCGAGAAGATGGAGAAGGCCGCCCCGGTGTTGGTCACATAGGTCAGCTCCAGAATGCAGGGGATAAAGGGGACGTGTCCCCCCAGGGGGATGTTGGTCATCACCAGATATTTCACGATTTGGTCCGCGACAACCAGGGCCGCGGCAATAGCTGCATAGATCATGGATGCATTCTCCTTTTCACAGCCGGTTCTTTTTCAGCAGGCGGATATCGTCGCCAAAGAACTCCAGCGTGTGGTACTCCCCGTCCAGGCGGGAGGCGATCTGAGGGGCGTAGCGCTGGGCCGCCTCCCCGATGGACAGGTTGGAGGAGATCACGGTGTGCCTCTCCCCCACCAGCCGGGTGTTGATGACCTCATAGAGGGCGGACTGGGTAAACTGGGTGGTCAGCTCGCTGCCCAGGTCATCCAGGATCAGCAGGTCGCAGTTGAGATAGCGCCGGGTCTCGTCCCGGGCATCCAGGCCGTCCCGGCTGTCCCGGAGGAATTTTCGGGCCTCGAACTGACTGAAAATATTCACAGCCGTATCATAGACCACTGAAAAGCCGCTTTCCGATACGGCCCGGGCGATGCAGGCGGACAGGAAGGTCTTGCCCAGCCCCGGCGCGCCGGAGAGAAGCAGGTTTTTGATGGCGACGCGGCCAAATTTGGTGGCGTAATTCCAGCAGATATTAAAGTTCTGCTCCATATTCTCCCGGGGGGAGATTCCCTGGCCCGGATAGATGGCCTGACTGTAGTAATCAATGCGGAATGTGTCGAAGGACTGCTCTCCCAGGTTCAGCAGCTTGGAGAGCTCCCTGATCTGCTCCTGAGCGCACAGCTGCTTCAGGCAGCGGCACATTTTGGCCCCCTGCCAGCCTGTGTCCCGGCACAGGGGACAGGCGGGCCTGTCATCCAGCGCGTCCTCGGGCAGGCCCAGCCCTCCCAGCAGGACGGCCCGCTCCTGTTGGAGCTCCTGATTTTCCCTCCGCACCGACTGAACGGCGGCCACCGGGTCCCCGCCCTGGCGGAGGGCGGCGGCCACCAGTCCGGCCATGGTGCCCCGAAGCCGGCGGTCCAGCTGCTCCAGCCGGGGCTCCCTTTCATAGGCCTCCAGGCGCAGGCGGTCGGTCCGTTCCCGGCGTTGGCGGGACTGGTCCTCCAGCCGCTGGGAGGCCCGGCGCAGCACATTGGCGTCATAGGGCATGTCAATTCCCCTCCTGTTTCATCTGTTCCATCAGGCGGCGGGTGCGCTCCACGTTCTCCCGGGCCCGCCGCTCCTGGTCGGCGGAGGGGGGCGCGGAGGGCTTCTGTCCCGCCCGGATGGGCCGGGGGTCCCGGTCCCCCGCCCGGACGGCGGCGGCGGTGTGCAGCCCCTTTTCGTGCCAGCGGCGGAGAATGCCGTTCATATAGCCCCAGTCCATAGACTGCTTCTTCAAAACGGTGCGCTCATAGGCCAGGCGGATGGCCTCATCGTCAAAGCCCAGGTCATCCCAGGCGGCGATGTAGTCCTTCTCCCGCTGAACCAGGGGGCGGGGGGGAATGTCCAGCAGGCGGAGCACCGTCCCCTCCCGGGAGCGCAGGCGGGTGAGGCGGGCGATGTGCTCCTCCGCCCGCTCTATGGTGTCGATGCCTATGCGGGCCCAGGCCGCCCCCTGCTTCTCAATCTGGGACAGAAAGGGCCTCCGGCCGGGGCCGTATTTCCGGGTGACCTCCTCGGTGCACCAGCCCACCAGCATAAGGATGACCTCGGCGGGGAGGGCCCGGTGGTCATAGAGGGTATACAGCCGCCGCAGGTCGGCGGCGGACAGCCGCTTGCCCAGCCGCCGCTCCACCTCGTCCACCAGAGCGGGGAAGGTGGAGCTCTTGTCTGCCAGGGCCTGGGTGATGTCCTCGGTGGTGTATTCGGGGGCGGGGGCCTCCTGGACGGGGGGCTCAGGAGCGGGAAGGGGAGCGTCGGGGGCCAGCCCCTGGGCCCGCAGCTGGTCCAGTGCGGCCTGAATCCGCCCCTCCGGCCAGCGCAGACCCTCCAGAGAGCCCCGCCGCAGCAGCTGGAGATAGAGCAGAGCGGCGTCGCCGCTGTCCAGCCTGAGAAGCCGGTCCGCCGCCTGGGCGGTCATGGCCAGCACCTGGCCGGGTAAAAATGGCTGGGCCATCCGCGCCCCTCCCCTTCGACAGTCGTTGTTCCCCTATTCTACAACAAAATCGGCCCAGCGTAAACAGGGAAATTATCAAGACGGAAGTTCTTCAAAAATTCATGGAATATTTATTTTCCAAATGGGGCGTAATGTGATATAATTTCTCTATCTATATAAAAAACTGGGGGAGTATACCCAAAAACGCACGGGGGAGGAAGCACAGATGATAAACAGAATCGTGGTGACCATCGGCGGAAGGGACTATACCATGGTGGCGGCGGAAAATGAGGACTATGTCCGCCGGTGCGCCGAGCTGGTGAACCAGCAGCTCCAGGAGGTCCTGCGGGACGGCCGGCTGTCCCAGGCGGACGGGGCGGTGCTGGCGGCCATGAACGTGGCCGACATGCTTTTGAAGGAGCAGGAGGCCTCGGAAAATCTCCGCCGCCAGGTGAAGGAAAACCTGGAGGAGGCCAACAGCCTGAAGCTGGAGCTGTCTGAGGCCAAGCGGGAGATTTTTAAGCTGGGGACGAAGAAATAGGAGTTCTATCAATACATCGCGGGGCGTTTGCAGGGGCGGATATCATCCGCCCGCTTAGACGCGTCCGGCCGACACGGGCGGATGATATCCGACCTTGCATCCATTTTTCAGGGGAGGTCACGCTCCAATGCTTGAATTACTTGCCCCCGCCGGGTCCGCGGAAGCGGTGACTGCCGCAGTCCAGAGCGGGGCGGACGCCGTCTATTTTGGATATGGAGATTTCAACGCCCGCCGCAACGCCAGGAACTTTACCCGGGAGGAGGCCGCGGCGGCGGTTTCTTACTGCCACCGCCGGGGATGCAAGGTCTATCTCACCCTGAACACCCTGCTCACCGACCGGGAGCTGCCCGGGGCGGCGGAGCTGGCCGCCCACGCCAGCGGCATCGGCATCGACGGGGTGATTGTCCAGGACCTGGGGGTGGTGAGGATACTCCGCCAGTTCCTCCCCGACCTGCCCATCCACGGCTCCACCCAGATGACCGTCCACTCCCTGGACGGGGTGAAGCTGTGCGCCGGCTTGGGGATGACCCGGGTAGTTCTCAGCCGGGAGCTGAGCCGGGACCAGATCGCCTACATCTGCCAGCACAGCCCCATTGAGATCGAGGTCTTTGGACACGGGGCCCTGTGCATGTGCTGGTCGGGGCAGTGTTTCTTCTCCAGCGTCATTGGCGGGCGCAGCGGCAACCGGGGACTGTGCGCCCAGCCCTGCCGGCTGAACTACGGCTGGAACGGAAAGGCGGACGAGTACCCCCTGTCCTTGCGGGACCTGTCCCTGGCGGGACATTTGAGGGAGCTCCAGGATATGGGGGTGGCGTGCCTCAAGCTGGAGGGCAGGATGAAGCGGCCCGAGTATGTGGCCATTGTCACCGGGGTCTACGCCCGGGCCCTCCGGGAGGGGCGGGAGCCCAACCCCGGGGAGCTGGATATGCTGCGCCAGGCCTTCTCCCGCCAGGGCTTTACCGACGGCTACTACATGGACCAGAAGGGTCCAGATATGTTCGGCACCCGACAGGAGGAGAAGGAGCCGAAGGAGCTCTACGCCCAGGCCCGGGCCAGCTATGAGAGCGGGGAGAACCGGAAGGAGCCGGTGCGCATCTTTGCCCTGATCCAGCCCGGCGAGCCGGCCCGGGCGGCGGTTCAGGACCGGCAGGGCCGGGTGGCCAGCGTGGAGGGGCCCGTGCCGGAGGAGGCCCGGAACGTCCCGCTCACCAGGGAGAAGGTGGAGAGCCAGCTCGCCCGCACCGGGGGCACCCCCTTCGGCTGCGAGAAGGCCACCGCCAAGGTAGCGGAGGGCCTGTCCCTGCCCCTGTCCGCCCTCAACGACATGCGCCGCCGCTGCCTGGAGGAGCTGATGAGGCAGCGGGACGAGGTCCCCCAGCGGCGGCAGACCCCCTATCAGCCCGGGGTGCGCTATGAAAACCCCTCGGAGCCGCCTGTATTTACTGTCTCCCTGCGGACAGCGGGACAGCTGAGCGCGGAGCTGCTGCGCCTGAAGCCCGCCCTGCTCTATCTCCCCGCCGGGGAGCTGGCCGCCCGCCCCGACGCGGGGGAGCGCTGCCGGCAGGCGGGGGTATCCCTGGCCGTCTCTCTGCCCCGGATCTGCACCGACCGGGAGCTGCCCCAGCTGGAGCGGGACCTGGTGGCCGCGAAGGAGCTGGGGGTGACCGAGGCCCTGGCCGGGACCTGGGGGGGCGTCCAGCGGGCCATGCGGCTGGGCTTCCAGGTCCGGGGGGACTACGGCCTGGGGGTGTATAACAGCCAGACCATGAAGGAGCTGCGGCGGCTGGGCCTGCTGTCCGCCACTGTGTCCTTTGAGCTGAAATTCCCCCAGATTCGGGACATCTCCAAGGCCATTCCCACTGAATTTATTGCTTACGGCCGCCTGCCCCTGATGATTACCGAGAACTGCATCATCTATAATCACTGCGGCCGGCACACCTGCGGCAACGTGAACCTGCTCACCGACCGGAAGGGGGAGCGGTTCCCGGTGGTGAAGGCCTGGGGCTGCCGGAACGAGATCTTCAACAGCCGGAAGGTCTTTCTGGCGGACAAGCAGAGGGACTGGAAGGAGCTGGGCCTGTGGGGCGCCCGGCTGATGTTCACCACCGAGAACGCCATTGAGTGCGCCCAGGTGCTGGAGCGGTACTTAAATCAGGGCAAATACCAGCCCAACGACTTTACCCGCGGGCTGTACTATCGGGGCGCGGAGTAGGGGATAAAGGACCCCCTTCACGAAGGGGGCTGTCAGCGAAGCTGACCGGGGGATTTTCTAAAAGATATGTGTGTTTCGATGGGGAACCCTCCGTCATTTGCTTCGCAAATGCCACCTCTCTTTGCGAAGGGAGGCTTTGCTCCATGACCGGAAGGAGGTGTGTCTGTGCTCAGCCGTCAAAAACTGTTCTGGCTCAGCCGGCCCTACGACCTGCCTGGCTCGGATGGGCGCTTCCTCCGGGCGGTGCGGGACAGCTGCGCCTACCACATCAAACACTGCCCCGCATACCGGCGCATTTGTGAGGCGGAGGGCTTTTCCCCCGGCTGCCTGAACAGGATAGACGACCTGGAGAAAATCCCCGTCCTGCCCACTCTGTTTTTCAAGCGGCATCACGTCTCCTCCATGCCCGCCTGGCGGCAGGCGTTCCAGGTGACCTCCTCGGGGACCAGCGGCAGCTTCAGCCGGGTGGGCTTTGACTGGGGCTGTATTTTCGCCGAGGTCCCCATGGTGCTGCGGCTGGGCTTTTATCACAGGCTGGTTTCCCCCAGGCCCGCCCATTATGTTGTCCTGGGCTATAAGCCGGGCAGGCAGGACAAGATGGGGGTGGCCCGGACCATGTTCGGCCTGACCCACTTTGCCCCGCCCCTGACCCGGAGCTACGCCCTGGAGTGGAGGGACGGAAGCTATGTCCCCGACCTGGAGGGGGCGGTGAGGCGGCTGAGGGGGCTGGAGAAATCCCTCTTCCCCACCCGGATTGTGGCCTTCCCCTCCTACCTCTGGTTCGGGATGAGGCGGCTGGAGGAGCTGGGGCTTTCGGTCAGGCTCCCCAGGGGCTCCCGGGTCCTCCTGGCCGGGGGCTGGAAGCAGCACTACGCCCAGGAGGTGGACAAGGGCACCCTCTATGCCCTGGCGGAGAGGGTGCTGGGGATTGGAGAGGAGCACATCCACGAATTTTTCGGGGCGGTGGAGCACCCGGTTTTCTTCAACTCCTGCCAAAACCACCGCTTCCACGTCCCGGCCTACGCCCGGGTCATCATCCGGGATGTGCGCACCTTAAAACCCCTACCAATGGGGGAGGTGGGGCTGGTGAATCTCATCACTCCTCTTATCAACGCCACCCCGGTGACCAGCGTGATGACCGACGACCTGGGGACCCTCACCCCGGGGGAGGACTGCGGCTGCGGGCTCAGCTCCCCCGTTCTCACCATCCTGGGCCGGGCGGGGCTGAACGACATCACCACCTGCGCCGCCGGCGCGGCCGAGTTACTAAACCAAACCGGAGCCCAGTGAAACGGGTCCGGTTTGGAGAGGAGGAGCAAGGGAATGGAGCGAATCATGATTTTGAAAAAATCATGGAAGCGGAATGGACTTTGCTCCGACGAGGGAAAGGGGGAAGCTTTTTGATTTTTGCCAACGGGAGCATTCTCCCCGACTCGGAGCTGAACCCCGTCCTGGGCTGCCTGGGGGAGGAAATCGCCCAAACCCTCGGCGGCCCGCCGCTGGAGGTCTGTATCGTTCTGGACGCCCTGGAGGGCCTGGGGGAGGAGCTGGACAGCGGGGCGCTGGACCCCCTCATCGCCCAGTATGCCCCGCCGGGAGCCAGGGAGGAGCTGGCCCGGATCCGGCCCCAGATCAGCCGGGCCGCCCTGGAACAGCGGCTGGCCCTGGAGCTGGGCGGCCTCGCCGGCCCCCGGCCCTTCGGGCGCTCTCAGGTCCGGCCTCTGGGGGTGCTGCTCCATGTCGCGCCGGGGAATATGGCGGGCCTGCCCGCCTTCACCGCCGTGGAGGGCCTGCTCACCGGCAATATCAACCTGGTGAAGCTGCCCCGCGGGGACCGGGGGCTCACCCTGGCAATTTTCCAGAAGCTGACGGAGCTGGAGCCCCGGCTGTCCCCCTGGCTGTACGCCTTCGACATTCCGTCCAAAGACGCTGCATCCCTCCGCCGCCTGACGGCCCTGTCCGACGGGATTGTCACCTGGGGCGGAGACGGGGCCATCGCAGCTATGCGCAAGCTGGCCCCACCGGGGTGTAAGCTCATCGAGTGGGGCCACCGGCTCAGCTTTGCCTACCTGTCGGGCTGGGAGGGGATGGACCTGTTTCCCCTGGCGGACCACATCGTCCGCACCGGTGGACTGCTGTGCTCCTCCTGTCAGGTGATTTATTTGGATACCGATCTCCTCTCCGTTGCGGAGCGATTCTGCAAAAAATTCCTCCCGGTATTGGAAAAGGCCGCCGCATCCCGCTATAAAGCCCCCGGACAGGCGGCCCAGGCCGCCCTCTACGCCCGGGAGACGGCGCTGGAGCAGGTGGTGGATCGGGCTGGGTTCGATGACCTGAATTATCCCGGACAAAGCTGCTCTCTCACACTGCGCCGGGATATGGAGCTGGAGCTGTCTCACCTCCACGGCAACGTGCTGGTAAAGCGCCTGCCCCGGGGGGAGATCATTCCCGTTCTGCGCCGGCAGCGGGGGCGGCTCCAGACGGCGGGGCTGATCTGCCCTGAGGCGGAGCGGGAAACCCTCGCCGCCCTGCTGGCCCGGGCGGGGGTGAACCGGATTACCGTCCCGGGGCATATGTCGGACTCCCTTCCGCTGGAGGCCCACGACGGGGAGTACCCCCTGCGCCGGTATGTGCAGGTGGTGGATATAGAGGACCCATAGGGGCGGCAAAGGCCGGCCCTGTATGAGAAAAAATTTTTAGGAGTTTACAATATGGACTTGAAAATTAAAGCAGTTTCCAATAAAATCGGGAAGGAAATTCCCCTGCCCTTCTACGCCACCCCCGGCTCGGCGGCCATGGACCTCCACGCCTGTGTGGACGAGGCGGTTACCATCCCCGCCGGAGGCCGGAGGACCATCCCCACCGGCATCGCCATCGCCCTGCCCTCGCCGGATTATGTGGCCCTGGTCTACGCCCGGAGCGGTCTGGGCATCAAGCACGGCGTGGCCCCTGCCAACTGTGTGGGGGTCATCGACAGCGATTACAGAGGTGAAATATTGGTGGGCCTTCAAAACTCCGGGGAATCGGATTTCACCGTTCAGCCCGGCGACCGCGTCGCCCAGCTGATGATTACCCCCGTCATCCAGGCCAGCATCCAAATGGTGGACGAGCTGGACGACACCGCCCGGGGGGCGGGGGGCTTCGGGTCCACAGGAATGTAGGGGCGCATATTGTGCGCCCGCGTGCTGTAGGGCGCGACGACCCGGCGCGCCGTATTGGGGATTCCCGCGTATTTGCGGCGCGCCCTGCGCACAGCCAGTCATTGTTTCGTTACGGGCGGATGATATCCGCCCCTGCACAGGGACAGAGGAGGAAACCGCCATGTTCGGTCTGTTTAAGAGCAAGGGAGAAAAACCCGAGGAGAAGAAGCGCAAGCCGCTCTCTGAGGGCGCGGAAAACAGTCAATTCAAGGAGTTCGCCGCTCAGTTTGCGCCCGAGGAGCGGACCATCCTGGCCGTCACCGGGGCCAACGGCTTTGGCGGGGGCAGGTCCCGGGGGGAGGAGCTGTGGACGGCCTCCATCGGCCTGACCGCCTGGATGGAGGAGGACAGCCCCGACATCCACCGGGGGGAATTTGTCCTGTCCACCGTGGGGGACGACCAGCTGCTGGAGATTCTGCGCCAGCGGACCCGGCCCGACTTTATCATCAAGTTCCGGGGACGGGTGTCGGAGGACGGGGCGCGCCTGCTGCTGCTGGACCTGCCCGAGCCCGCCTTCGATCCCGATTTGAAGGCCATCCTGGAGGAGCAGAAAAAGCCCGTCACCTTCTGGGAGGAGGGGCTGGGCACCTTTACCCTGGACCGGCGGGTAAACTGGTTTGAGACCGCCGCAGACTGGCTGGGGACAGAAATCTCCCTGGTGTTTGACCGGGAGGAGGACCGGGGGGACTGCGTGAGGAGCGCCAAGACCCTGCTGTCCGACGCCGCCGGCTGGGACAGGCGTGTGCGGGAGTATGCCGCGGACGAGCTGCTGTCCACCGCCAACGACTGGGCCGGGCAGATGGAGGACGAGGAGCCTCAGGAGATCACCAGGGAGCAGTTTATGGAGCGGATGGAGCCCGAGTCCATCGAGGTCCGGGCGGACGGCTCCTTTGAGTTCTGGTTCGGCGACGGCGAGCTGTTCTACGGCCACTCCATTCATGTACAGGGAAATCTGACCGATGGCCCCAGCTGGGCTCAGATGGAGGGCTGAGCGATGCGGGACAAGTGGAAGGCCCCCGAGTGGCTGGCCTGTCCGGAGATTCCTCAGTACTCCATCGGCTGGCGGATGGGCTATGGCGAGGACTACGGCTGTAAGCTGTGGGACTGGCTGCAAACCCTGTCTGACAAGGAGCGGGAGGAGTATGACCGCCTGTTTCCCCGGCCTGTATTCTGGGACGACGTCTCCGTGATGGAGGACGACGAGGACCCGGACCCCTCCCTGCTGTACGACAGGGAGGACTGCTTTCTCCGCCACTGGCGGCCCAACGGCCAGCCCGCCTACGACCGGGCCGGTCTGATTGCGGAGCTGGCCGACGGAAAGCAGGTGAAGTGGGTCCACTTCTGGGGCCACGCCCCCGAGCCGGACGGCCACATCACCGAGACATGCCTGAGCCAGTGGTGGATGGCGGAGTTTCGGGTAGAGGCCCAGCCCTACTGCTGCATGGAGCAGTTTATGATGGCGGAGAAGGCCCGGCTGTTCGGGGACGAGGAGACGCTGGAGAAAATTCTGGAGGCCACCGTCCAGGGGAAGATCAAGGCCCTGGGCCGTGAGGTCAAAAACTTCGACCAGACCGAGTGGGATAAGTGTAAGCACACCATCGTTTTGACGGGGAATTTTCAAAAATTCCTGCAAAATCCCGAATTAAAGGACTTTTTACTCCGCACCGGGGATAAAATTCTGGTGGAGGCCAGCCCCCGGGACAGAATCTGGGGCATCGGCATGGGTAAGGCCAACGAAAACGCCCAAAATCCCGCCGCCTGGCGGGGCGAGAATCGGCTGGGCTTCGCGCTGATGGAGGTCCGGGACGAGCTGCGCCGGGTGTGCGCCAACGAGGATAAGATTGATTGGACCCTGTAGGGGCGGATATCATCCGCCCTCAGAAGACCCACAGGCCCAAAACCGAGGATCGTGTTTTGCGAGGTAAACGCATGTAGGGCGCGACGACCTCGGCGCGCCCTACAAACCCGGCCCCAGCGCCTCCAGCATCAGGCGGGCGCAGGCGCGGAAGCCCAGGGAAAATTCGGCCTCCCTGCCTGCGCCGTCAATCCGCTGGCGCAGGGCGGCAAAGCGGTCCAGAAAATCCGGTCCGTACTGCGCCTGAAGAATATCACACATCTTGGAGTATTCCTCCTTCGTTTTCTCCAGCTCCGGATCATCCGGGGCTTGCGGTCTGCTGAGATTAATGTATAATGTCTCAATAATGCTTTCCACTTCAATACCTCCAAACGAAGTACCCTTAAAAGGTACTGCATCCCGATTATAGTCCCTTTTTAAGGTACTGTCAAGAGGTGTAGCCTATGTTTTCAAAAGAACTTTTCGGCCAGCGCATCTTTGAATTGCGTACAAAGCATAATGAGACGCAAAAGGCGTTGGGATTACTGCTTGACGTGGGAAAAGGCCACATCAGTGAAATTGAGCGGGGAAACCGCACTACCTCCGCTGAGCGGATCGCCCTGATCTGCGAGCATTACAAGGTGTCCGCCGACTATCTGCTGGGACTCACCGACGACCCGGAGCCGAAATACGGCGCGCAGGGAACAGGGCAAAAAGGCTCCTTTGGAAAGGAGCTGTCAGCCGAAGGCTGACTGAGGATTGCGTTCGGCGGAGCCGAACATACGAAGTAAACAAGTCCTGCAAAATCTCATTTGCTCCGCACGTTTTGGCTTTGCCAAAACACAATCCTCCGTCATCCGCTTCGCGGATGCCACCTCCTTTCAAAAGGAGGCTTTCCCTGCGGGGGGACGAGAGAGTATTCTAACGAGGTGCTGTGAATGAGGATCATACTTGCCTCTCAATCTCCCCGGCGGCGGGAGCTGCTGGGGCGGATGGGAATAACGGAATTTGAGGTCATCCCAGCCCAAGGGGAGGAGATTGCCACCCGCACCCTGGGCCCCGACCGCCTGGTGGAGGAGCTGTCCCGGCGCAAGTGCGCCGAGGTGTCTGCCGCCCACCCGGATGCCCTGGTGATTGCCGCCGACACGGTGGTATCCATCGACAGCCAAGTGCTGGGCAAGCCCCACAGCGAGGAGGAGGCGGGCAGGATGCTGCGCGCCCTGTCCGGGCGGCTGCACGTGGTATATACCGGCGTAACGGTTTGCTGTCAGGGCAAAACGGTAACCGAGAGCGAGAGCACCTCCGTCCGTTTCCGCTCCCTCGCCGACGCGGACATCATGCGATACATCACCACCGGCGAGCCTATGGACAAGGCCGGGGCCTATGGCATCCAGGGCTACGGCAGCGTGCTGGTGGAGGGCATTTCCGGGGATTACTACAATGTGATGGGCCTGCCGGTGTGCCGGCTGGCTAAGATTCTGGCCCGGTTCGGGGTGGACCCCCTGGCCCTGGCGGCGGAGAAGGAGCAAAAGAAGTGAAGGATTTCCTCCGGCAAAACGGAATACTGCTGCTGGTCATCGCCCTGCTGCTGTCCATCCTCATCGGGATTGTCTCGGTGGCGCTGGGCGGCCGGGCCGACCCCCTGTCCGACCTGGTGAATACGGTGACCGCCCCGGTGAAGGGGGGGGTCTCCGCCGCCGCCGACTGGCTGGAGAGCGTGTATGGCTATGTTTTTCACTATGGGGAGATTGAGGACGAGCTGGCCGAGCTCCGCGCCCAGGTGGGAAAGCTCCAGGAGGAGGTGCGCAAGGGGGAGGAGGCCATCCGGGAGAACGAGCAGCTGAGGGAGCTGCTGAAGTTCCAGGCCCGGCGGCGGGAGCTGACCACAGAGCCGGCCAAGGTTACAGGCCGGTCCACCTCCAACTGGGAATCCACCCTCACCCTGAGCAAGGGGACCTCCGCCGGCATTGAGGCGGGGGACTGCGTGATTACCGAGATGGGGGTGCTGGTGGGGGTGGTGTCTGAGACGGGACTGAACTGGTCCACTGTCTCCACCGTCATCAACACCGACACCGAGATGGGCGGCATCATCATGCGGACCTACTCCGCCGGCGTGCTGGAGGGGGATTTTGCCCTGATGAACCAGGGCCGTCTGAAGCTGAACTACCTGCCCGAGGAGGCCCAGCTGGTCTCCGGAGACGAGGTGCTCACCTCCGGCCGGGGGGAGGTATTCCCCTCCGGGCTGGTGGTGGGCCGGGTGGAGGGGGTCTTTACCGACCCCTCCGGCCAGACCCGCTACGCCGTGGTGGAGCCCTCCGTGGCCCTGGACAGCCTCATTGAGGTGTTTGTCATCAAGGATTTTGAGATTGTGGAATAATTGCGGAACCGGGTATGAAAATCTGTAGGGCGCGACGACCCGGCGCGCCGTCGAAACATGTTTATCCAGAGCGGCGCGCTGAGGTCGTCGCGCCCTACACAGTGAAAAGGAGCGTTTTCTTTGACCCGACGGGATCTGATCCAAAAATGGGCGGTCTACGGCCTGGGGCTGGTGCCCATCTGGCTGCTGGACGCCTGCATTCTGCCACGGTATCCGCTGTGGGGTGTGGTCCCCATGCTGCTGCCTCTGGCGGCGGCGGCGGTGGCGGTGCTGGAGGGGGCCAGCGCGGGCACCGGCTTCGGGCTGGCGGTGGGCCTGCTTTGGGAGCTGGCCTATCCCGGGGGCTTCGGCGGCCTGGTGCTCTATATGGCCCTGGCCGGCATGGCCATGGGGGCGGTGTCTCAATACGCCCTGAGCCAGTCCTTCCTGGGCTGCCTGATCTGCGCAGGGGGGGCCCTGGGCCTGCTGGAGCTGCTGCGGATGGCCCGGATGCTCTTCATCAACGCCGCCGGCCTGTCTGAGCTGCTCCAGGTGGCGGTCCCCGAGTTCCTCTGGTCCCTGGCCTGGACCCCCCTGGTGTGGCTGCTCTTCCGGGCTGTCTACAACCGGGTGGGCGGGACAAAATTGGCGTAACGGCCCTGTAGGGGCGCACATTGTGCGCCCGCCGTTGGCCGGCCGAGTTGGGAAGGACGGGCGGACAATGTCCGCCCCTACACAGCGCATTTGTTTTACTGCAAAGGAGATTTTATGGATTCCAAGCAATTTCACCGCCGGGTGTGGGCCATGGTGCTGCTGCTGGCCCTGATGGTCACCACTATGGGCGCCGCCCTGTATGATTTGCAGATCAACAACGGCGACGAGCTCCGCCGGCAGACCCAAAAGAAAATTGCGGAGGAGCAGTCCGTCCCCGCCGCCCGGGGCCAGATTTTGGACCGGAACGGCCAGGTGCTGGTGTCTAACAAGGTGGTCTATCAGGTCACTCTGGACACCAAGCAGATGGGGGACGAGCGCTGCCAGACCATCCTGGAGCTGATCCGGATCGCCCGGTCCGAGGAGGTGGAGTGGGCGGACAGCCTGCCCATCAGCCAGACCGCCCCCCTCCGCTTTACCACCGACATGCCCTACTACACCATCGGAACCGGCGAGGACGGAAATGTGGCGCGGTCCCTTACCCGTCTGGGCAAGCTGGCGGTGAAGCAGAAGTGGGTGGACGACCCCACTGCGGCCCCCGAGACGGAGGAGGAGTCTCCCGCCCCCGCCCCGGAGCCCGGATTTCTGGACAAGCTGAAGAGCTTTCTCAAGGGGGGCTCAGGCCAGCAAGCCACCGCAAAGACCAAGGAGCCCAAGCCTCTGCTGGGTGCGGAGGAGCTGCTGGGGAAGATGTGCGCCAGCTTTGAGATAAAGGGCGAGGGCGCGGTGGACGAGAAGGAGGCCAAAAAGACAGGGGAGACCGTCCCCGTCCTGAATATCGGCGACATGTCCAAGGAGGACGCCAGGGCGGTGGCCGGGGTGCTCTATGAGCTGTATCTCCGGTCCACCGGGGTCTACATCGCCAACGAGTACGTCTTTGCCCAGGATGTGGATATCGACTTTATTTCCCGGGTGAAGGAGCGGGGGCTGACCGGGGTGATCATCGAGGCCACCACCGTCCGCCAGTACCACACCCAGTACGCCGCCCACCTTCTGGGCCGGGTGGCTCTGATGGACAAGGACGAATGGGCATACTACAAGACGGTGGACGAGGACGGCGACGGCGTCCCCGACTACCAGATGAACAACGTGGTGGGCAAGGAGGGGGTAGAGCAGGCCTTCGAGTCCTACCTCCGGGGCCGCCCCGGGACAAAGGCGGTGGAGCGGAACACCAAGGGTCAGGTGGTCTCAGAGACCTGGCGGACCGAGCCCGAGCCGGGGGGCAACGTGGTCCTCACCCTGGACATCGGCCTGCAGGGCTATGTGGAGAACGTGCTGGCCGAGTCGGTGCCCAAGCTGCCCAGCGAGAAGAAGGAGGGGGCCGCCTGCGTGGTGCTGGACGTGAAGAGCTCCGAGGTGCTGGCCGCCGCCTCCTATCCCACCTTCGACCTGACCAACTATGCCCAGGAACTGAAGGACAAGGGGGAGGACCCCTTGAAGCCCTTCCTGAACCGGGCCTTTCAGGGGGCCTATCCCCCTGGATCCACCTTCAAGCCCCTCACCGCTATCGCCGGGCTGGAGGAGGAGGGGATCATCACCCCCACTACCGTCATCCGGGACCTGGGTCAGTACAACTACTACGGGCCCAACGGCCCCAAGTGTTGGATCTACCGCCAGGGCAGCGGCACCCACGGGTCGGTCAATGTCTCCAAGGCCATTGAGGTGTCCTGCAACTACTTTTTCTTTGAGGTGGGCCGTCAGCTGGGCATCAGCCGGCTGGACGACTACGCCGCCCGCTTCGGACTGGGGGAAAAGACGGGCATTGAGCTGGAGGAGCGCACCGGCGTTATGGCCAGCCCGGAGTACACCGAGTCCCACGGCCAGACCTGGTACGACGGCAACACCCTCTCGGTGGCTATCGGCCAGGAGAGCAGCCAGTTCACCCCCCTCCAGCTGGCCAACTATATCGCCACCCTGGTCAACGGGGGCACCCGCCGCGCCGTTCACATGCTGAAGGAGGTCAAGTCCAGCGACTTCTCCCAGGTGATCCACAGCTATGAGCCCCAGGTGCTGGAGACCATTGAGATCCACGACCAGAACCTGAAGGCGGTAAAGGCCGGGATGCTGGCCCTGACCACCCAGGGCTCTGTCCGAAACGCCTTCCTGGGCCTGCCCTTCCAGGTGGGGGCCAAGACGGGCTCCGCCCAGACGGGCCTCCAGTCCGACTCCCACGCCGTCTTTGTATGCTTCGCCCCCTTCGACGACCCGGAGATCGCCGTTGCCATGGCGGTGGAGCACGGCGGCTCCGGCGGCGAGCTGGCCTATATGGCGGCGGACGTGCTGAGCTACTACTTCTCCTCCAAGGAGACCCGGGAGGAGATTCCGGTAGAAAATACTTTGGTCCGGTAAAATCTGTTCTGTAGGGCGCGACGACCTGGCGCGCCGTAAATTTCAAAAATATTTCCAGCGGCGCGCCGAGGTCGTCGCGCCCTACA
>NZ_QWKG01000037.1 GCF_009911595.1 Colidextribacter sp. OB.20
TCGGGACTATTATCTGCATTCTCCTATTCCCTTGTATATGCGGTGGTACATTTTACGCTTACCCACAACAGCCCTCTCGGACTTTGTTTGGACAGTTCTCAGCCGACTTCAACGTGCTGTGTCAGCTTGGGATATTGCACTCCCGCGCCTCCAACGTAGTATCAGGTGAGCGTTTCCGGGCGTTACCCCTTCATTCCACTCATCGGAATATCAGTTAGGGAAGTCTCTGCTTCCCCGCTACTTTTACCTCCTCGCAGGATTCCTCCCGCTTTTAGTTTATTTGTAGCAACGTATCGCTACACGGCCGCAGAATACCAGCTGGAGATGTGGTGCTGCAAATGGTGTTCTGCTACAACGCCCAGCGTCTGGCTGTTCAGCATTTGCAGGAAACCAGCGTACTGTTCAACAGCGTCGTGCCCCGCCTGGAGGAGAGAAGCATGTTGGAGGTAGCGGTGCGGATATACAACCGCCTGCGCAGTTTCCAAGAGGATAACCGTCTGGATCGGCTTTTAGCCATCGCCGAGGATGGTGTCATTGACGACCAGGAGCGGCCCGAGTTTGAAGCTATCATCGCGGACCTGCGGCAGATCATTCAATCCGGTCTGGAGTTGGATGTGTTTTGCAGCGATGGAAGCACATGCGAGGGGAAGGAGGGCGATGTATGAGCAGCCATTACAACGAAATCAAGGAGAAGCGCCAGATCCTCCGGGATATCTACGGCGGGATGATGACCATAGCGGACCTGACCAAAGAATTGGGGTACGGCTCCCCTAAGTCCGCCCGGGCCTGGCTTGCCACGGTGGGCGTGGAGGCTGTAAGGATCGGCCGGGGCATCCGCTACGAGACCGACCAGGTGGCCAAGGCCATCGTGGATGGACGGGGGATGGTGTGACCATGTGGAGGAGACTGTTTGAGGCTTACCCCTGGCTGGAGGACCTTTTCAACTGGGCACTGTTAACCCTTGCGGGAGGAGCATTCTTACTGGCATTAGCTATGTACTTAGGGAGGATGGCATGATGAATACCGAAAAGAGAATCCTACCCAAGGCCACCAAGTCCAGCCTGGTGAAGCTGGTCCGGGCCAAGGGCTACGATGTGCCCTCCCTCTACCAGGCTGTTTTCGAGCGGCATGGCCGCGCTTTCTGGCTACGCTGGGTGGACAAGGGGAAAGCTCCCCATTCGGCATATTACACCGGAGTGGGCGGCCGGCCGGTCCTGCAGGTCGATAAAACGTGGATCGACCTCACAATGGCGGAGGTGATCCAGTTTGGCTTGTGCGAGGAGAAATAAAAAAATCCCGCATGACTGCGCGTACAGCCACACGGGACCCGTGCTCAGAGAGCACAATAAGGACATGCTTATGATAACACAGCAAAATGGATTTGACAAGGGGGTAGTGAAGAAATGACGCCGAAGGATTTGAAAAACCGGCTCCTTGAAATAATTGATGTCTTAGACGCAATGCCGGACGACGTTAAGGTCATCCAGGCTATGGCCGTCGTAAAACCGTTAGGGCAAGGACACATCCTGATCCATGAGGGCCTGGATTCGGTTGCGGCCTCGCTGGGCGTCGAATCTCACAAGGTCATTGATTCTGGCCTCCACCTGACTAAACGGATTGCCATGGACGGCCTTGAGCTAATCCAGTATGTGTAGGCCATACGGCAGCTAAATGAGTTCGGTGCTAAAAGCTACACCAAGAATGGGGGGTGAAGAATATACCAGACCATCATTTTAATCCTGTGCTGGCTCAGGCCTATGGGGTAGACGTCGCTGTTTTCCTGCATAACATCTATTTTTGGCTCAAGCATAACAAGGCTTATGAGAAGAATTTTTACGAGGGGAGATACTGGACGTTCAACTCCCTGGCCGCTTTCTGTGAGGCGCACCCGTACTGGAGCAGACGGCAGATCGAGCGTATCATTTCCGCCTGCAAGAAGAACAGCCTGCTTCTAACAGGCTGCTTCAACCAAGACAAGCGGGACAGGACAAGCTGGTATTCCCTCTCCGACAAAGCGATGGCCTATTTCGCAGAGTGCGCCACAGAAACGGCTGGATGCATTTCACCAAACGGTGAAATGCAAAACACGGAACGGGGACAATCATTTCATCAAACGGGGACACCATTACCAGATATAAACCCAGATAACAGCCTAACAGATAATCCCCCCAAAGCCCCCCAGGGGGCGGCGGGCTCAGGAAAGCCAAAGCGGGGCCGATCGGCAAAAGCGGCGCCCGATTGGAAGCCGGAGCGGTTTGAGGGCTTCTGGCGGATGTACCCCGTCAAGAAGTCCAAACAGGCAGCGATACGAGCTTGGGACTCACTGCATCCGGATGACAGGCTGCTGGCGGTGATGGGCCATGCCCTCCAGCGCCAACTGGCCAGCCCTGAGTGGCAGCGGAAGATTCGGGAGGAGGATGGCCAAGGCATTCCCTACCCCGCCTCCTGGATTAACGGCCGGCGCTGGGAGGACGAAGCTCAGCCGGACCGGGCAGCTATGCCCGCTCCGGCCCGGGAGGGAGGTGGAGACTGTGGATTCCGCTGAGGTAGCGGCATACGGCCGAAACATTTGGGCGGAGCAGTCGGTCATCGGCTCCATGCTCATTGACCCCCGGGTTGTTGGCCTGGTGATGGCTGGGCTTACCGAGGACGACTTTCTCTTGGAGGCAGACCAGCGGCTGTTTCGGTCGTTCAAGGCCCGGTTTGTCGCAAATCAGCCGATAGACTCGGTTCTTGTCTGTCAGGCTGCGGCGCCGGGAGACAAGGAGCTGAACGCCTACGCAATTCAGCTGATGGATCTGACACCCACCGCCGCCAACGTGGCGGAGTACATCGAAGTGGTCAAAGAAAACACCCGAATGACCAAATCTCACAGCATTGGCAGAGAGATCGCAGCCAGTCTTACCCAGGAGGAATCGGTCCGCCTATATCAGCAGGGCCTGGACCTGCTGTCCAACCGGGGCCGGGACGACGAGGCGGACATGGCCAAGGCCGCCGTGGAGTTCAACGACTTTCTGGAGCGCACGCCAGATTATCTCCCCTGGGGCTTTCCCCTACTTGACGAAGGCCTGGACGTCTCCCCTGGTATACTGGTGGTGCTGGGCGGACGGCCCTCAGACGGCAAGACCGCCTTGGCCCTCCACATGGCATACGCCCAGGCAGAGACAAAAAACGTGGGCTATTTCACCCTGGAGGATGACCGGAACACCCTGTTTTCCCGTCTCAAGGCCTCCATTTCAGGTGTACCCCTGCGAAATATCCTGCGGAGAAAGCTGAACGAGCGGGACTACAGGCTTCTGGCCGACGTGAACGACGAGATTGTAAAGCGCAGGCTCACCATCATCGACGCCGCCGGCATGACCGTGAACGACATCATCACCCGGACCCACGCCAAAAAGTTTGATGTCATCTACGTCGATTATCTCCAGATGATCCGCTCCTCGCTCCGGGGCCGGGGCACGCGCCAGGACGAGGTAGCCGATATCTCCCGGTCGCTGGCTGACATGGCCCGCAACAGTGGGGTCGTGGTGGTGGCTCTGGCCCAACTTTCCCGCCCCGCGCAGAAGGGCAAGCGGGAAGCGCCCCTCATGGCCGACCTGAAGGAGAGCGGCCAGATTGAGCAGGATGCCAACGTGATTCTGTTCGTGTGGCGCGAGGACGAAACTGACAGCAAGACCCCCCGCCACCTAACCTTAGCCAAAAACAAGCTGGGTCTGCTGGGACAGTGGGGTATCACCTTCAACGGCCCCACGCAGAAATTCCTGCCAGAGTTGACTACAGACCGGCCAGTGGCGAAGCGAAGAGAGCCTGAGTACAAGCAGCAAACATTTTACGAGCTCCCTGGTGGTGAACCGTTGCCCTGGGAGGAGGAGTACGACCACATCGGCGCAGCGCCGAACACATAAAACGAGAGGACGAGTACAATGAGGACAACCGTGATACTCAACTTAAAGGGCGGAGTAGCCAAGACGGCCACTGCGGTAAACATGGCGGCCATCCTGGCCAGAGGTTACCGAAAGCGAATACTCCTGGTGGACGCTGACAGCCAGTGCAACGCCACAGAATTTTTTGGCGGCGACCCGAACAAAGGCAACCTGGCGGATGTGCTCCGCCACGAGGCCGACGAGGGCCTGTTCGCCGTGGCCAGTATCCAGAGCAGTAATTTCCTCGGGGTAGACCTGCTGTGCGGGTCGGATGAACTGATGGACCTGGACCTGACCAAAGTGGAGCTCCAGGGCGTGCGGGCGCTGGTGCTGCGGGAAATGGTCCAGCAGCTGGCCGCCAAGGACCAGTACGATTACTGTATCGTGGACTGCCCGCCGGCGTTCAATGCGGCCAGCACCGCGGCGCTGATCGCGGCGGACGACGTGGTTATCCCCATCAAGCTGGACGCTTTTGCCCTGCGGGGGATGGGGAATCTCATGCGGCAAATCACCAACATGCGGAAAATCAACCCATCCCTGCGGCTGTCCGGCTGTCTGCCCACCATGTGGTACAACAGCCCCCTGATCGTGGAGGCGGAGAAAACGCTGAGAGACAGCGGCCTGCCGATGTATCCCCACATCCGGCGCACCAACAAGGTGGACGCGATGACCTTTGCCCAGGAGCCGCTGCTGCTCACCAGCCCCAGAAGCGCCGCAGGGATTGATTACCGTGAGTTTGTCCGGGAGTACATGGAGAGGAGGAGCTGAATATGGCCGACAAAAAGGGCTTTGACCTGGCTAACCTGCTGAAAGATGTGCCCAAGTTGGACACCGCCGACGGACGGGAGCAGATCGAGTACATCGACATCGGCCAGATTGAGAGCGATCCCGGCAATTTCTACAATCTGGTTCAGCTAGAGGAGTTGGCCTCCAACATTGCTGTGGTGGGCCTCCAGCAACCCCTTCGGGTGCGCACCTCGGAAACGGACCCGGAGAAAGTAGTCGTTGTGTCAGGCCACCGCCGCCAGGCGGCACTGAAGCTGCTGATCAAGGAGGGTCGCGAGGACCTGCGGGAAGTCCCCTGTATCCGGGAGCATGTCACAGGCTCCGCCGCCCTCCAGGAGCTGCGGCTCATATACGGCAACAGTGACACCCGGGTGCTCTCCTCTGCTGAACTGGCCAAACAGGCGGAGCGGGTGGAAATGTTGCTGTACCAGCTGAAGGAGGAGGGCTTTGAGTTCCCAGGTCGTATGCGGGACCATGTGGCCCAGGCTTGTAAAATCTCCGCACCCAAGCTGTCCCGGCTCAAAGTCATCCGGGAGAATCTGATCCCGGAGTACATGATCCTGTTTGAGAAGGACAAGCTGCCAGAGCAGACGGCCTACGCCCTGGCCCGACTGCCTGGAGACTTCCAACTCCGCATTTTTACCGCCTTGTCCGACAAGATTCCTAGAGGGGACAAAGTTGAAAAGGTACTGAGCAAATACAACGAGGGTTGGCGCTAGGAGCCGCAGCTGACCTGTCCCGATGGTAAGACCTGTAAGCGCGGTGACACGTTCTTGCGCCGGGACTGCGAAGCCCCAGGTTGGGCGGGTTTTTGCGGCGGAAATACCTGTTGTCTGGAATGCGATCAGGCAAAGGCCAGCTATTCCGCCTGCGAGCGGATGTGCAGCAAGGCCAAGGCCCAGCGGAAAGAGGTCAGCGACAAGAAAAAAGAGGAGGAGCATAAGCGTCAACAGAGGAATGGCCGGATATTTCAGAAAGAGACCCAGGGCTATGCAAGGAGACTTCTGCGGGCCATTGACGCTGCCGGTGTGCCGGACGACGCCAAAATCAACTGGAGTTACTACGATGGTCTTCTGATATCAACCATCCGGCAGTGGGCCGACGGCGAATTTGATGATCCGGCTGGCTGGCATGGCCCTCGGCTGGTCCCTGGCAGATGCAACAACGACCATCTGGCGGAACTGGCCAAGCTTCTGAACTGCTCCACAGACTTCCTGATGGGCCTGACCGATGATATTCGCCCGGTTTTGGTCCAAGAGGAGCCAGAGGATCCCGTAGAAGCCTTGGAAGCGGAAACCGCTTCGGCGGATTCCTGGGATGATATTTCAGAGGTCCTGGACCAGGTGGCGGCACCGGAGGAGCCCGCCGGATTCGCTGGGAGAGCCGGGGCCGCACCCCGCCAGTAGACAAACTGATCCTTACTTATGAGCTGACCAATGCGGGACCTGTGTACCGGGCCGCAATATGGAACGGAAGTGTATTCCAGGTGCCTGGAACCTGGAAAGAGCTGACTGGGCTGCGATACACCTCCTGGATAGAGATACCGCCCCCCGGCAGCGGCGAGAGTTGCGAGGTGGCTGCACCGGAGAAGGCAGAGGGGCAGCTGGTGATCTGCGGCTGGATGCCCAGCGGGACTTTCCCGGCAGAGGATTGTGAAGTGGTAGCTGATTTTGATTTGGGATATGGAACCGTTGTCCGTCAAAATTGTTTTTATGTTGATGGTCACTTTACTTTCCGTGTTAATTCGGGGGATGTAGGCGCGAGGATCGACATGGAAGCTGTCCGCTGGATGCGGTTGCCGCCGGTGGAGTGAGATATGGGAACGATTTTTCATACTCCAGCCGGTTACCTGAACAGCAACATTGGTCTGCTGGCTGGAACGGTGATCCGGGAACTGCGGATGCACCCCTACATAGATTCTGAGCTGGAAGGCGGCCAATGGAACCATAGGCCAGAGTACCTGGAGTTTACGATCCAGTCCGTTTGGGATGGTGGATACACCTGCCAGTATTCCGGAGAAGAAAGCACCTTCAGCTGGCCCACATGGAAAGAGCAGCCCCGTTATGGCTTCATGGATGACGGCAGCACACCAGTCAGGTACTACATCCAGAATGTCCCTCTCCCGCCGCCCTACGAGAGCAAATTGCTCAACTTTTCCCCATATAGTCTCCGTTGTGCTGAAATTGACCAGGCGGCACCGCTGGTTAAAAACAAAAATGACTTTGCTGCTCTGACTGCGGAGCCAGAAGTTTCCCCCCGGACTCCCGGCGTTTTTCTGGAACGGCCATCCAAAAAGTTTCTTGCGGAGGGCGGGTGTCCCTGCTATCAGGGGGAACTGAATTATGGCAGTGGTTCCAACATCCTATGCGCCGCTGTTCGGGAACAGCTTCACAGTTATATGGCCGTCAAATTCTGTGAGGGCGGCCGAAAAGTCTACTGCCCGATTTGGAAAGCAGAGTGCAATCAGCTGATTGTGCCCAACTTGGGCACAAAAGGCGATTGAGAGAAATGTGCCCAAGTTGGGCACCAGGGAGGAATGACAATGCGGATACTGAAACCCGGCGACCCCTGCCCCTGCTGCGGGCAGCCCATCAAAGAGGGCCTGCCCACCGAGACGATCATGCTTCTCAGCTGGCTTCAGGAGGGAAAAGACCTGCTGGCGGCAACGAAAGGAGTCAAGAATGAAACGACTGACCACTGAAACCCCGGACGGGAATTTTGAGACCATGCTTAATTTTGTGTTCAGCCAGGACGGCTGGGCGCATATCAGGCATGATGGCAATGAGGGGAGCGTCCCCCTCACGCAATGGGCCAAGGCCCAGTGTATTCTCCACGGGTGCGGAGAGTTTTCCGCCGAAACGCCCCAGGAGATCGACGAGGAAATCTGCGACTGCATGATGATGGACTTTCCGGACTGTCCCATCGGCCTGGCCTACTGCTTCGCCGTCCAGGCCAGCCATCTGCGGGAGCGGCTGAAAATGTATGAGGACATCTTTTTTGCCGAGGACGGGACGGAGCGGCTGCCCCTGGATGTTCTCCGGGAGCTGGCGGGGGGGGGGACAGTGCCATGTCCAAACCCCTGACCTATCGCAAGCCCAGCGGGGAGTGGGGGATCGAGGGGGTGGACCTGTCCACCCCCTCGCCCCCGGTGTATGGGGCGCTGGCAAAGCTCATGCGTCTGGAGCATCCCCTCTGCGGCACCCGGGCCGAAAAACTCCGGCTGGCCAGCGTGGAGGAAATGGCCGATATGCTGACCCGGGCCTGTCCTGACGCAAAGGAACATTGTAGCGGCACTTCTATCTGCCGGGCGTGCTGGCTGGACTGGCTGCTGGACCCGGCGGATGGCAAATTTGAATGATAGGAGGGGTAACATGCAAACCGCAAACAACATTTTACTGGTCCGGGTACCAGAAACAAAGTTGGAGAATCTGCGTGCCCTACGGGATTTTGTCCTGGAATCTCTGGTGCCTGGTGGTCTATTGGTGCTGCCGGAGGATGTCACGCTTGAGGTGATTGAGTTGCCCACGTTGGGCGGGGTATTGGTGGCGGCAAGGGGACAGGAGCTTTTGGAAGCAGAACAATCCGATTTGACAACGGGAGCGGAGGAACGAATCACAAATCCAGATCCTCCGGCAGCAGACCAGTCGGAGGTCGCAGAGAAGCGGGCAATCGTTCGGCGGCTGAAGGACTATCGAAGTGCCAACGGGCGGGGCTGCCTGGACAAGGTTTCTGAAAAGACCGCCCACAGGAAGGAAGCCCGCATATCGGCAGATACCCTCCGGGATATTGCTGGCGACTGCGCTCCCAAAATGGAGCTGTCTGAGTGGCGAAAGATTGCCAGGGCGTTGGATTCGTTGGAGACTGCCTCATGCTGAGGATCATCACCGAAGTGGACGCCCCGCCAGGGCAGGCCATTGGCGTCAAGGAAGCTCTGGCTATGGAGGCGGAGCGGTACGGTGACACCCGGGTGGTCTCCGTAGTGGAAGTGCTGCCGGAGCAGATGAAAATACAAGGTTAAAGGACGAAGGCCATGAGGGCTACGGTCTGTTGGACAACAGGAGGCAGACCTCATGGCAAAGTTTAAGAAAGTCATCGTCGCCGGGCCACTAGTCGTCGAGTGCGTCTACCCCGCGCCCAACCCCAGGGACAGCAATGGCGTCCGGGCCGGGAAAAAGGAAATGTCATCAGAGGCTCAGCGGCGAATGAATCTAAAATACGCCTATCAGAAGCTGGAGTTGCTGATTGCCGCCAACTTTGGTATCAGGGACCTGTATGTGACCCTCACCTATGATGACGCCCATCTGCCGCGAAACGGAGCGGAGGCCCGAAAGATCATGCAGGCCTTCTGGAAACGTCTGCGGAAAGCCCGGAAAGAAAAGAACCAGGAGCTGTGCTATCTCTACGTCACCGAGCACAAACATGGAGACGGCCGCTGGCACCATCACGCTTTGATCAATGCCACCGGTGATGATTACAATCTGATTCGCCATCTGTGGGGCCAGGGCGGTGTGGAGTTCAAGCAGCTGCGCATTGACCGGGATAAAAATTTTGAGACCCTGGCCTGGTATCTGTGCAAGGAGCAGCGGGACAAGGTGGGGCTGCGGCTGTGGTCTGGCTCCCGGAATCTGCGCAAGCCGGAGCGGGAGTGCTTCCGGGTTCCCAACGACACACCGTTGAGCATACCCCCAAACTCTCCCCTGCCTCTTATGGACACTGGCGACGTCGCAACTGCTTATGGCCATTACCGATATATCAAGTACCTGGCCGCTGGATGGGAGACTACCATCGGTCCCAGGCCCAAGGCCAAACGCCGGTGCCGACGGAAGCGGCCATAACCTTTTTTAATATTTTTTCAGCCTTGAGAATTATATTAACTTATGGGAAAAGGAGCGGAAAACCTTGCAAGGTGAATCCAAACATGGTAAAATGTTAACGGTAAGTGATGGCTGGCTGACCTGCCCGAGATGCCGCAAGAACAAGCGGCTGATGAAGGTCCGGCCAGACACCGAGGGCAGCAGGATGATTGCCTACTGCCGGGTCTGCAAAAACGAAATACTGATCGACGTCAACAGGGGCGCGTGCTTTGAGAGCCAAGGCCAGTGACTGACACGGGGAACGTGTGGTCATTGGCCTTGGTTTTGTTTTGCCCGGAGGTGATAGCCCGGCGGAAGACAACGCGGGCCGGGCCTGGCGAGAACCGTGGGTCAGCCAGGCTTTCAGACCCCCATGCGTAGCGCTGCACAGCCGGTCCGTGCGACCGGCGCTCCGGTCTGCGGGTCCTCCCTGGGAGAAAACGCAGCGCGGGGCAGGGAAGGCGCGGTGTTTTTGTCCAGAAAAATAAAAAATTTTCGGTGATTTCATTTCCGACTTTGCAAAAAAATATCAAAGCATACCCCTTTAGGGGTATAAAACCAAAAAAACAGCACAAAAAATGCGAAATCCAGTTGGCCGCAGAAGGTGGGTGAGTGTATGGCGCCAAAAAAGGGCTCGCGCAAGCCTGGAACGGAGCAGGCCCCGGCTATCCTGACCATCATCCCGGACTGGGCGGACGCTGCGGCCATTGGAATGCTGGTGGGCCTGTCTGACCGGCAGATACAGAATCTGACCCGCTCGGGCGTGCTGACGAAAGAGACGCCGCCTGGGCGCAAGGTGCAGAAATACCGCACCTGCAAGGCGGTCCAGCAGTATATTGCCCATGTCAAGCAGAAAGCCGGGGAGCAGGAGCAGCCCAAGGAGCTGGTTCTGCGGAAGCTGGAGGCTGAGGTCAAGCTGAAGGAGAGCCAGGGTCAGCTGGCCAGTATCAAGGCCGACATTGCAGAGGGCCGCTACATCGAGACCGCCTCCGCCGCGCAGCAGTTGACGGAGTTCATGGACACGTTCAAGCACTTCGCCCTGAATATCCCCAGCCGTGTGGCGGGGACAGTGGCCGGTTATACTGACGCTGCCACCGCCCGGGCCATCGAGAAAAGCACACGCAAGGAACTGGAGGACATGCTGGCCCTGTTCGCGGACGCCGCTATGCTGGCGCCGGGAGAGGGGGCCAGGCGGTGAAACGGTATCGCGCAAAGCCCTATGAGGTGCCGGGCTGGATCATGCCGGCAGTGGCGGCACTGCGTCCCCGGAAGCGGCTGCCTGTGTCCCAGTGGGCGGAGCAAAACCGGATTCTCCCTGACGGGAACTCTATCCCTGGCCCCTGGCGCAACCGGGTGACGCCCTACCTGACGGAGATCATGGATGCGTTCAACTCCGAGTCGGTGGAGAAGATCATCTTCGTCAAGCCCACCCAGGTGGGCGGCACCTCGGCCATGGAGAACATGCTGGGCAGCTTGATTGACCAGGACCCCGGCCCCACCATGGTTGTGTATCCGTCAGACGACCTTGCGGAGCGGACCGTGGATGCCAAGCTGGACCCTATGATCCGGCGCTGTAAGCCTCTGGCGGCATTGTACCAGAAGACAGACAGCAAGAAGCTCCAGTTGAAATTCGGCGCTATGACCGTGTATCTGAATGGAGCGAACAGCCCCGCAGACTTGTCCAGCACCAATATCCGGTATCTGTTCCTGGATGAGGTGGACAAATACCCCGGGGCCAGCAAAAAAGAGTCAGACCCGGTCTCGCTGGCCATCGAGCGCACCAAGTCGTACACCCTCAACCGGAAAATCTTCATCACCTCCACTCCCACCCTGAAAACCGGCCATATCTGGCGGGCCAAAGAGGGGGCGGAGGCGGAAAAGCACTACTTTGTCCCATGCCCTCACTGCGGCACATACATCGAGCTGCAATTTGCCCAACTCAAGTGGCCTAGCAAGGACGATGTTCCCGACAGTACGGCGCGGGCAAGCATGGCCAGATATGTGTGCCAGGTGTGCGAGGGCGTGATCACCGACCGGGACAAGGGCCGGATGCTGGAGGCGGGCCGCTGGCAGTTTGTGCGGAAGAGAACGGAGACGCCCAAGAGCGTCGTCTACTGGATGTCCACCATGTACTCACCCTTTACCCGCTTTTCTGACATCGCCCAGGCGTTTATGGACTCCAAGGACGACCCGGAGCTGTTACAGAATTTTGTAAACTCCTGGCTGGCGGAGCCCTGGGAGGATACCAAGCTGAAAACCAATGCGGACCTGGTTCTGGAGCGTCAGACGGAGATACCCGCCTGGGAGCTGCCGGAATGGACTAAGCTGCTGACCGGCGGGATTGACGTACAGGAAAACTGCGTGTACTGGGTGATCCGGGCCTGGGGCGACTTTATGACCAGCCAGAACGTCGCCCACGGCCAGGCCCTCTCCATGACCGAGGTGGAGCGGGTTATGAACACCCGTTTTCTGATGCCGTCCGGCGAAAAGGTCATGGTGGAGCTGGCCCTGATAGACAGCAGCGACCAGACCGACGCGGTGTATGATTTCTGCCTGATCAATGGCGACTGGGTGCGGGCCTGCAAGGGTTCCTCCGTGTCGTTACAGGGCTACTACCGGATATCTACCGTGAACAAGGCGGGCAGCCGGGCCAACGGAATGCAGCTGGTGCTGGTGGACGGCGGCAAGTACAAGGACATGATTTCCGCCCGTATGCGCCGGCCCAACGGGACCGGCTCCTGGATGGTCCATAAGGACTGCGATCTGGAGTATGCCGAGCAGGTGACGGCGGAGCATAAAATCACCGAGCGGAAGAACGGCAAGGTTTCTTACCGCTGGGTACCGAAACACTCTCACAGGGATAACCATTACCTGGACTGTGAGGTGTATGCCGCAGCGGCGGCAGACGTGATGGAGGTCCGGTCCCTGGCCCTTCAGAATCCGGGGCAGGCGGACCAACAGGCAGAAAGGCCCGTCCAGCCGGTACAGCAGACGGAAACTGCCCCGGAGGAGAACTGGATCGGGACTCATGAAGACTGGATTTAGGGGGCCAATATGGACGAAACAAACATGACGCCGGCTGAAATGCTGGCCCAAGTCAATACCGCCATTACCAAGGTGCTGTGCGGCGGCCAAAGTTACAAAATCGGCAGCCGGTCGCTGACCAGGGCGGACCTGGCCATGCTGAAATCTATGCGGGACGACCTGGAGGCCCAGTTGGCCAACGAGGACAGCGGCTGCCTGCTGGGGCGGACCTATGTGGCCTATTTCGATGGACGGTAAAGGAGCGGGATATGGAGTTCATGGACGTTTCCAAAATGCCGTTTTCTAAAGAAGTGGCGGAGCATTACGGCTACACCGCTCTGGCAAACAAACGGGGTATGTGGCCGGTCCAGCCTGGTGTGCTGCAAAATCTCGCTCTGTTGCCGCAGGCATTGGACGAAAACCAAAAAATTCGGATCATATTTGACTATGACCCGAATTTCCACAGGGCGCTTGTGCAGGTGTTCGAGGATGAAGCCGCCGGGACAGGCGCAGCAGAAAGGAAGTGAGCCGCACGGGATTTTTAGATAGTTTTGCTGCCGCGGTATCCCCCCGCTGGGCCTATGAGCGGACGATGTGGCGGCAGGCCTATGAGGAGGCCCGGAGCTACGATGCCGCCAGCTCCGGTCGTATCAATGCTGGGTGGCGCGTGGTGAACGAGAGTGCGGAGCTGACAGACCGGTACAGCCGGGATGTGGTCCGGGCCCGGGCCCGCGACCTGGAGCGCAACAGCGATATTGCCCAGGCTGTGGTACACGCCTATAAGCGCAATGTCGTCGGGCGTGGCTACACCCTCCGGGCCATGACGGGTGATGACAGCCTGGACAACCAGATTGAGCGGGCCTGGAAGCGATGGTGCAAAGCCCGAAACTGCGATGTGACCGGAGAACAGTCCTTTAACAGTATCCTGCGCATGATGGTAGAGCGGAAAAAGTACGACGGCGGGATCCTCATTCATTTCTGCTACACTCCCGGCGGGTTGGTTCCCTTCAAGCTCCAGTGCCTGGAGGTGGACGAGCTGGACATTACCCAGTCTTCCCCGCGACACCGGGGCAACCGGGTGGTGGGCGGCATTGAGTACAACCAGTACCGCCGTCCAGTGGGCTACTGGTTCCGGCAGTATGACCTGGATGGCTACCAGGTTATGGACCCAATGTTCATCGAGGCAAAAAACATCTTCTTTTATAAGAACAAACACCGGCCCAGCCAGCTTCGGGAGATGTCCGATCTGACCCCCACCATCACCAGAGTACGGGACACCAACGAATTTATTACCGCCGTATCCATCAAGGAGCGCATTGCGGCCCTGGTGGGCCTGGTAATTAAAAAGACGCTGCCCACCGGGGGGACCGGCCGCAGCGCATCATCCCGGGGCCCGGATGGACAGGTGGACTACTCCGCCAAAAAGATGACCCCCGGTATGATCCTGGAGCTGGGGGCCGGGGATGATGTAGAGGTAGTGGACCCCAAAAGCGCAGCGACCGACGCCACCGCGTTCCTGAAGACCCAGCAGGGTCTGATCGGCTCAGGACAGGGCCTGTCCTATGAGGCAGTC
The DNA here is from genome assembly GCF_009911595.1 of Colidextribacter sp. OB.20. Classification (GTDB taxonomy): domain Bacteria; phylum Bacillota; class Clostridia; order Oscillospirales; family Oscillospiraceae; genus Lawsonibacter. Next base: position 14,160 of record NZ_QWKG01000037.1, read on the forward strand.
AGCCGGGACATGAATGGCGCGACCTATTCCTCCGCCCGGCAGAACGCCCAGGAGGACGAAAACACATACACCGAGGAAATCGAGCTTCTTACTGCGTTCATGTCTGAGGCATATGAGCATTTTGTGATTTCCGGTTGCCTGACCGGGCTGTTCGCCGTTCCTGACTTCTGGGAGCGCAGGGAGGAATATTTGAGCCATACTTGGATCAAGACGCCGAAAAAGTGGATTGACCCGGTCAAGGAAGCCAACGCGGATAAAATTGCACTGCAAAGCGGTCAAAAAACATTCCAGGACCTCTGTGCCGAGCGGGGCAAGGACTGGAAAGAAGCGGTAAGTGAGATTGCGGAGGTCCTGAAATACGGCCATGAGGTCGGAGTCGATATGGGAGGTGTTATTTTTGGAGTTGGAGCGGCAGCAGCCAAGCAAGGCAGCCCTGGAGCCGGAAAAGAACCGGGGAACCCGGAGCATGGGGGAAGTTCTGGCCAGGGAGGCGGAAAACCCGGAGACACAGGAAAGCCGTCGGCGGACAATTAGTTTCTCCAGTGAGGAGCCGTACCGGCGGTATTTCGGCATGGAAATTCTGGACCATGCCGAAGGCGCGGTAAATCTGTCCCGTCTGAACACAGTGGGCGTGGTCCTGTTCAACCACAACAGGGACCAGGTGATTGGAAAGGTGCTCCAGGCCTGGGTGGAGAACGGCCGCAGCATGGCTGAAATTGAGTTTGACAGCGATGCCGAAGCAGAGAAGATTTTCAGCAAGGTCAAGTCGGGCACCCTGAAGACCACGTCTGTGCGCTATACTGTGGACGCCTGGGAGGAGGTGAAGGCCGGGGCTGTGTCCGTGGACAGGCGATTCACTGGCCCCTGCATGATAGCCCGAAAATGGACGCCCATGGAAGCGTCTATCGTTTCAGTGCCGGCAGACGCCACCGTAGGCGTGGGGCGTGCGGATGGTGGTCCTGCGGACCTGTCCCTGTATGAGAGGCAAATCCAGATCAATCAAAACAAGATGGAGGTAAGAGCATGAAAGACAAAGCAAAGTGGATCAAGCGGCAGCAGGAGATTGTAAGCGCCGCCCGCGCCGCCGGGCGGGGCCTGACTGCGGAGGAGCAGGCGGAATTTGACGCGCTCCAGCGTCAGATCGACGCGGAGCCGGACGGCCAAGACGGCGGGAAGCCTGCGGGCGGCCAGCGCGACATCTCCTCTCCTGATGGGGCCAATGTGCCCAACTTGGGCACAATTCCTGCGGATGGGGTCCGGCAGGCTCAGGCGGCGGAACGGCAGCGGGTCAGCGATATTATTGCGCTGTGCCGTCAGGCTGGCATGGAGCCGGATACATACGTCAAGAACGGCGATTCTGTAGATCAGGTTCGGGCGGCCGCTGTGGATCACCTGCTGAAGCATGGGGCTCCGGTTGTGGTTGGGGCCAGAGACTCCGGCCAGGACAATTTCCGGGACGCCGCCCGGGATGCCATGCTGATGCAGGCCGGTGTGGAGGTCGAGAAGCCCGCCCAGGGCGCCGAGGCGCTGCGGGGTATGTCCATGCGGGACCTTCTCATTGAGAGCATGGCCCGTTCGGGCGAGGGTACAACAACCGAGCTGCTGCGCCGCTCCAGGGCCGACCTGTGGGATACGGCGGTGCGTCAGTTCTTCAGCCCTACTGCGGACTTCCCGGCGATCCTGGACAACGCCATCAAGAAATCCATCGTGCAGCAGTATGCGCTGGTCCCCTGTACCTTTGAGCTCTGGACCAGCCGGGGGACGCTGACCGACTTCAAGCCCAGCAAGGAGCACGAGTACGCCCTGGGCGGCGGTGACTTCTCCAAGGTTGGCGAGGGCGGAGAGCTGAAGCACAGCAGTCTCCAGACCGAGATGCTGCCCACCCGGAAGCTGGACACCTACGGCACCACGTTCACCATGACCCGGGAGGCCTTTATCAACGATGATATTGGGTTCCTGGCCAGTATGCCCGCCCAGTACGCCCGCAAGGCCAAGCGGAAAATCAACCGCCAGGTCTATGAGCTGATCTATGAGAATCCCGCTGTATTTGATGGTGCGGCCCTGTTTGATGCGGTCCACAGAAACCTGATCGCCACGGGCTCCGCCCCCAGTATCTCTGTGCTGGAGCAGATGATCCAGCTGATGGGCAAGCAAATCGACCAGTTTGGCGAGAGCATCATGGTAGAGCCCTCCAAGGTTATCGTGCCCGTGGGGATGGGTATGTGGGTCAACCAGATTCTGGGCACCGCGGAGATTGATGTGGAGGGCATTGGCAGCCACACGGTGAACGTGCTGAACAGCCAGTACCGGAGCAAGATTCAAGTGGTCGAGGAGGGCACGCTGAACGTGCTGGCGGGTGACAAAGCCTGCCCCTGGTTCATGGCCTCGGACCCCCCGCCTGGTGAAGGGCGTGCAGGTGGATTACCTCAACGGCGTCACCACCCCCACTTTCCGCCGGAGCGAAAAGGCCGGCCACCTGGGCTTCCTCTGGGACATCTGGCTGGACTGGGGTATCAACGCGGTGGACTTCCGGGGCCTGCTACGGAACAACGGCGTGAAGCTGAACGGATAAGGAGGAGCAGATATGAGAGCAGTTTATTTCCAGAGGGGAGAGACCCTGGGCTATACCCCCACTGAGGATACAAAGGCGGGCCAGGTCGTGGCCCTGGGTACACGGATCGGCGTGGCCGCGTCGGATATCCCTGCCAATGAGTTGGGCAACGTCCATGTGGTGGGCGTATTTTCCATGGCCAAGGCGGAGGGGGAGGAGCTTGCCCAGGGTGCCGCCGTCTACTACGATTCCGTAGCGGAGGCCATCACCGCCACGGCGGACGGAAACACGCCCGCCGGCTATGCCGCCTCGCCCGCTGCCGCCACGGCCGCCACTGTGATGGTCAAGCTGTTGGGCTGATTGGAGGGCTCAGATATGAAAAAACTGATTGCCCGCCGCCCAATCCAGTACATGGGCCGGACCTACAAGTGCGGAGAGGCCGTCCCCACTGAAACCCCCCAGATGGTGGAGGCATGGCTGAGAGCCGACAGCGCCGTGTGGACGGATACGGACATGGAGGGCTTTGTCAGCGCCGTCGTCCAGGAGGCCGCCCGGCGCTCCAAGGTGAACGACTTGGCAGCGGAGGTTATCCGGTCCATGGGCGTGGATATCGAGGACGGCGCCGGGGAGTTTGTGGGCGTCTCCAGCCTGACGGAGCAGCTCCGCGCCCTGTTTGGCCCCGATAGCCGCCCGGACACAGCGGGAGAGGGCAAAACCGGGCAGGGCGGCGAAGCCCCCGCCCGGCGGACCGGCCGCTTGGATGTGGAGGACCTGGAGAAGTGGAAAAAGGCAGACCTGGAAAAGCTGGCTGAGGATATGGGCGTGGATATTTCCAATGCCCGAACCAATGCTGAGCGGGCCGCCATCCTTGCTGCGGCAGAGGTCCAGGTTTCCACCGATTCCCCTGACGATACCGGGGGTGGCCAGTGATGGCCGCTCCCAGCTTCAAGGACTGTATTGCGTCAGACGTCTCTGACATCTTCCTGGACCGGCTGGAGTTTGCGGACCTCCACACCGTCAACGGCAAAAAAATGGCGGTGCTGGTGGATGAAAACGAGCTGCTGGAGCGGGACAAGGCCAAGCAGGGTGGCCATTCAGACGGGCTTTACAAAAGCCGCCGCCTGATCTATGTGGCCCAGGCAGATTTTGGGCCGCGCCCAGCCATCAAGTCCGTACTGACCCTGGACCGGGTGGCCTATCGGGTGCGTGACTGCACAGCGGAGGCCGGGATCCTGGCCATTGAACTGGAGGCGGCAAAGACGTGAGCGGAAATGAGTCGCTGATTCACATTGATGTGGAGGAGGAGCTGCAAAGGATTATCCAGCAGCTGAACAGCCTGCCGGACCAGATTGCGGCCCCCAATATCCTGAGAAACGCGCTGAACTCTACAGCCCGCAAGGTACGTAAGCAGATGCTAACGGACGTCAAGGGTGAGTATGCCATTAAAAATACCAAGGCCCTGCGGGATGCGGCCCAGGACGGCCCCAAGGTCCTGACGGCCAGTTCAGCAAATCTGTCCGCTACTATCCGCTCCAGGGGACCCATGCAGGACATCATGTCTTTTATGACCCGGCCCAACACACAAACGGGGGCGGCAGAGGCTAAAATCCTGTCCTCTGGCAGCCTGAAGCTGCTGGAGATGGATGATCTGAAAGCATTTGTCACCAGGTTTGCCAGCGGCCACACCGCTATAGTGCAGCGGAGGGGCAAGAGCCGCCTGCCGGTAAAGAAGCTGCTGTCCCCCGCCATCCCCCACATGCTGCGCAGCGAGGCGGTGAGAGCACAGGCGGAACAGCTGACCTATGAAACCCTGCACGCCGAGATTGATAAGCGGATTGCCAAGGTTTTGGGCAGGGCGTAAAAAAGCGGCCCCAGCGGGCCGCTGTGTACGGGCACTATTGATCTTTACAACAGGACTTACAAGGTCGTAGGCCACTGTATTCTGCCATAGATACTGTGGACCGGCGGGAGTACCTGTTTCGCAGCCCACGGCATTCGGGATTTACATGATACACTTTGCAACCATCTGCGTACCATACTACATCGGACCGAGCTGAGAAAAAAGTGTCTGCGGAATAGCCACGGGAGAGGGCCAACTTATAAATATGCTTACAAGGTAAGCCACGCCGTTGAAAATCCTCACAAGAACAATGATCCAAATCGGTTTGGTAGATATCTCCATGAGTCCCCAGCATTTCAGCCATACCGGTTATTGAATCATAGGACCGGATTAAAATATTCTGAAATAGCGCTCTATCAAAACGTACATCTTGACCGTCGGCCCCATGAATTGATATATCCCATGATCCAAAAGAGGTTCCAATAGTACCACTCAAATCTGGGGGATGGAAACTTGGGGAATAGATGGACGTCTTGAGGGAGGAGCCTCATCCTGTTGGGGGGAATCCGCCGCTGTATCTGCGGTATCCAGTTCAGGGTCAGATGATTTTTTCTTTTTCGCTCTCCGCACAAGGAATATGCCAGGAATTATAAAGATTATCCCTTGCGGTAAGCAGAGCAGGCCAAAGATTACAAGAATAATTCCGCCTATTTTCATTTTGCCCTCCTTAATGTTGGATATTTTCTCAACACATTCAGTTGCGGCTATGGGCTTACAAGTCATTATAAGGAACAAAAATTTACAAGTCAAGAAGGAGACATACCCCGTGACCCAAGAATTTTTGCAGGACGCCGTAGTAGCGGACCTGAAACAGCTTTTCCAGGGAGAGACCTTAAAAAATTCCGCAGGCGTGGAGCGGCGGATCCAGGTTTTCCCCCAGGACCTGCCGATCCGGGCGGGAGCGGACATCGAGCCGGAGCCAGTGCTGGACCCCGAGGAGGACCCGGACCTGGTACCGGAGCAGCTGGAGGAGCAGCCCCCGGAGGATGTACCGGAGCCCTATGTGATTGTTCGAATACCCGGCGGGGAGCTGCCGGACCAGGACACACGCCAGCAGGTGGAGCTCGTTCTGGTGATATGCGTCTATGACCCGAACCCGAACCGCCAGGGCTTCCGGGACGCGCTCCACATCGTCAACGCCATCCTGACCCACTACGGCCAAAACGGTATTGTAGGCCGCCGGTACGAGGTGCAATACCCCATTAAGTGGGTGACACCGGAAGATGATACCCACCCCTATTATTTCGCCGGCATGGCGCTGAAGCTTGCCGCGCCAGCCATCTTCAAGGAGGTGCCAGAACCATGAGCAAAGTCCCCACTCCCCGCAAGGGGAACACATCGGCCGCAAAGCCGCCCAGAAAGGCCGCCTGCGCCCCTGACCCCGTGGCCTACTGCGGCCCCACCATCCCCGGAAAAGCGGTCCAGTTCACGACCTACTCCAACGGCCTGTCGTCCCCGCTGCTAGAGGCGGTCCAGGCCAGCCCGGTGCTGAAAGCCCTGGTGGTCCCGTTGGACCAGCTCCCGGGGGTGCGGCGGCAGCTCCAGGCCAGAGCCGGGCGGTATTACACCCTGTACTGCAAAGCGCAGGAGATTCGTTAAGGGAGGAAATGTAATATGGCATATCCCCATGGCGTTTACAATTCCGAGGTGGACACCAGCCTGACCTCGCCCATCCAGGGCAGCGCCGGGCTTCAGGTCATCTTCGGGACCGCGCCCATTCATCTGACCAAGGACCCCGCTGCGGCGGTCAACGCCCCTGTGCTGTGCTACTCCTTCGCGGAGTGCCAGCAGGCGCTGGGGTACTTCGACGATTTCAAGGCATTTACCCTGTGCCAGTCGATGGACGCCTGTTTCCGGGTGTTCAACGTGGCGCCCATCATCCTGGTAAACGTGCTGGACCCCGGCAACCCCGCCCACACCAAGGAGAATGCGGCCGAGGACTGCTCCGTATCGGACGGCCAGGCGGTGTACCGGGCGGACTATGTGCTGCTGGACACGCTCGTGGTCCAGGACGGGGAGAACACCCTGAAGCGGGACACCGACTACATAGCCGCCCATGCCAAGGACGGCAGTGTGCTGATTACCCTCCTGTCCGAGGAGGCAAAGGGCGCGGCCCAGCTGTCTGTGTCCAGTAAGAGCCTCGACCCGGCCGGCGCCACCCAGGCGGACGTCGTGGGTGGAGTGGACGCGCAGACCGGGAAAGAGACCGGTCTGGAGCTGGTCCGGCAGATCTATCCCAAACTGGGCATGACCCCCGGCCTGCTGCTGGCTCCCGGCTGGAGCCAGTTCCCCGTGGTGGCCGCGGCGCTCCAGGCCAAGACGGAGAGTATCAACGGGGTGTATAACTGCACCTGCCTGCTGGACATCCCCACAGAGGGAGAGAACGGAGCAAAGGTCTATACCCAGGTCAAGGAGGCCAAGGAGAAGTTGGGGGCCACCAGCAATCACGCCGGTGCGCTCTGGCCCTTGGTTGCAGTGGGCGACAAGGTGTATTACTACTCCGCCATGTTTGCCGCGCTCCAGGCCTACACAGACGCTCAGAACAGCGACGTGCCGGAGAACGCGTCCAACCAGGACCTGCGCATCACCGCTACGGTGCTGGCGGACGGCACGCCTGTGGTGCTGGATCAGCAGCAGGCCAACGACGTCCTCAATGCCAACGGGGTCATCACGGCAATCAACGCCAACGGCTTCAAGGCCTGGGGCAACAGCACCGCCGCCTATCCCTCCACCACCGACCCCAAGGACCGCTGGCTGAGGGTGCGCCGGTTCTTCGACTGGGACGGCAACAACTTTATCCGCACCTATCTGCAAAAGGTGGACAAGCCGGGGAACAAGCGGCTGATCCAATCCATCGTGGACAGCCAGAACATTGTGGGCAATGGCTATGTGGCCCGGGGCTACTGCGCCGGCTACCGGCTGGAGTTCCGTAGCGAGGAAAACCCGGTGACCAATCTGTTGAACGGCCACCTGACGGTCCACACGTTCCTGGCCCCCTATATCCCCGCCGAATTTATTGAGAACATCCGCGAGTACGACGTGGACGCTCTGGAGTCGGCCCTTGGAGGTGACTGACCATGAATGAAATTCCGACCAAAATCAATAAGTACAACGTGTACAACGAGGGTGAGAGGATTCTGGGCATGGGGGATGAGCTCCCCCTCCCCGGCTTTGAGTCCTCCAGCGAGACGGTAAGCGGCGCCGGGGTCCTGGGCGAGTTTGATGACCCCACCGTGGGTTACTTCTCTAACCAAGAGATGGAGATTCCATTCCGGGTCCTGGACCGGGCCGCCGTGGACATGCTGGACCAGCGGAAAGCGGTCCGTCTGACGATCCGGGGCTCCGCCCAGTCCACTAACAGCGAGGGGGATATTGTATTCCACTCCGTTCGGGTGGTGGTCCGGGGGCGGATGTCCAAGTTTGAACTCGGCAAATTCAAGGCCGGCAGCGGGATGGAGGTCAAGATCACCCTGACCCTGCTGTATATCCTCATTGAGCTGGACGGCGAGCCCATGGTGGAGCTGGACAAGCTGAACGAGGTATTCAAGATTCGCGGAAAAGACATGCTGGCTGAAATTAAGGAGATGTGCTGATTATGAAAGAAGAAAAATTGAACCCCGTCCCTGATCAGGAATCGCTCCAGGAGGCCGTTGGAGAGAGCCTAGTGCTGAAGCTGAGCAAGCCCTATGTATTCGAGGGCAGGACCTATGAGGAACTGGACCTGTCCGGCCTGGAAAATGCCACGGCGGGCGACCTGGCGCAGGCCGCTAAGATTACATCCAAGAAGCACAGAGGGCTGAATCCGGCGACATTGGAAATGGCAACGGAATACGCCGCCACCATAGGCCATCTGATGACAAAACTTCCGCTGGAGTTCTTTGAGCGTATGCCGGCCAAGGACGCTATTGCGCTGAAGGGACTGGTCGTGGGTTTTTTGTTCAACGCGGATGGGGAGGAATAACGCCGGAGACCGTCCGTAAGGGGTGTGCCGCCCTTGCCCTGCAGTTCCATAGCAGCCCGGAGTTTTTTCTCTCCATGCAGATGGACGATGTGAACGAGTACGCCGATATGGCAAAAACCATTTGGGAGGGAGTGAAGCGGGGCCGTGGCAAGAAGTAAGACCTATGAAATGCTGCTGAAAATCGCTGGCGATAACAGTTCGCTGAAAAAGGCGTGTGCCGCTGCAAGTGAAAATCTGAGCACTCTGGGTGAGGCAGCGAAAAAAGCGGGTCAAGTAGCCACCACGGCCCTGGCCGGGCTTGGGACAGCCGCAACCGGGATCGCAACTGCCGCCACTTCCGCTTACACAGAACACGAAAAAGCGGCCAACAGCCTGGCTGCGGCCACCGGGGCTATGGGGGAAGAACTGGTCAATCTGCAAGGCGCAATGGAAAGCGTTTACCAAAACAATTTTGGCGAGAGTATCGAGGACGCTGCCAATGCGGTTGCGTTGGTCAATCGGAATATCAAGGACATCCCAGCCCAGGAGATTGCGGGAGCGACAGAAGCTGCGATTGCTCTGCGGGACGCGTTCGAGTATGACGTAGCGGAAAGCACCCGCGCCGCGGCAGCAATCCGAAAAAACTTCGGAGGGTCAGCAGAGGAGGCTTTCGGCCTGATCGCAGCAGGCGCACAAAACGGCCTTGATTATTCCGGGGAACTGATTGATACCATCAACGAATATTCCAGCCAGTTTTCAAAGCTGGGATTTACCGCTGACGGTATGTTCCAGCTCCTGCAGTCCGGCGCGGACAGCACCGCGTGGAACCTGGACAAGGTGGGTGACGCGGTGAAGGAGTTCTCCATCCGGGCGATTGATGGCTCCGACAGCACAGTGGCCGCCTTTGAGGCCCTGGGCTATAACGCATCCGCAATGATGGGCACATTTGCCGCAGGTGGGGACGGGGCAAATCAGGCATTTTTCGATGTGTTAAACACCCTGATGGACATGGAGGACCAGGTGGCGCGGGACGCGCTGGGCGTATCTCTGTTCGGGACCATGTGGGAGGACCTGGGTACCGAGGCCATGGAGGCCATGGCAAGCGCCTCAGCCGGGGCCTATGACACAATGGATGCGCTGGAGCAAATCAACTCGGTAAAATACAACGACCTGGGCACCGCCCTGGAGGGGGTAAAGCGCAAGGCGGAGGCCGCGCTGGTGCGTGTTGGAGAACAGCTGGTCCCATACGCCAAGGAGGGCCTGGAGTACCTGGCGAACAATGTATTGCCGGTCGTATCCAACAAGCTGGAAGAAATCACGCCGATTGTGATCAACGCAGGCAAGGCGCTGTGGGAGAACCGGGATATTATCCTCGCCGTCGGCGGCGCAGTGATGACCGCAGCAGGGGCCTTTAAAGGGCTGCAGGTTGCAAGTGCCGCTGTCGGGGCAGTAAAAAACCTCTCCACCATCTTCAATGCGGCCTCTCAGAGTGGGGGCCTGCTATCCAGGGTGATGAGCATAGGCAATGTGAAGCTGGCCCTGATTGCTGGCGGGGCCGCAGCTCTGGCGGCAGGGTTCATCTATCTGTGGAACCACAGTGAAAAATTTCGGGCTGCTGTAACGTCCCTGTGGGTCAAGCTCCAGCCCTTGGGCGCCAGTCTGATGGACCTAGCCTCTCTGCTGGCCGGTGTCCTGGGCCCTGCTTTTCAGGTTACGGGTCTGGCGCTGATCAACGGCCTGGAAAGCGCCGTACAAATCGCGGCGCCCATCATAGAAAATGTCATCGGCATATTTACCGGGCTGCTCAATTTTATTACCGGCGTATTCACCGGGAATTGGGAACTTGCCTGGCAGGGCGTATGCGATATATTCGGAAATCTGTTCGGAGGTCTGGCCAATATCGCGAAAGTGCCCATCAACGCCGTGATCGGCGCGGTTAACTCCGTGATTGGGGCCATCAACTCCTGCGGCTTCACTATCCCGGACTGGGTGCCCGTGGTGGGCGGCAAGAGTTTTTCCATCAATCTGCCCGAGATTCCCATGCTGGCCACTGGCGGTATTGTTACCGCCCCCACCATCCTGGAGGCGGGCGAGGGCGGGGAGCCGGAAGCGATTCTCCCGCTGTCCAAGCTGGCCGCCCTGCTCCAGGGCGTGGCCAACACACCGGAGAGTTCGCCCATGGGGAACCAGGAGAACAGCCTGGAGAGCAGCCTGGAGGAAGCACCCCTGGCCCAGCTGGCCAAGCTGGTGGAAGACTGGATCAGGAACAACAAACCGGACCCGCATGGACCGGGCCGGGGCGGCGGCGGCTGGCCCCTCCCAGAGCCGCCGCACCCCGCAGCAAACGATGCACCGCCCCCGGCAGGCGGTCAAAACCCGCCCACTGCCGGCAGTGACGTCATCACCTTTGCCCCGGTATTCAATTTCTATGGTCCGACGACCCGGGAGGAGGCCGTGGAGGCCGGGCGGCTGAGTTTTGCGGAGTTCAAGCGCCTGTATGACCAGCTGAAGGCGGAGGAGCGCCGCAAGAATCTGAGCGTGGCTACACGGTAAAAAAAGTACCGCCCCTGTCACGGGGCGGCGCAGGGAGGAGATTTAGGTGGTGGCCTGATAAAGGGCGGTCAATCCATCGGTAAGCACTTTGGAAAAATTGATGTGCTGCGCCTCTGCAAAAGTATTCAGCCATGCGGGAATCGTGCAGTTTTTACGCACAGCGGTATCACCATATTTTTCGGCATAGGCGTCCATATCCAGGGAAACGAGGCTGACAAGTCCGCCGGCACCTGCATGAATATCTGCCATGGCGCTGGCCGCCGGTGCGGGCCGTCCTTCCTCCAGTTCGTCAAGAACCCATCCGCTGGCGGCGTCCTGGGCCATTAGAATGGCGTCGGCCAGGGTGGTCCCCTCTGTGACGCAGCCGGGAAGATCAGGGACCTCTACGGTGTAGCCGTCACCATCATCCCAAGGGGAAAAGATAGCAGGATATACAAGTTTCACAGAAATACCTCCAATCAATCTATATTGCCTCGGAGGGCGGGGCTTATTTCAGCCCCGCCTGTTTCCGAATCGTTTCAATCGTTTTCGGGTGAATATCACCTTTGTGTTGTGGAATTGTGACTTTTCCGGGTTTTGTCGGATGTTTGAAATGCTTGTGTGAGCCTTTTGTTTTGTGATAGTACCAGCCGTCTGCCTTGACTTCCTTTTCTATTTCCTGTGCTGTCATAATGTTTCCTCCCTATGCTTTTATTATACGCATAATGCGTACGACAGTCAAGGTGAAATTGAAAAAACATAAAAATTTTTGAGGAGGGGCGGACCATGCCTGACACCTACACCACCCGGCAGGGGGACGCCTGGGACGCCATTGCCCATCGGGTCTATGGAGACGTGAAGTACGCCGGCTGGCTGATGGAGCACAACCACCCCCATCTTGACACTTTTGTGTTCCGGGCAGGCGTGGTGCTCCAGACGCCGGAACCGCCGGAGGATGTCTCCGGTCCTGATGTGCCCGCCTGGAGGAAACCACATGAACACGAGAAAAGCAGCTGTAGAAATCGCCTGGAACGGGGCGGCCGCCGCCGGGACGCTGGGTCAGTATCAGACTTCAGCAACCTACACCGACCCGGCCAGCGGGGAGGCTGACAGCTTTGACCTCTCCCTCCATGACCGGGACCGGCAGTGGATCGGGCCGTGGCTCCCCCAGGTGGGGGACACCCTGTCCGCCGTAATCTGCCTGACCGACTGGGACCGGGCGGGAGATAACCGCTCCCTCCCCTGCGGCTCCTTCGTGCTGGACAAGTTCGATTTCTCCGGCTGGCCGGTGACAGGGAACATTGCCGGGGTATCTGTCCCTGCGGACAGCGCCTTCCGGGAGACCCAGCGGACCCGAACCTGGGAGAACATCACCGTGGAGGAGATTGGCAAAGAGATCGCCGCCCGGGCGGGAATCTCCCTGGCCTGGGATGTGGACGGAGGCCCCATCATCATCAAGAGCGAGGAACAGTCAGAGAAAACGGACTGCGATTTTTACATGGGGCTGTGTGAGACATATGGCCTGGCCATGAAGGTGTACGCGCAGAAGATCGTGGTCTATGACCGGGAAGCGTACAAGGCCCGGCCCCCAGTGGCCACGCTGACCCCCGACATGCTCCTGTCCTGGAGTTGGTCGTCCCAACTCACAGGGACCTACACTGGCGGGGAATACGCTTACACAGACCCCTCTACAGAGAAAGAGGTCAAGGTGCAGGTGGGCAGCGGCCCACGCATTCTGAAGAAGTCCGGACGGGTGGACAGCCGGGCGGACGCGGAGCGGAAGCTGTGGGCGGCCATCCACCAGGCCAATCATGGGTCAACGAAGCTCTCCCTGTCCATGCGGGGCACTGCCAGCCTGGTGGCCTCTCAGTGCGTCATGGTGGAGGAGCTGGGTTGGCTGGGCGGTAAATATTTCATTGACAGCATTATTCATCACATCGGCGGCGGCTACACGATGGACCTGGAGCTGTCCCGGGTGGAGTGAGGAGGAGAACATGCGTAACGATACCCGGGTTGGAAAAATATCAGATGTTGACCATTCCACAGGTCTGGTGCGGGTTGTCTATCCAGACCAGGACGACGCGGTGACCCAGATGATCCCCCTCCTGTCCACCGCATTCACTGGGGCCTATACAGCGCCCGAGGTGGGGGACCAGGTATTGGTCCTCCACCTGTCCAACGGCATGGCTGCGGGGGTAGTCCTGGGCCGTCCCTGGAGCGAGAAGAACAGGCCCCCGGAGGGTGCGGAAAAGCTGTACCGCCTGGACATGGACCGTACACCTGGGGCGGCCATGCTCCGTTACGACGGCAAGGCCAAGGAACTGACGCTGCACTGTGACGGCTCCATAAACATCACCGCCGGCAGCGCCATCGTCATCAACGGAAAAACCATTGATCTGAATTAAGGAGGGCGGTCTTATGCCAAACGCGGCGCGGCTCCTGGATACAGTGGACGGCACAACCGCAGGGGAGCATTCAGGACATGTCTCTCCGCACCCGCCGCTGCCCTTTTCCGGGGAGATCAGCGGGGGCTGTTCTTCCAATGTACGGACCAACGGCCGGTCCGCCGCCATTGTGACCAGCGTTATAGTCGACGCACTTGAGAAGAGGTAAAAAGGAGGGGAGGAAAAATGGCGCGGGGCAAGGCGGAGGATGCAGGCGGGCTGACGCCCGCCAAAGACGACAACGCCGCCCTGTGCCATTTTGGCCGCCGAACTTTACCGATTTTCAAGTGTGTTGACTATACCACGGAGCGGGATTCCTGTTGTGGCTCCAGCTCGGGCGCCGTGGCCGCGGGAAGCAGGTCGGTCCGAATCAATGGGCTGCCCACCACACGCCTTGGTGATGCCCTTGCGCCCCACAGCGGGAGCGGAGCGATCACCGGCGGAAGCCCGGATGTGCGGATAGGAGGTTGAGCTGACTTGATTGGTACATTTGGAACCGTACTGGTTTTCGAGGTCAGCGACAACCGGGTGCTGACCTTTAGCGGGATGACCCGGGAGGTCTCCAGCCGCTGGACTGACCACGAGGTAATGGGCGTCAAGCCCAAGCCGGAATTTTTGGGGCCTGGAAACCAGACGGTCTCCCTCACCATCACCCTGTCTTCATCCCTGGGGGTCCGGCCCAGACAGATGCTGGAACGGGTGGCCAATATGGTAGAGCGGGGCCAGGTGGAGTACCTGATTATCGACTGCAAGCCGGTGAGCAAGAATCCCTTCCGCATCACCGGATCCAGCGAGGCATGGAATACGCTCTACAACGGAGGCGAGCTGGCCCGGGCCAACCTGACCCTCACACTGGAGGAGTACACATGACAAACTCCCTGTTTTTTGATTTTCAATTAGAGTTTACCTTTTCCGATAATTGGCTGGCCGACCTGGACCGGCAGATCACCCTGCTGCTGTCCACCATATAGGGGACCATGCCGCTGGAGCGCGGGCTTGGAATCATGCAGGATTTTGTGGATAAGCCTCCGGGAGTGGTAAAAAGCCTCTATACCGCAGAGGCAGCCAAAAAGATTTCCGAGTTCATCCCCCAGGTACGGGTCCAGGAAGTGATATGGCTCCCGGCCGGGCAGGGACATTTCAAGCCAAAGGTGGTGATTACCCGTGCCTGACAACCTTCAGATGGACCAGCTGCCCGAGGTCAGCTTTATCGACGGACTGAGTGTCGATGCTCTTTGCAAGGAGATGGTGGCGGATTATGAGCGGTACATGACCCAGGCCACCGGAAACACGGTGAGCCTGGCCCAGGCCAGCCCCCACCGTATGGAGCTCTATGCCGCCGCCGCCCAGCTCTACCAGGCGATGCAGTATATCGACCGGGCGGGCAAGCAGAATCTCTTGAAATACAGCTATGGTGAATTTCTGGACCACCTGGCCGCTTTTAAGGGCCTGACCCGCCGGCCAGCCGCCTCCGCCGTGACCACGCTCCGATTTACCGCTTCCGCCGTCCGTGATACCACTATCGGGATCCCCAGCGGCACACGTGCCGCCACCCGGGAGCTGCTGTATTTCCAGACCACACAGTATGCTGAAATTCCTGCCGGGGAGCGCAGTGTGGACGTGCCGGCGGTCTGCGTTGTGCCGGGCTCGACCGGGAACGATCTCGCTGTGGGAGCTTTGGCTGAAATTGTAGACCCGCTGCCCTATGTCGCCAACGTGTCCAACATCACAGCTTCAGAGGGCGGCGCGGATACGGAGAGCGACCAGGAGCTGGTGGAGCGGATCTATCTGTTCCCCGGGTCCTATTCCACGGCGGGCCCGGAGGCCGGCTATCTCTATCACGCCAAGACCTACAACGCCAATGTGGGTGATGTGGTGGTGACCAGCGACCAGGCCGCAGGCTCTGTGGAGGTGTATTTCCTGCTGGACGACGGCTCCGCGCCCGGGCCCGAGATGGTGACAGGGCTCCAGAATTATTTGAGGGACCGTCAGATTCGGCCCATGACCGACCTGGTGACGGTTTCTGCGCCGGCGGATGTGCCGTACTCCATCGACCTGGTCTACTACATCAACCGCAGCGACAGTAACCGGGCAGTGGCCATCCAGAGGGCGGTCAATGCCGCTGTGGACGCCTACATTACCTGGCAGAGGTCCATAGGCCGGGACATCAACCCGTCCAAGCTGGCGGAGCGGGTCATGGCGGCGGGGGCCAAGCGTGTGGAGCTCTCTGCCCCCGCCTTTACCCCGGTTGCCCGGACCGGAGTGGCCAGCCTGGAGGGAGATTCCCAGGTCCGCTATGGAGGGCTGGAGGATGATTGATCTGCGAGGCAGCCGGTTTCCGACATCCTGCCCGAAAATCTCTCCAACCAGCTGGAGACACAGGCCTTCGCCTACGCCTTGGGGCGGCAGGTGGAGCGGCTGTGCGCCTGGGCGGATCGAACAAGGGTCTATGCCGCTGTGAGTGAGCTTTCGGAGGAGATTCTGGACGTGCTGGCTCTGGAGCTGCGTACTCCTGCCTACGACCAGAGCTTTCCGGTCGAGGTAAAGCGGGCGCTGATTGAGGGGACAATGGCCTTCTATACCAGCCTGGGGACTCCTGCGGCGGCGGACCGGATTCTGGAGATCATCTTTTCCGAGGGCCGCATTGAGGAGTGGTATGAATACGGCGGGGAGCCCCACCACTTCCGGGCCTATATAGAGATGACCGGCCGGCCGGTCACGCAGGAGAGCCTGGTCAGCTTTCGCAGGATACTGGCCGGTGTGAAGCGCCTGTCCAGCTGGTGGGACGGCACCATAACCGTCACTGAGCTGGACACGGACCCGATCCTGGTGGGGGCCGGGCTGGGCCTGTGCCTCTCCAGTACGGAGCTGCCGGTCCGGGACCCGCTGTATCAGGACACTGTGGTTCCGGTCTCCTCCGGAATACAGGGCCTTATCTCCATCATCCGGCCCCCGGAGCGGCCGCCGGCATTCCATGAGCGGCCCCTGGCGGCCCGGGGCCTGCTGAAAAGCAGCCTGACCATAACAGCACTGCCGGAACTGAACAGGGAGGAATCGCAATGAATGAAAATCAAACTGGATTGACCCCACTGGAAGCGGAAAAGCCCCGCAAGTACGGCGGTGCTCCCACCAAGCAGGGCCTGGAGCTGTTTACCAAGCTGGCCCTCACCGAGGACCATCTGCGCATTGCCGGTGTGCTGGTCGGCTCCGGTATCGTTTCGGATGACGTGTATATCGGGGACATGACGCAGCTGGTGGAGCCGGTGGGCGTCGGGACGTGCAGCGAGCCGATCCGAAACGGGGCCACGGTCAACATGACGGTGGAGGTCCGGTCCGACCTGAACAAGGACCTGCCCGACGGCATGACCATTCGGGAGTTTCTGATCCAGGCCTGGGACGGGGAGGAGAAGACCGCCATCTACTACGGCTGCCTGGCCGACTACCCCCAGTATATCGCCCCCTGGGAGGAGGGGTATCTGGATGTGCGCCGCTACCCGATCTCCATCCGTCTGGCCCCGTCGGTAAAGGTGGAGCTGGATGACACTCTGCCCGGCGTGGTGATGACCATTGACGACATCAAGGATTACTGTATCTCCACCCTTCTGCCCCAGCTTCTCACCGCCTCTCAAAAACAGATCGTCAACCACAATCTGACGGAGGACGCCCACCCCGACCTGCGGAAGCAGATTGAGGAGGCCCAGCAGACAGCGGACGACGCGGCGTCCGCAGCGGCAAAGGCCCAGCAGACGGCGGACAGCGCGGTACAGGCGGCGGAGAACAATTCGGGCGGCTGCGCCCTGCGGATCACCTTCGCGGAGGTGTTCGCCGGGCAGACCTATACCGTCTCCAGTGGCGGGGAGAGCTACACCGGGACCGTCCCCGAGGGGCTGGTTGTACAGGTTAAGCTGAAGCAGTGCGGCACGACCTACACCATCCGCTGCACCGATGCGGAGGGCGAGGAATATTCTTCCGCCGTGGTCACCGGGCCCTACTTCGGGCAGTACACCGCTTCGCTGCTCCCCTTCTCCGCCACCCTGGATGTTACGACCAGTCCAGACGCTGAAGTCGTAGCTGTTTGCGGAGGTCAGAGTATCAGCGGTACTGCCGGAGAATCTGGCTTCGTCTCCCTGACGCTGCCCGCCGCGGGGGCCTACACCGTCACCGCCGAGTTGGACGGCCGCGCCGCCCGGGGGACCGTAGAGGCCGCAGAGAACGGCGGACGCTATTCCATCACGCTGGACATCCCCACTACTGTACCAAAAGAGGAGGCCGGTGTATTCGATGGACACTTCTACAGCCGTATTTTCGAACCGGAGGAATGGGCAAATGGGGCCTTGCGTGTCCCCCAGACAGTCCACGGTATCCAACCCAGGCAGAGCGCGTGCATCGGCACCCTGCACCAGCGGGTAGACCGGACCGCCCTGGACTACCTGGAGCAGACTGCCGCCCAGGGCCGCACTGCCATTACCAATGCGGTCAAGGCCGCCCTGAACGCCAACAGCTCCGCGCCCGGCACTTACCCTACGGCGGAGGACGGCCATGTTCAGCTGACCTGGAACCAGGTACAGTGCTACATCCTGGAGGGGACGCTGCTTGCGGCTGAGGCCGCCGCTTCCAAGGCCAGTGAAAAGGGCTTCAACTGGCAGGACAGGGATACCACGGGGGCCCCGGAGACGGCCACTCTGGACGCAGTACTCACTGCTGCCTACCTGCCCGCCCTAGGCGGGGCTACAACGGGGATGGACAACCTGTGTACGGCCGCCGTCCTTCAAGGGCTGCGCCTGCGGAGAAAAGCCACCGGCGTGGGGACTGTGACCAGGTATGACCTGGACGGCGCTATGGTCGCCAACACCTGGGCGGCGATGGAGAGCCGGATTCACTGGGACCTGGAGGCAAAGGCGTTGGTACTGGAGGGAAGCGCACCCTTCGCCGGCGAGCTGATGGTGGTGGGATGAGCGCCCTGGAAGAGAACCGGGCCCAGCTGGCCAAGCTCCAGGCCCGGATGAAGGAGTACCAGGTACAGCTGAAGGCGGAGACAGATTCTCAGCGGCGGGCGGCACTGAAGGCGAAAATCTCCGGCTATCGGGCGGCCATCCGGGATGTGCAGGTGCAGATCGACCACCTGGACCCGCCGGCGGCCCGCAGGGCCAGGAGGGAGCAGCGGAAGCGTCTGGACATCGGGGCTCTGAACTTCGACTTTTTCGAGAGGTCCGGCGCCTGCTGGAGCGATATCGAAGGCCACAGCTGGCAGCAGGTGGAGGCCGGAGACTTTGTGGAGTTGGGCACAGGTATGGACCGGCTTCAAAGCTGGCTGGCCGAGGGGGCCCAGCGCCTCACCGACCGGCAGCGGCTCTACATAGACGCCTACTACAACCGGGGGTTCTCTCTGGAACTGATTGCCCAGGAGCAGGGGGTGGACAACTCCACCGTGGCCCGGGTGATTAAAAACGGCATGACCAGGATGCAGGAGTGGGTGGAGGCCAAGAAGCTGATCTCCACCTGCGCCGACGGCAAGGGCGGCTTTGACTGGAAGCGGTATTTGGACCAAGTCCCCGTCCTCACCGACCGTCAGCGGCAGCTCATGCTGTTGGTCCTCTCCCAATTCCCCAAAAGTCAGGCGGAGCTGGCGGACAAGCTGGAAATCCAGAAAAGCACAGTCTGCCGGACGCTGGCCCGGGCGGGACACACCATCCGCCGGCTGGACGTCCGGGGCGGCCCGCCCCTCTCCCGGCCGGAAATTCGGGAGTGGGACCAGGCGGACAAGTTCTCCCTGGCGCTCCAGACCGGGATGCCGCTGTATTTTTACTACCGCTTCTGCTTCCGGGGCCAACAGGTGGGCGGCGTGAGCCGGTACAACTATGAGCTGTCCCGCCGGCGGGAGGCCGGCGTCTCCCCGGAGGAGGTGGCCAGGGAGCTGGGCCTGAAGCCCAAGACGGTCCGGTCCGCCTACAGCCGCCTCAAACGGCAATGTGTCCAAGTTGGGCACATTCCCGCCCCCAAAGACGGCAGTATCGGGGCCCGGCTGGACCC
Organism: Colidextribacter sp. OB.20; assembly: GCF_009911595.1. GTDB lineage: Bacteria > Bacillota > Clostridia > Oscillospirales > Oscillospiraceae > Lawsonibacter. Next base: position 33,557 of record NZ_QWKG01000037.1, read on the forward strand.
GGAGACCTATGTGAAGCTGCAAAGGCTGGTGACGGGCTGTGCTGGTACATAAGGCCACTATGGGGGTGCTGGACAGGATTTGGGAAGGGCAGTACGCCAGAGGTCCGGACGGTACTCAAATCCCGGTAGACCGGCCGGCGGCCCTCTCCGATGTGGAGGACCCGGAGGCCTGGTGGGAAATTCCGTCCCAGGGAGCTCTGGCCCGGAAAGTTAGGCGCTATTACCCTCTTCTGCGCCCTGTGGTGGACAAGGAGGGCGGTCTGGTGGAGGTGGTCCCCTCTGCCCTGATGAGGACCAGGAGGCCGCAGAGAGGGCCAGAAAGGTCAAAGCGGCCAGGACACAGGAGGCCGCCCGCCGGGGCTACCGGAAAGCCGGCAAGGTGCGGCCTCTGGGGCTTATGTCGTTCCTTAGTTGCACGCCCCCATGCAACAAACCGGGGGCTGCACAGGAATAAAGAAAGGGCCATCCGGCCCGGAAAGAGAGGAGTCATTCATCATGAGTATGTATGGAATCGAGGCCCATATCTGCGGAGTGCCCTGTGCCATGGTGCTGCGGGGCTCTGCCAATGGCTACTATGAGGCCGTGTTCGAGCGGGAGCGGGCCAGCCTGGAGGAGATCGAGGCCATCAACTGGGCCCAACCAATCATTGAGGGGAGCTGTCTCCTGCCTGTTGGCTACGGCTTCACGGCGCAGGACATCTCCTACAGCTCCAACACCCGGAGCTATACCGTCTCCCTGAAGGTGGCGGAGCAGTTCCTGGGGGATGTGGCCGGTTTCCAGGCCCAGGTGGACGAGCTGACCGCCGACGTGACCAGCCAGGTCACCACGATCCAGGAGCAGGAACAGACCATTCAGACCCAGGCTGAGACCATCCAGGCGCTGGAGGGCCAGCTGGAGGAGGCGGACGAGGCTCTAATTGCCCTGTATGAGGCGCAGAGCCTCAGCCGGGATGTTCAGGACAACCCAGACGACGGGGAGGTGAGCGCATGAACATGGCGGTTGTAAAGAGCTACTGGCGGAGCATTCAGCGGGGCACCAGGACCCTTGAGGATGTTCCAGAGCCGCTTCGGGAGGCGGTGTCCAAGTTGGACACCGGAGAGGAGGCCTGACCATGGAAGTGACTATTAATACGGACACGCTGATTACTTTAGCGTCGCTGCTGGCCGCCTTTACCAGCCTCGGAGGTGTAATCGTCTGGTGGATTAAATTCATCGAACGGGACAAACGGCAGGATCAGGAGCTGAAAGCCATCCGCAAAGAGCAGACCCTAATCTGCTATGGGTTACTGGCCTGTCTAAAGGGCTTAAAGGAGCAGGGCTGCAACGGTCCGGTCACCGAGGCTATGAACAAGATGGAAAAGCACCTCAATCAGGCTGCACATGACGAGGAAACATGACAGAAAGATAATTTATGAAAAGGGAGGCTTACGCCATGACGACCATCTTGATTGCCGTCGGGTCGCTGGTGGCGGGCGTCGTTCTGGGTATCACATACAGTACGGTGACGATCCGGCGCCTGCGCCGCCGGGTGAAGGAACTGCGGGAAATCATCAGGGAGGGCCTGCCACCAGATAGGCCGGAGACGATGAAGCGGTATGTTTGGGCCTGCGTCATAAACGGCTTTGCCTGGGTATGGTGCAGCTACATCCTGGCCGCGCTGGACAAGGTGCAAATCGCGGAAGAGCTGTCGAAGGTTGCCCTTGCTGAAATCATTGTGCCGGTGGCGGTATACGCCGGTAAGTCCGTGCTGGAGAATTTGAGCAAAAATAACCGCTGGCCGGACAAGGGAGACACACCAGAAGCGGATCCGGAGGACGCGGAACCGCCGGGTATGGGATAGCGGAAGGAGCTTTACAAATGACAGAAAGGGAAATGTACGATTACCTGGTGAAAGCGGGAATGACGCCCACCGGGGCCTGCGGGGCACTGGGGAATATCCAGGCGGAAAGCGGCGCGATTGCCAACAACCTCCAGAACTCCTATGAAAAGAAGCTGGGGTATACGGACGCCGCCTACACGGCGGCGGTGGACAGCGGGACTTACACGGGGTTTGACACCGACCGGGCCGGGTATGGGCTGTGCCAGTGGACCTATCCGGCGCGAAAGAAGAACCTGCGTCTTTTCGCCAAACATGCAGGTAAGAGCATCGGGGACGCGGAAATGCAGTTGGGCTTTTTCCTGAAAGAACTGCGGGAAAGTTTTCCGGCGGTACTGGCCGTGCTGAAAACGGCAAAGACCGTGAGGGAGGCGTCGGACGCCATGCTCTTGAAGTTTGAGCGGCCCGCAGACCAGAGCGTGCAGAACTGCGAGCGCCGGGCCAAACTGGGACAGGAATACTTTGACAAATATACAAGAAAAGGAAGCGACAGCAATATGGGATTTTCCAACAGCCCGCTGGCGGCGGTGACACTGATCTCTCCCAACAGGACCGTAAACCGGAACCACGTCATTGATACTATCACCATCCACTGCTATGTTGGCCAGGTGACCGTCGAGCGGGGCCTGAATGGTTTCGCCAAAAAGGAGCGGCAGGCGTCCTGCAACTACGTCATTGGCTGCGATGGTAGAATCGGCCTGTGCGTGGAGGAGAAGGACCGATCCTGGTGCTCCGGGGGGTATGACAAGAAGGGCAACCCAATCCGGGTGAACGGCATATCGGGCAAGTCCAACGACTATCAGGCTGTCACCATCGAGGTGGCAAGCGACAACAAACACCCCTACGCCATCACCGATAAGGCTATGGCGGCTCTGATTGAGCTATGCGCCGACATCTGCCGGCGGAACGGCATCAAGAAACTGTTGTGGAAGGGTGATAAGAAGTTGGTAGGCAAAGTGGACCAGCAGAACCTCACCGTCCATCGCTGGTTCGCAAACAAAGCCTGTCCCGGGGATTACATCTACCAGCGGCTCGGCGACATCGCTGCCAAGGTGAACGCCAAGCTGGGGGTCTCTGGTACGTCCCTGGCACCTGATGCCCCAGTGAGCAAGGTCCCGTACAAGGTCCGTATCACCGCCACCGGCCTGCGCATCCGCCAGGGCCCCAACACCGACGCCACCATTGTCCAGAAGGCCATCGCCCCCGGCGTCTACACCATCGTCAGTGAGGCCACCGGCAAGGGTGCCACCCTCTGGGGTAAGCTGAAATCCGGTCTCGGCTGGGTGTCCCTGGACTACTGCAAAAAAATTTAGGAGGAAATATCTATGGAAAATCTGATTCAAAACATTCCTGTGGCGGCGGCGCTGGTGCTGCCGGTAGTGCTGGTCTTGATGGTGGTAACTAACATCATCGTGGAGGTGCTGAAAAAGCTGACCTGGGGGAAGCTGCCCACAAATGTCTTGGCCTTTGCTGTGGCCATGGTGGTGACGCTGCTGGTGTTCTTTGCCGCCTGCCAAATCATGGGCGTGGCCGTGATTTGGTACATGGTGGTGGCCGCTATCATACTGGGCGTGTTCGTGGCCTATGCAGCTATGTTTGGTTTTGATAAACTGAAGCAAACCCTGGAGCAGATCAACAGCATCAAGCAAAATAAATAACGGGTCGCACTCCTAACAGAGATTAGCGCACCCGTTTGGCTCAGATTAGTACCAGCAGCAGTACCAGCACCCAAGTGCCGAAAAGTACTTATTTTTGCCCTGTTCGGCACAAACTGAACGCAACAAAAAACCGCCGAAAGTCCTTGAAACACAAGGCTTTCGGCGGGTTTTTCATTGGCACGCCCGAAGGGACTCGAACCCCCAACATTCAGAACCGGAATCTGACGCTCTATCCAATTGAACTACGGACGCACATCTCAAAGACGCTATGTAGTATAGCACCTTTGAGCCTTTTTGTAAAGAGGTAAATTCCTATTTTGGGGCAAAAATCCAAAAGCTCAGGGCTGAACGTCCCGATAGGGGGCAAGCTCCTCGGCGTCCGGGTCGTCAAAGACCTTGGAAAAGGTATCAGCCTCCATGGTCTCATGATCCAGAAGATACCGGGCGGTGACCTCCAACTCGTGGCGGCGGAGCTTCAAAATACGCTCGCACTCGGCGTAAGCCGTCGCGATGAGGGCGCTGACCTCCTGGTCAATGAGGTTTGCAGTCTCCTCGGAGTAGCTCTTGGCCTGAGCCATGGACCGGCCGATAAAGACCTCGTCGTGGCCCGTCTCGAAGGTGACGCTGCCCAGCTTATCGCTCATGCCGTAGCGCATAACCATGCTTCGGGCGATGGCGGAGGCCCGCTGAATATCGCTGCCCGCGCCGGTGGAGATGTCCCCCAGCACCAGCTGCTCGGCGGCCCGGCCGCCCAGACAGCGGGCAATCTGCTCGGTGAGCTCTCTTTTGGACTGATAGGCTGCGTCCTCCTGGGGCAGGGAGATGGTCATGCCCCCCGCCTGTCCCCGGGGGACAATGGTGATCTGGTGGACCGGGTCGGCGGTGGGCAGCTCGTGGATGACCACGGCGTGACCCGCCTCGTGGTAGGCGGTGAGCCGGCGCGTCTGCTCCGTGACCACCCGGCTGCGCTTCTCCGGGCCGGCAATGACCTTGAGCATGGCATTGTGGAGATCGTGCCGGTTGAGGAAGCGCCGGTCCGCCCGGGCGGCCAGCAGGGCCGCCTCATTGAGCAGGTTCTCCAGGTCGGCCCCGGTGAAGCCGGAGGTGGCCCGGGCCACGTCCTTGAGGACCACGTCCTCCGCCAGAGGCTTGTCTTTGGCGTGGACCTTCAAAATATCCTCCCGCCCCTTGATGTCGGGCAGGCCCACATAGATCTGCCGGTCGAACCGGCCGGGCCGCAGAAGGGCGGGGTCCAGGATGTCCTGCCGGTTGGTGGCCGCCAGGACGATCACCCCATCGCCGGAGGCGAAGCCGTCCATCTCCACCAGCAGCTGATTCAGTGTCTGCTCCCGCTCGTCGTGACCGCCCCCCAGGCCGGTGCCGCGCTGACGGCCCACGGCGTCGATCTCGTCGATGAACACGATGGCGGGGGCGTCCTTCTTGGCCTGGTCAAAGAGGTCCCGGACCCGGGACGCGCCCACGCCCACATAGAGCTCCACAAAGTCGGAGCCTGAGATGGACAGAAAGTGCACTCCGGCCTCTCCGGCCACCGCCTTGGCAATTAGGGTCTTGCCGGTGCCCGGAGGGCCCACCAGCAGCACGCCCTTGGGGATGCGGGCCCCTAAATTGGTGAATTTCTGGGGGTCCCGGAGGAACTCCACAATCTCCTGGAGCTCCTCCTTCTCCTCCTCCGCCCCCGCCACATCCTGGAAGGTGACCTTTTTCCCCTGGTCGGACAGGGTTCGGGTACGGGCATGGCTGAACCGGGCGGCCGGACCCGCGGTCCCGCCGCCCCCCGCCGCCCCCCGCTGGCGCATGAGCAGGAACCAGAACAGGCACAGCACCGCCGCCGCCACCAGATAGGGAATCAGGCTGTACCACCAGGAGCCCTCCACGCCGGGGGGATAGTCATAGCCCGTCAGCACGCCGGAGGCCAGCTGCTCGTTGATGATCTCCCGCATGTCGTTATAAAACAGGGCGGGGTCGGCCACCTGATAGGCCAGCCGGAGGGACTCGCCCCCGTCGGCGCTCCGGAGGGTCAGGGTGAGGGTCTTGTCCTCCAGGGTGAAGTACTCCACCCGCTCCTGGAGGAACCAGGTGCGGACCTGGCTGTAGGTGGGGGCGTCCCGCTGCTCCATCTGCCGCAGGGTGGTGAAGGCGAACAGAATCATCAGACCCAGCAGCAGGTACAGTATTATGTCCCGCAGACCAAAGCGTCTCATAGGCATAAAGTCCTTTCCAAATCAATCAGCCGCCGTAGACCTCCGGCTTTAGAATGCCGATGTAGGGCAGATTGCGGTATTTTTCCGCGTAGTCCAGGCCGTAGCCCACCACGAAGGCGTCGGGAATGGTAAAGCCGCAGTAGTGCAGGTCCACCGGCTTGGTCCGGCGCTCCGGCTTGTCCAGCAGGGCGCACAGCCGGACCGAGGCGGGGTGCCGGTGCTCCAGGATATTCAGCAGATAGCTCAGGGTGTTTCCGCTGTCCAGGATGTCCTCCACAACAATCAGGTTGCGTCCGGTGATGTCCTCCGACAGGTCCTTGGTGATCTGCACCTGGCCGCTGGAGGAGGTGCCGGTGCCGTAGGAGGAGACCGACATGAAGTCCAGCGTGCAGGGCAGGCTGATGGCCCGGCACAGGTCGGCCATAAAAACGAAGGAGCCCCGGAGTACGCTGATGAGCATGATCTCTTGCCCGGCGTAGTCCGCCTCAATCTGACGGGCAATCTCCCGCACCCGGTTTTTCAGCTGATCTTCTGTAAATAATATCTCCTGAATATCGTTGTCTAACATGGAAATTTTCTTCCTTTCCCAATCGCAGATTTTAAAATATGTAGGGCGCGACGACCTCGGCGCGCCGTTTTAAGGAAATGACATAGCGGCGGGCCGGGTCGTCCCGCCCTACGAAGGAACCTGTCATTCCATAGAAATAATTGTAATATGCCACGCCGCCTGCCCCTCCCGGGCGGCGAAGGCCCGGTCGGGTCCCAGGCCGGCGGCGGCGGCGGTCTGCCCTCCCCGGTCGAGGATGGGCAGGACCTCCCGCTGGAACCGGGGCAGCTTCTCCTCAATCATCCACTTTTTCACCGTCTTACCCAGCCGCCCCGGGGGGGTGAGCCGGTCGCCGGTGCGGCGGGGACGGATCCTCAGCGCGGGGACGGACGCCTTGTCCAACCAGAAGTCCCAGGGGGTCTGGGGCTGACCGCTGTAGGTCTCCTCTCCGCAGGAGATGTGCCAGGGGCCGCAGTCCAGCGCTCCGGGCAGGGGCAGGGGACCCTCCTCCAGAGGGATGGGGCCCAGGCGGGGGACCAGGAGCAGCTTGTCATAGACCCGGCGGGCGTTCGTATGGTGGGGCAGGTAAATCTCGCCGGAGGGGTCCGGGCTCCTGCACAGCCTCAGCAGGCCGTTCAGGTGGACGGCGGAACAGTTCTGGTCTCCCCCCCACAGCTGTCCCAGCAGCAGCCGGAGGGTCCGGCTGGCGATGGGGTCTGGAGCGGCGGCCAGCAACGCCGCGTCGATGGCCAATCCCCCCTCCTGAGGGAGCGCCCGGTCCGCCAGCGCCTGGGCCTGGGCGGTGAGGACGGCCTCGTCCGCCCGGAGCAGGGCGGCGGTGCCGGCC
>NZ_QWKG01000038.1 GCF_009911595.1 Colidextribacter sp. OB.20
CTTCCACACTCTTTTTTCTCTGAATTTTTCCTTATTTCCCTCTTGACTTCATACCACTGGACTCCTAATATATAAAGATTGGTGTTAACAGTGATTAACGCAGGAGCATTGCTCCCAGGGAGAACAGGGTATACAGCCAGACCAGCATTCCGGCACTGAGCATCAGAGTAAACTTGACATTTTTGCAGGCAGTACACATATCGGTCTGACCTCCTTGTACCTGTGGTTGTTTAACTTTCAGGTCTCCCCAAAAGGCCCCCTTCCCAAGGGGGCTCCCGGCGAAGCCGGGTGGGGGTTTTCCGAGAAGACAGATGCTTTCCGACCAGGAAAACCCTCTGTCACCGCCTTCGGCGGCGCCGCCTCCCTTTTCAAAGGGAGCCTTTTCGCCGCGGCGGGACGGGGCTAATTGGCTACCTGGACCATGGCGAAGCGGATGACCTTCTCTCCCAGCATAAAGCCGGCCTGGAACACCTGGGCCACCACGTTCTCCTCCAGGTTCTCGTCCTCGATGTGCATGACGGCGTTGTGCAGGTTGGGGTCAAAGGGCTTCCCCTGGGCGTCGATCTCGGTAATCCCCAGCTTGGCGAAGATCTCCTTCAGCTGGTTCATAATCATTTCCACGCCCTTTTTATAGGCCTCGTCGGCGGTCTCCTGTTTCAGGGCCCGCTCCAGGTTGTCGTAGACGGGGAGAAAGGCCTGAACGGTGTCCGCCTTGGCGTCGGCCCACAGCCCCTCCTTCTCCTTGGCGGTGCGCTTGCGGTAGTTGTCGTACTCGGCGGCCAGGCGGAGAAACTGCTCCTTGGGGACCATCGGCTCCACAACCGGCTCTTCCTCCACCGCTGGCTCCTCCGGCTCGGGACCGGGTGTGTCGGCCTGGGACTCGGCTTCCCTGACGGCCTCCGCCGTCTCTGCCTGCTCCTCCAGGACCTGGTCGGGGGTCTCCTGAACGGGGACCTCTTTCTTTTCTTTTTTCTTGCTCACAGCATTGATGCTCCTTCACAGGTGTATTCTGTGTAGGGGCGGACATTGTCCGCCCGCGGGCGCATGCTATGCGCCCCTACATTGGGCAATCTCGTCTATTCCTCGGGCTCCTCCGGGGCGGGCAGCTCCTTGCCGAACATCCGGGTAAGGCTGTCGGCGAAGTAGGACAGCCGGGCGGTGACCTTGGCGTAGTCCATCCGGGTGGGACCGACCACTCCGATCACCCCCCGCATATTGTCCCCGATGTCGTAGCTGGCCATGACCACGCTGGTGTCCTTGAGCGCGTCGTTTACGTTTTCCGGCCCGATGAGGATGTTCATATTCTTGCCGGTGTCCAGGGTGGCGGGCAGGCGGGGAGCCTCGCTCTCCTCGCTGAGGTAGGCCATCAGGGGCTTGGCCCTGTCCAGGCTGCGATACTCCGGGTGCTCCAGCAGGTGGGTGATGCCGGCGGTGCGGAATTTCTGCTCGCTCTGACCGGCCAGCACCTCCATGGCGAACTCCACCACCAGGGCGATGAGCTCGAAGGCCCCTGGGGCCGTGTGGGTCTCCATTCGGTCCAGGGTCTCGGACATCTCCTCCCGGGGCAGGCCCACAAAGGAGCTGTTCAGCACGGCAGACAGCATCTGGAGCTGTGGATCGCTGAGCGTTCCGGGGATGTGGATCAGCTTGTTTTTCACCACGCTGCTGTCCGTCATGACCACGGCGATGAAGGCGCTTTCCTCCACCATCAACAGGTCAAACCGCTTGACGGTGATGCGCTCCTTCGCCGCCGCCATGGTGAACACCGGGTAGTCGCTGAGCTGAGAGAGCACCTTGCCCGCCCGGTCAATCACCCGGTCCAGCTCCTCCATCTTCAGGTTCAGCGCGTCGTTGATGCGCTGGGTCTCCTGGATGGTGAGCTGCTGCCGGTCCATCAGCTCGTTGACATAGAGCCGGTAGCCGGCGGCGGAGGGGATGCGTCCGGCGGAGGTGTGGGGCTGCTCCAGATAGCCCTGCTCGGTAAGGTCGGCCATCTCGTTGCGGATGGTGGCAGTGGACACGTCCAGTCCGGCCAGCTCGGCCACCGCCTTGGAACCCACCGGCTCGGCGGTGGCGATGTAGGTCTCTACAATCGCCCGCAGGATGCGCTTCTTTCGGTCGGACAGTGCCACGGCACTCACCACCTTCTCATTTCATTTCTTTAGCACTCATATTCCAGGAGTGCTAAAGATAATGTACCACTCCCCCCGGAAATTGTCAATAGCACATTTATGAATTTATTATAAACAAATCATCCCCGGCCATTCCTTGCAGAATAACCTGGGATGTGCTAATTTTTCTGCGATGATTACACCTCCATACAATATAGTACAATGTAAACGTTGACAGCTCATTTATCATTCGGTTACCATTGGGTTGAGGTGATTGCTATGATAAAAGGCCCTAAAAAAACAGTTAATGTCTTAATGCCACTGGATTTATATGAAACTCTGAAAGAACTGGCAGAGAAACACTGCCGGTCAATTCCAAGCTATATCCGAGTTGTTCTGTTTGAGCATGTGCGAAGCAGGAAATAGAAAACTGACCGCCTGCCGAAAGAGACAGGTGGTCAGCTTTTTAATATCTATGTTCGGGTCAGGTCCCGAATCCACTTGTCTGTGGAGATACGCCGGACGCCAAAGCCGAACTTCACAATACTCTCCAGGGTGGTAGCCAGATAGACCCACAGGATATCCGCGTGGAACACCATGCCCACGAGAAAAGCGGCGGGGATGGCTGCCAGCCACTGGGGCAGGGTGTCGATGAGGGTGGCGGCCTTCACGTCGCCGCCTCCCCGAAGCACCCCCACAATGACCACCCCGTTGAAGTCCCGGAGGGGGCGGACCAGGGCCAGCACCGTCATCATCATCACGGCGATGGAGCCCGCCCGGGCGGACATGTCAAAGAGGGGGAACACCCAGGCCGGGGCGATGAAGTGGGCAAAGACCAGCAACAGCCCCGCCACGCCCAGTCCGCAGAGGATAGCCAGGGTTGCCAGCGCCATGCCGGCGGACCGCACATTCCCGGTCCGCCCCGCCCCCACCTCCCGGCCGATAATGACGGCGGCGGTGGTGGACAGGCCGAAGGAGATCACCATGCAGATCTTGTCCGCGTTGCCCGCCACGGTGTAGGCGGCCAGAATCTCGGTGCTGCCCGCCATGTGGCCCATGATGGTGGGGAATACGGAGGTCCCCAGGCCCCAGGTGGTCTCGTTGAACACCACCAGCCCGCCGTATTTCAAAAAGCGGCGAACCATGTCCCCGCCGGGCCGGAGGAGCAGGCCGGGCCGGACCTGGAAGAACCGGCTCACTCCCATGTGGGTCATGACGATGACGATCTCCAGCAGCCGGGCGATGAGGGTAGCCAGAGCCGCCCCCTGCACCCCCAGGGCGGGAGCGCCCAGCTTTCCGAAGATGAACACCCAGTTCAGGAAGGTGTTCACCGCCATGGAGGCCACCAGGATGTACATCCCCAGCTGGGGCCGCTCCATGCTCCGGTAGGCCGCCACATACATCATGGTAAAGGCGTTGAGCACATAGGACAGTCCGGCGATGGAGCCGTATTGGGCGGCCAGCTCAATGACCTCCGGGTCATTGCCGAACAGGCTGAGAAATTCCACCGGGCACACCAGCAGAATCCCGGCAGACAGGGCGGACACCAACAGCACCACCCACATAGCCACCCCCATCACCCGGTTGATGGACTCCATGTCCTGCCTGCCCCAGTACTGACTGATCAGGACGGAGGAGCCGCTCTGAACGCCGAAGATGAACATCTGCACCACATACAGCGGGATATTGGCCAGAGTCACCGCCGCCATGGGGGACTCCCCCAGCATGCCCACCATAAAGGTGTCTGCCATGCCCAGAGTGCTGGTAATCAGGTTTTGCAGCACAATGGGGGCGGCCAGCAGGGCCACCTGTTTATAGAAGCCGGGCTTCTGCTTCATGAACGCGAACATGAAATGATGCTCCTTTATCTGTAGGGGGCGGCGACCCGGCGCCCCGTGAATATTGTGACGGCGTACCCTACGACATCGCCGTAAACAGCACCTCCCGGGCCTCCCTCAGGCCCTGAACCAGGGCGTCCGCGTCCTCCCTGGTGGTGTCGTAGGAGAAGCTGAGGCGCAGGACGCCGTCCAGCACAGGCTTGGGCAGTTTCAAGGCGGCGAATACGTGGCTGGGCCTTCCCCGGTGGCAGGCGGAGCCGGAGGACAGGCAGATTCCCCGGTCGCTGAGGAAGCGGACCACCACCTCACTCTTGTAGCCTGGCAGGGAGACGGGCAGGATGTGGGGCGCGCCGCCGCCGGTGAGGACAATGGCCTCCGGGACGGCCTGGGTCAGCTGTTCAATGGTATAGGCCTTCAAATCGGACATGTGGGCGATGTCCTCCCCCATGGAGGCCGCCCCCAGCCGGGCGGCGGCGGCAAGAGCGGCGATCTGGCCGGTGGCCTCGGTGCCCGAGCGCAGTCCGCCCTCCTGCCCCCCACCCCGGATGAGGGGGGCAAACCGCCTGGAGTCCGCCAGCTCCTTCCGGACGTACAGCGCCCCTACCCCCTTGGGGGCGTGAATCTTGTGGCCGCTGACAGACAGCAGGTCAACCCCCAGCTCCTTGGGGGTAAAGGGGACCTTTAAAAAACCCTGGACCGCGTCGCAGTGGAGCAGGGCGGGGCAGCCCAGCTCCCTGATGGCCCGGGCGGCCTCCTTCACAGGGAGAAGTGTGCCCAGCTCGTTGTTCACCAGCATCATGGACACCAGCACGGTGTCCGGCCGGAGGGCGGCCTCCACCTGGGCGGGGTCGATGTCCCCGCGGCGGTCGGGCTGGAGGTACGTCACCTCGTATCCCTGTCGCTCCAGGTCCTTGACCGGCTCCAGCACGGCGGCGTGCTCGATGGCGGTGGTGACAATGTGCTTCCCCCTCCGGCGGTTCCACTCCACCGCCCCCTGGATGGCCCAGTTGTCGCTCTCGGAGCCGCAGGAGGTGAAGAAAACCTCCCCAGGCTCGCAGCCCAGTGCCCCGGCCACATCGGCCCGCCAGGACTTTACCCGGTCCGCCGCCTGCTGCCCAAGGGCGTACTGGGAGGAGGGGTTGCCCCACCCTTGGGTCATGGCCTCCAGCGCCGCCTGGACGGCCTCAGGCCGCACCGGCGTGGTGGCGGCGTTATCAAAGTAGTGAAGCAAGCTGTCCGCCTCCCGAAAACAAAATCAGCACCGGCTATTTTATGCTGTTCTTTTGGGAAAGTCAATACCTGTTTCCCTGCAGAGGCGGACAATGCCCACCCCTACATTATCCTTGCAAACGGGGCGCAGTTTGTATATAATGGAAGCCAGAAAAGAAACCGGCGGAGGAGTGTTTGTCGTGAATCCTGATTCCAATATCTGTTACATCGTGGGAGCCATGTCCCTGACCCCCGACCTGCGCCCCTACCCCACCCGGGGGGACTATGTCATCGCCGCCGACCGGGGGTTTGACTCCCTGATGGCTTACGGCGTCACCCCCGACCTGGCGGTGGGGGACTTCGACTCCCTGGGGCACCGGCCCAACCACCCCAACGTCATCCAGCTGCCTGTGGAGAAGGACGACACCGACATGGTGTACGCCATCCGCAAGGGGCTGGACCTGGGCTACCGCCGGTTCGTCCTGCTGGGGGGCGTGGGCGGCCGCCTGGAGCACACCCTGGGCAATCTCCAGCTGCTGGACTGGCTGGCCCGCCAGGGAGGACAGGGCTTTCTGGCCGGAGAAAAGACAGTGGCAACCTGCGTCCGGGGCGGAAAGACCGTTACCTTCCCACCCACTATGGAGGGCTATCTGTCCGTATTCTGCAACAGCGGCGCGGCGGAGGGGGTCACCCTCACAGGCCTGAAGTACCCCCTGGACGGCTACACCCTCACCGGCGACTTCCCCCTGGGGGTGAGCAACCAGTTCCTGGGGACGGAGGCCGGCGTCTCCTGCAAAACGGGCAGTCTGCTGCTCATCTGGAAGGACGCCGGGGACTTTTACGCCAAGCTGCCCAGGCTGTGGGCACAATAGGCGGTTTTCCCCTTGCCTTTTTGGGCAGGATATGGTATAGTAGTCTGACCCTGGAGGAAAGGAGGGGGCCGCTGTGGCAGAGCCGGTCAAGATCGTGGCCAAGAACAACAAGGCCTATCACGACTATTTTATTGAGGAGAAGTATGAGACCGGCATTGAGCTGGCGGGCACCGAGGTAAAATCCATCCGCCTGGGCAACGTGAATTTGAAGGACTCCTTCTGCCTGGTCAAGGACGGGGAAATCTCCGTGCTGGGGATGCACATCAGCCCCTATGAGAAGGGGAATATCTTCAACAAGGACCCCCGCCGCACCCGCCGGCTGCTGATGCACAAGCGGGAGATCCTGCGGCTGTTCGCCAAGATCAAGCAGGACGGCTACTCTCTGATCCCCCTGTCGGTGTACTTCAAGGGCCCCCGGGTCAAGCTGGAGATCGGCCTGGCCAAGGGCAAGAAGCTCTACGACAAGCGGGAGTCCGCCGCCCGCCGGGACGCCAAGCGGGAGATGGACCGTGCCATGAAGTCCCGGGGCCGGTAAGCGGAGGGCGCCGCCGTGGAGGATACCCTGTCCTGCTTCACTGTGGGCACCAAGCCGATGATCCGGTATGTAGGCTTCGCCTGTCTCGCGGCGGCCGCCCTGTGCGTGGGGCTCTACTTCTGGGCGGCACGGATGTTTCCGGGAGAGAAGTGGCTGGAGCTGCTTCTGGCTGTCCTGATGACCGTTCTGGCGGTGGAGGGCATTTCGGTGCTGGTCCTGTTCCAGCGCAGCCAGCTGAAGGTGTCGGGTGAGCATATCTTTTTCGTCTCCAACGGCCGAACGGGCAGCTTTCGGGTCCGGGACGTGGCCTTCGTGATGTGTTCCCCCAAGCAGGAGCGCACGCTGTACGGCCAAAACGGGCAGGTGCTGGTCCGGCTCACCCGGAATATGAATAACCTCCCCCTGCTGGACCAGTATTTTAGAGCGTATCATGTTCCAATCAGGAATCTATAATAGTAAAGGGAGAACAACTGTCATGGCAAATCCCACTGCCGCCGTCGAGATGGAGAGCGGCTCCATCGTCAAGGCGGAGCGCTGCCCCGAGATTGCCCCCTGGTCCATGACCGTGGGGTGCTGTCCATGGACCAGGCCATGAGCTCCCGGAGCCGGTAAGGGATATGTACACCGACATGGGACTGACCGTCCCGGACTCCTTTCGGGTCAACGAGGGGGGCATCATTGTCCATGGCTCCGCCGTCCATGTGGAGTCTCCCCTGGGGAAGAGCCGGAGCTTTTCCGTTCAGGAGGTTGACCGCCTGATCGTCCACCGCCCCAAGGGCAGGAGCTTTGAAAACGTCCTGCTGGACGCCCAGGGCCAGACGCTCTGCCGCTTTACCCGCATGGAGAAAAACGGTGACGTCTTTCTTCAGTATCTGCTGAATCAGGGCGTGCCCTTCTTCCACTCGGACGGTCAGCCGCTGGAGATTGTCCGCCCCGCGGAGCCGGCTTCCGGCCCCCGCTTTACCCTCCAGCTCCGGCGGACCGCCCCTGTTTGGACGTGGATCGGCCTGGGGATGGGCCTTGCCCTGGTGCTGTCCCTGGTGGGAATCCCGGTCACAGCCATCCTGAGCGGCCCCCATATAGAGCGGAATCTGGACGTCCTGCTGGGCGTGATCCTGATTTCCCTCGCCGCCCCCTGGGTCTGCGCCGCGGCATCGGGCCAGCTCTTTCCCCCCGTGCTGTATTTGGAGGGAGAACGGATGTGGGTAAGCCGCGGCCTGGGCCGCCGGGAGCTCCGCCTGGAGGACATGGACTGCTGCCGCTTCCAGCGCTCCGACGAGTGCTGCATTTTATATGACAAGCGGGGCCGGCCAGTGATAAAGTTCAGCACCGGGGACGACTTCGGCCCCCAGCTGATAGACTTCCTGACCAGCCGCGATATCAGATTGCGCTCCCAAAAGTGAGCGCCAAGAAAGGAAACAACGCCATGCCTGACAAGAAAAATCCCATTGTCACCATCGAAATGGAGAACGGCTCCATCATCAAGGCGGAGCTCTACCCCGAGATTGCCCCCAACAGCGTGAACAACTTTATAGCCCTCATCCAGAAGGGCTTCTACGACGGCCTGATTTTCCACCGCTGCATCCCCGGCTTCATGATCCAGGGCGGCTGCCCGGAGGGCACCGGCATGGGCGGTCCGGGCTACTCCATCAAGGGGGAGTTCAGCCAGAACGGATTTCCCAACGACCTGGCCCACGACCGTGGGGTACTGTCCATGGCCCGGGCCATGAATCCCAACTCCGCCGGCAGCCAGTTCTTCATCATGGTGGATAAGGCCACCCACCTGGACGGCGGCTACGCCGCCTTCGGCAAGGTCATCGAGGGCATGGAAGTGGCCGACGCCATCGTCTCCGGTAAGACCGACTGGAACGACCGGCCCCGGCAGAAGCAGGTGATGAAAAAGGTCACCGTGGACACCTTCGGGGTGGAGTACCCCGAGCCTGAGAAGGTGCAATGAGACAATCCTCCGTCATCCGCTTTGCGGATGCCACCTCCTTTCAAGAGGAGGCTGTTTGACCGCCTCGGCGGCCGTTCCCCACGGCGGCGAAGCCGCCGCCTGACCGCGAGCCCAGCGCCAGCGGGTCGCGGTCGGAGAGGAGGAACAACGAAGTGAGTAAGCTTTCGCCTTTAGCCGGAAGTGAACAATACGAAGCTTGCGACGACGAGGGGGCGTACCGGTTTCGACGGGGGCATAGAAGCAGGAATAGCGAGCGGATGCGCCTAACATCCTAAAAATGGGCAATTATAAATTAAAGAACGACGATAACGTAGTTCTCGCCGCTGCTTAAAGCGGCCGTCCTGCCCGGAAGGACCACGAGCCGGGTCTGGGCGTAGCCTTAGTGGTGCCCGTGCGTTCGGAAAGAGTTGACCGGGCCACGCATTATGACTCTACCAAGCCCAAGAGTGTGACGACCCACGCTTGAGTGAGGGAATGGAAAGGATCGTCTGCGCTCGGAGAAGTTCCTGTGGAAGTGCTTTCGGACGGGAGTTCAACTCTCCCCGCCTCCACCACAATCAAAAGGTTCGAACCCGCGTCCGGGTTCAACCGTTCAAATCCGCAGTATCGCGGTATATAGAAGCACCTTCGGTATCGTACTCGACACATCGGGGTACGATGCCGGACAGTGTGACCCAGATTGTCCCCCTACCTATGCAGCCATTCAAAAATGGATAGAGGACAATCACGGTGTCAAAGTTAGCAAGTCAAGCGTCACTATGGTAAAAGACAAATGCGGGGCCTTGAAACTTGATTTTAAGGCCGGGAAGGAGCCGGATAGCGGTATTATAAAGACGGCAAAGGAAAGGCTTGTTTTAGAGGCATTCCGAGCGTTTGGCGTGGTGTAGTGCCTATGTATAATTAGGCCGGGCGGTAGCTTCTACTGTCCGGCCTTTCTGTTTTTTACCAAGAAAAAGTGTTACAAAAATGTTCGGAGAACTCAGGGACATTTTAAGAGTCAACAAAAAAAGTGTTACAGGTGTTACAAAAAGTGTTACACTCTTTTTGACAGAAAGCCTTGTGTGGAGCGGGTTTGACAGTGCTGAGCTTATTTGTAACGGCTGTAACACTTTTTTTCAAAAACTTTCTACTGGAGCGACAGGAGTATAATATTTTCTTAATAATACCCCTTAAATGCCACTAATATCAAGGGATATTTAAAATTAGAAATCAATGTGTGCGTTATAATATAGAAGGGCTTGTAGATAGAAACGGCGGTATAGCAGGCTCGGTATGGCATGTGTGGCGGTATAGTATAATTAGAGGGATTATTAAAAAATTTTAATTATTCAAGAATAGAGAGAGGGGTAGGCATTGCCTACCCCTCTCTCTATTTGTGTACATATTTCCTCAAAAGCTCCTGTATTTCATAGCGATATTGCCCGTATGCTGATTTCCAATCCTTGTTCGCTAAAATTTCATCCAGAGAAATTATCTCTCCGTTCTTAATTTTTTCACACAAGATTACATAGTTTGCTCCCCGTAACGCACGCTCTATATCTCTTTTTTGATACATACATGCTAATTCCCATTCCTCATTTGCCATGATTTCGTCCAAAGAAGTTATCTCTCTGTTCTGAATTTTATCACATAAAGCCGAACAATCTTGCTTTGCTAAGTCTGCCATACATCTGCCTTTGTCTTTCAGTTTTTTCGCATACACCGGATTTTTCAATAGTTTACGATATTCCTTTATACCGCGCAATTCATTGTATGCAATTTCCTCCCTGTCTAGTTTTGCGATTGCTTCCCGAAAAAGGCGGTCAAGCGATTTCCCACCATTTTTCGTCACGAAATCCCTTCCCTTTAGCCAGCTTTCTTTATTCTCATCATAATAGTCCATGTAATCAGTTCCGGCAAGGGTTACAACATCTTCGGGGGCATACTGAATCTTGTTTTCATACTTGATGTGCGTCAAGTATGACAAACTGTTAGGGTAACTGTACCGGCCCGGGCGGGGCTTTTCGATAACCTCCGGGGGAACACCGATATATTTCGCAATTTCTTCCAGTGTGGCCCCGTGCGAGGGTTCAAGTCTTGCAACAATGTGATAGTGCGGTTTGGTGGTATCAGTGCTATTGTGGTATTCTTTCGACTTTGAATCAGCCTTTTTCTCGCCCTTGTGCTCTATAGCGTACATTTCCTTTACCTTCACGCCGTTGTCCTCTAAACGCTTTTTAATGACTTCGGCAGTTGCTTTGCAGTCCCCTAATGTGGAAAGCTCTTTTTCCGTCCAGTTGTAATGCGCGGGGTCATAATCACTTGTAAGCATAAAAAAGGATAAATTAGCATTTAATCTTGCCATTTTTCTGGCCTCCTTATGATGTTTTGAATTTTTACTGTGGATTGGTTTCCCCTACCGCCGGGGAAACCAATCCATATCGTCCTGTTGATTTTCTAACTGCTTCTGTGCTTCTTCTTCATCCCTTTTTTTGAGCATCATTTTCAGCTTCGCCACGCCGCTTAATGTATCTGTCTGCGGGGCTGTCGCGCTCTGTGTGGGCTGTTTCGCTTCGGGGATACTATTTTCCCCTTCGGTCCTCTCTGCTGCCGTAGGCGGCGTTGTAGGGGGTTGCTGCGCGGGGCTGGGTGCTTCTGCTCTAATATCCTGTTGCAATCCGCGAATCACGGAATCAACCTTGTTTCTCACCGTCTGGACATCCACGGACTTTATTGCCGGGGTATGTGTCATTTCTGTGTTCCATCCGCTCTGTGAAATGTCGGACAGATCGCGCTTGCTTTCCGCTACATTGTTGCGCTGCTCTGCCATCCGCAACCGCTCTTTCGCCTTTTCGTCCAGTTTTTCCCGCAACGCTTTCACCCCATAGGCATCACCCAAGGTATAGGAACGCGCTTTATACTTCCTGTCCGCGCCCTCCATGTGGTCCGGAACGTCCACAAGTTCATAGGAAATATACTTGTCATGCTGCCGAGAAGTACCATACCGGGCCTTTACTCCTTCATCCTCCAAGGCTTCCAGAAAATCATCCTCAGAAGTTGCGTTCTCCATGGCAATTCGAATCCGCTCGCGCAAATCATCCTTCCAGATATACACCGCCGCGCCGCCGTTCTCTGCGGCATCCTCGTTTTCTTCCTCTAACGCACGTTCCGTCTGTGTAAACTTGTCCTTCGCCTTTTTGCCGTTGTCCAGCGTGATATGCCTACCCGCTACCCGGTTGAAGTTCTCCTTGACATATCCAAATTTCGTCTGCTCGTCCGTACAGCCTTTATATTCCATGCTGTCAACATTACTCACAAGGATATGGACATGCAGCTTTTCACCCTTCCCATCGTTCTGGACGAAAATAGCCGCCTTCCTGTTCGGATATGCTTCTTCGACAAACTCCTGTGCAATCTCTAACGCCAAATAAGCAGAATCTTCACCATGCGGGTCAAGTTCCTTTTCACTGTAGGAAGCCACAATCCGCCTCACTTGATTTTTATTCTTTCCAGAGGCCCGCGCCCAATCCTGCGCCATTTGTTCCTCAAAGGGTATCACTTCATCGGGGAGCATCCCCACGCCGCCAATAAGCAAATTTCGCTTTGCGTGTCCGTTGTGGCCCCGCCCGTTTCCTCGTGCGTATTGGATAGCGGCCCTGCCGTTTCTTGTGTGGGAAATTCTGGTATATGCCATGACGTTTACAAATTCCTCCGCAATCGCATCAAACCTGTTCATGATTTCATTGATAGCTTCCGGGGAAAAGCCCTTGCATTCTTCTACAATGGACTGCTGTGTATTTGCCAATTCCAGAACGCTGATTTTTCCCTCGGCATACTTCCTTTCCAGATTTTTCAATTTTACTTCCTGATTGTAGTTGACTCCTATCCTGTTTAATTCTGTCCTTATGCCGGATAATTCAGTGTAGACGCTGCCAATCAGTTTCTTTACGGCTTCGCCCTGTTCCCTGTCTACATACTGCAATCCGTCACAATACTTATTCAGACTGCCATCAACGGTACGCCGTATAATTTCCGCTGTGGAGCAGCCGCCGCTTTTCGCCAGATTGTCAATTTTTTCTTTGACCCTGAGCGGTAGCCGGATTGTAACCTGTATCAGCTCGTTTTCATCTTCCATGTAGTTTCCTCCATTTCTGAATTTAAGCGCAAAAAAGCCTGACATTCCTCTCTGTGAAATGTCAGGCTTACAAAGACAAAAACACCCAGCGTTTGACATTAACAGAGAAATTATCTGGTTTCTTCGCAATTATAACTCTGTAACTGTTGTTTGCTAGTCAAACTCTGTAACTGTTGTTTGTGATTGAAAACTATGTAATTGTTGTTTGTGATTAAAACACATAGCGGAGTTCCGCTCTTGACATGTGCGGCCTTGTGTTAGTCGGAAGCAAACCCCCTATGTTCGGAATTGTTGTTTGCCGCTCCCGCCGCAAACAATAATTCCTCTTGTAATTATCCTACCACACAATCCCGCGCATGTCAAGAGCCCAAAAGCGAGCGCGAGCGCGAGCGCGAGCGCAAGTAACTGGTTTAGAGGCGCGCCTCTCAAACCCTACTTGCCGGGGGACACGTACCGTTTCCCCTCGGAACCCCTTCTTTTGCGGAAATGCCCTATTGCATTTCCTTGTCAAAACATATATAATAATAGCGGACAACAAAAAAAGGCAGGCCGGAAGGGTGCTACCAACACCCGTCCGGCCCTATGCAGGAGAAATGGCCTCTCCCACACAGCAGATATAACTGCGCCCGTTTTTCATTATACCCCGTTCCATGCGTTTTATCAAGGGGGAGAATGTGGCTGTGCGCTTGTTAGCGGTGTAGGGAATTTGAAATCCCTGCGCCGCTTTTGTTGTCTCACACGGGAAAGCCTATGGGGGCCGGGAATGGAAGTACCACCCCCAACGGCTGAACCGTTGAGACAGTTGGACCTACCGTCTGGCGCGGCGGTTCAAAATACAAACAAGTGCGAGGAAGAAAATATGAAAAGAAAAACAATGGCGCTCATGTTGGCACTGTCTATGTGCCTATCCCTACTGTCTGCCTGTGGTTCTGGCAACACGGCAACGGATGATAAACCACCCGAATCCGAGAATGTTGTCAGTTCCACAGAGCAGCCGGAGGAAAGCGAAGAGCCGGAGGAATCCAAGGAGCAGCCGGAAGAATCAGAGGAACCCAAGGAGGAAGAGCCGGAGGAATCCGAGGAACCAAAAGAGGAAAGCAATGCGGGAACGGAACTTCTTGCGCTTTTGCAGGAGGAATATCAAAACGGATTTGTAGAGGGCGAAGGGCCGAGACATACTTATTATGATGCTACCGATAAAAAAGCCTTTATCCATAACGGAGTTGTCTATATACACGGTGTAGAAGGTTATGGCGGTGTAGACGTCTTTTGTTCTTATGACATTGCCACAAAAGAATTCAAGGAACTTGTTTCACCGGATACAATCGGCTGGGGTCAATGGTCTCTTCATTTTATGGACGGCAATTTTTATTTTATGGGATTTACGTTTGGGGATGGTGAGAATTCCGTAGGGGCAAGAATGTATGATTGTAACGGCACAGCTCTTACAACTGCTTATCTCGGCGATCTATCCTATTATTTTTTTGAAAAGGGCATTTTAGCACAAAGCATGTGGGGCAACACCTTTTCCTTTTTGCCCCATAATCTTGAGGAAGTGACCGAGATTCCCGCCCCACAGCGTGAAGTTGAACATGGACTGAAAGAGGATGTGTATTTGGGTATATACAACATGTTCGCTGCTGACGGGACAGCATATGCGCGGGGTGATGAATCTCATCTTTACCGTTTCAACGCAGATACTTGCGAATGGGAAGATACGGGCAATGTTTCGGACTTTACGAATCAAGTCGGTAGTTTTTGCGGGAAATACGTCACACGGAGAGACGGCATTTATGACTATGTCGCAGGGGAGCAGGTTTTTGAATATGGGGAATTGTATCCCGCTGTAAGTGAATGGGGGCATGATAATCTTTGCTACTTTGGAGGTGACAAATATCTTGGCGTTAAGAACAAGGAATATAGGTGGGTAAATCTCAAGGACTTGACCATGTCAGACCCGCTGCCATTCCCGGAGGGAAAAACGGTTACTGTTTTGAATGATACCTATTGTGTATATGAAGACAGCTACGGCTGGTTTTTGTGGAATTACAACACAGGCGAAGAAGAAACGATTGCGCTGTTTGAACAGTAAGCCGCACCCTCGCCTATGGGGGCGCAATATGTCAATCTAACCTATTTATAAAATGTTAAAGACTATACCGTCAAAATATCTTGACAAAAAGTTATTTTGACGGTATAATTTTATTGTCATAATAACTATAGTTTGTTTGACGATTGGAGGCGATTTTGTGGGGAACTATTTTAGCTATATGCGAATTTCCACCGATACGGAGCGGCAGAACTTCGCCAGACAGGAAAAGGCTTTGAAGCGATACGCCGAAAAACATGGTATTGAATATCTGCATGAATTTTCAGAAGAAAAATCCGCCAAGAACTTCACGGATAGGAAGGAATTTAACAAACTTGACAAAGCGTTACACAGCGGCGACACGGTTGTTTTTAAGGATTTATCGAGATTTACACGCGAAACCGAGAACGGTTATAAAAAATATATGGAATGGCTTGAAAGGGGTATTAACATTGTTTTTTTAGATAATCCCGGTATATCAAGCGACTATATCCGGCAAATGATGAATACAGCGGAAAGTCACAATATAATCACAAAGACCGCCATGGAGGGAACAATAAAGACTCTGCTTATTGTGGAGCTTGACATGGCGGAGCAGCAGCGGCGTTATATCTCAAAGGCTATAAAGGATGGTATCGCGGCAAGCGACAAGAGAAGCGGACGGAAAAAAGGCTCGTTGGACAAAATGACCGATGAATTAAGGCACGATTTAGAGCTTTATATGCACGACAGGACGATTACCCAAAAGGCCGTTATGGAAAAGCATGGTATCAGCCGGAACACGCTAAAGAAGTATGTAGAGAGGCTTGCAGAGGGGCAGCGCGGGGGATAGCACAGAGCCGAAAGGCAGTCAAGGCACCGGCTTCACCTCGCCTTCGGCGGCCTTGACAGCCTTTCGGCCCTGTGCTTTTGTGTAATCAAGAGGTGCTGGCGCACCTCCGGCCAGAAAGGCCCGGCACCAATTTTGAAATACACGAAAACCACCAAAACAGGAAAGGAGCGAATAACAGTGGCTAACAAAATGAAAGAGTTCAAGCGAAATCCGGGAAATATCGCCTTTTGCTACTATCGCTATAGCTCTGACGCACAACGGGACGTTTCCATTGACCAGCAGCGGCAAGCGGCCCATGAGTACGCAGAAAAACACGGCTATATCATTCCCCCTGGCTGTGAATTTGAGGATAGAGGTATCACAGGAACTACAATAGAAAGACCGGGATTGCAGCACATGCTTTATGAGGCAAAGCATAAGCGTCCCGCCTATTTGATTCTCTGGAAGCTCGACAGGCTTTCCCGTGAAATACATGATTCATTTTTTATTGACGCACAATTACAAGATTCGGGCGTTCAAATCGTTACTGTAGGTGAGCCGCTTCCAGATGATAGCCATATGCGTTATGTGATACAGGCGTTATATGCTTCTATGGCGCACAACTTCATTGAGAACCACCGCAGCAACGTTATGAGAGGGCAAAATTTTAACGCTGAAAATGCGTTGTATAACGGCGTAAAAATTTTGGGGTATATTGGGAAGCCGAATAAAAAGTATGAAATTGACCCGGAAACCGCGCCGATTGTTCGGAAAATCTTTACTGATTATGTGGAGGGGAAACCCCTTCAAAAAATAGCGAATGAGTTAAACGAAAGCGGGCTCAGGAGTGTTCGGGGCAATAAATTTGTTGTGAACTCGCTAAATATGATACTTCGCAACAGGGCGTATATAGGCGAATATAGATGGGGTGAGCATGTCATACCGGGCGGAATGCCTCAAATTATTAGTGTTGAGCTGTTTGACGCTGCCGACAAGAAGCTAACAAAGAATAAGCGGGGCGGCACAGGTGCGGCGAGGAAGCTAAACCCAGAAGAAACTGATTTCTGGCTCACAGGTCATATATATTGCGGTGAATGTGGTGCCACTCTTCATGGTATATCTGGGACGAGTAAAACCGGGAAAATCTACTACTATTATTCCTGTTTGAACCACCAGAAAAAAGCGTGTAAAATGGGAAATCAGCGAAAGGAGAAACTTGAAGCAATCGTAAGACATACCCTTGACCGAATACTTGAAGATTCTACATTAAGGCTAATTATCGCAAAGCTATGTTTCGACTATTACGCAGATAGCAAAAGTGATGATAAGGGGGCATATCTGGAATCACTGAAAAGCAAGCTGAAAGACGTTGAGGGCAAATTGCAAAACTTTGTAAAAGCCATTAGCGCGGGAATTTTCAATGAAACAGTCCAAGAGGCCATGAACGAATTAGAAGGCCAGAAGCGCATGTTGAAAGAGCAGATTGAAGCGGAAGAACTTCGGGAAAAGTACGATATAAAACTTGATGATATTGTGAAATTCTTCGAGAGTTTTGTAGGGAATCTGGACAATAAAGAACTGAGGGAATATGTTCTTGACATTTTCGTTGACAAGATATATGTTTATAAAGAGAGAATGGTTATCACGTTCCATTTCACCGATGATAAGCAGGAATTGTCTTATGAAGATACTCTTGAAATGATAGAGAATCACAGGTATCTAATGGATTGCGTGAATGACCCGGAAGCGCATGTTGAAGACAATCCGGTTGCAGCAAAAATGAGGGAAAGCCTTATCAGTGTGGGAGGCACAGACCCCAATTTTTTTCCTTAACGGGTTCGAACACTTTTGGGTTGATTCCACCAAAAAGAACGACCCTACCTGATCTGAACAAATTGTTGTCAATCGTTCGGATCAAGTAGGGCCGTTCT
This sequence comes from Colidextribacter sp. OB.20, assembly GCF_009911595.1. GTDB lineage: Bacteria > Bacillota > Clostridia > Oscillospirales > Oscillospiraceae > Lawsonibacter. Next base: position 17,468 of record NZ_QWKG01000038.1, read on the forward strand.
TTATCTGTAACTCTTGTATTTCAAGGGCTACAGGCTTTTTCTACCTCAGACACCATATGTCATTGACTAAGAGGAAACAGTTCAAAATCAAAGTGCAAAATGAGTAATGAGAGGGATTCGACTCCCCTGCAAAATATCAAACCTGACGCTATCCTAACACATCAGCCTACCGGGAGCATTTTGAAGGGGCGCTCTTCAGCTGAAACCTTTCTACCAGATTCTTCATAAGCTGTGACTGACTGGACAGCTCCTCGCTTGCCGCCGCGCTTTCCTCCGCAGTTGCCGAGTTTGTCTGTACAACATTGGAGATCTGGTCAATTCCCACCGTGAGCTGAGCGATAGAATCCGCCTGATCACTGCTGGCCTCCGAAATCTGTTCAATAATGCCGGCCATTTCGTTCACATCGCTGACCGCTTGAATCAAGGACTGCGCTGTGTCGTCCGCAATCTGCGTTCCGTTTTCGATTGCCTGCAAAGAATTTGCAATCAAAGCAGCGATATTCTCGGAAGCCTCTGTGCTCTTGTTTGCCAGATTGCGGACTTCATCGGCTACTACGGCAAACCCTTTTCCGGCGGCGCCTGCGCGGGCAGCCTCTACGGCGGCGTTCAGGGCGAGAATATTAGTTTGGAACGCAATATCCTCAATAATCTTCATGATTTTGCTGATCTCACTGGAGCAACTGCTGATATCCCCCATTGCATGTGTCATCTGCTGCATTTTTTCTTTGCTCACATTCATCTTTACGCTGACAGCGTCTGCCGCTTTACTGGCCTGCCGCGCACTGTCTGCGTTCTGATTTACCTTGTTGGAGATTACATCAATCGTGGCAGCGAGTTCCTGTACAGAGCTGGCCTGCTCAGTTGCCCCCTGGGCAAGCGCCTGAGAGCCGTTCGATACCTGGTCCGCTCCGCCCGCAACCTGAGCAGAGCTTTGACTGATTTGCAGCATTGTGTCATTGAGCTTGTCTGCAATGCCCCGGAACGAGACAAGCAGAGGATAAAAGCCGCCTGTATACACCTCCTCGCAGGCCGAATCCACCGTAAAATCTCCCTCAGCCATTTTAGCAAGGAATTGATTCTCATCCTCAATAATAAGCTGAAGCTTATGGATCAATCTGCCCACCTGAACGGCGAGAACGCCCAGTTCATCCTTCGAGGTATAGGAAATCTTTACATTCAGATCCCCTTCCGCCATTTTTATGGCGGCATTCTGGATTTCAGAAATAGGGATTTTGATCAGGCGTATAATCACAAATGAGAAAAAGACGCCTACGAGGATGATGGCAATGACAACTGCTGCCATGGTCAAGATGGCAGTTCTGTAAAGGGAAGCGCTTTCCGCCGCTGCATCATCGCTCCCCTTCGTATTGTAGGCGATAATATCATCAAAAGCGCTGTTCAAGGAGCTGAAAAGCGCCGCACATTCTCCGTCCAGAATCGCACGGGCACTCTCAGGGCGGCCCTGTTCGGCGAAAGCCATCATTTCTTCTTCCGCCGCCTGGTACTGTGTCCAGAGATTGCTTGCGTTGTTATAGAAATTTCGTTCTTCCTCATCAATCATATCCCCATATGCGGCTAAGAGGGCGTCCATTCTTTCGATTTCGTTCTGGAGGAACCGAAGGCTCGTCTCCTCTTCGCTATCAGAGCCTGCGGTAATGTACTCCAGCTCATTCAGCCGGACATTGGAAATGGTAGTGCTCAGTTCCCTTGCTGCATCTACACTGGGAAGCCAGCTTGTTGCAATATCGCTTGTCACGTCGTTCATCCGGCCCATAAGAAAAAATGACATCCCGCTGATAATAAGCATTCCAAGCAGCGCAACGCCTATGAGAATATAAAGCTTCAGTCTGATTTTTAAATTTTTTATGCAGTGAATCATCTTTGCAATCTCCTTTTATCCTTCATTATCCGCAGTTGGCAAATATAAGAATATATCGGAAGCTTTTCTCTGTTTGATAAGGGGATTGGTAAGAATATGTATATATGTTAAGGGGGCAAATGCACCGCATTTGTCCCCTTAACACTTTAGATTAATGACATTGGCCTCCGGCCGGGATTTTCATCATTCTTTGGGACAGCGGAAACCCACGTCTGGGTCATAGGCCGGGGTGAAGGACGAGGTGTCCTCCTCAGGGGCGGAATCCACCTCAAAGGCGGGCAGCTTCTGTTGGGGCAGTTCGTCGGGGAGGTTGCTTACATCGTAATGTTCCCCGTCGTACTGGGGCTCGACGGCGATGAGGTCCTCGTCCCTGGGGGCGGGGACCCCGCCGGGCATGACGTGGTAGACCGCCGGGTCCTCGCCCTCCTTGACGAGGCCATCCACGCTGGCCCGCTGACCCACCTTGACAAAGATGGCGTCGTCGTCGGGGTCCAGCTCCGCCAAAATGGCGAGGATGGGCTCGTAGACCTGGGTGAGGGTCAGCTCGATGCGGTTGGCCTCCTCGTCGATGCCCCAGCCGGCCATCACGTCGCCGCATTTCATGTCCTTGTCCGGCAGGGCGTTGAGCTGGTCCATCAGTCCCTTCAGATGGGCCAGAGAGTATTTGCAGGAGCTGAATATCACGTGGCCGTCGTCCGTCCAGTCCAGCACCTGAAGCTCCAGGGATTTGTCTACGGGGTCCTTGTCCTCCACCAGCTGGACCACCAGCCAGCCGGAGCCGTCGATATAGGCCCCGCCGTACCAGTCGGGGTAGGTGCCATTGAAGCGGTCCATCAGCTTCTCATAGGCGTTGACGGCCTCCTCCTGGACGGGGGCATCGCCGACGTAGGCCCCGCCAGGCAGAGCGCCGGAGGGGGCATAATCCCGATTGGGCGAGTCGCCGGTGTTGGGGGTGCCTGTATCACCGACACTATTATAGCATAGGCTGCGGGAGGGGGAAAGCAGGTCGTCGGTGTTGGGAGTGCTTGTATCACCTCCGCCGGTTTCAGTGGTGGAAGCGTTTTCCGGCATGATTTCGGTCAGCCCCTCCACCGTCACATAGCTGTGGAGCCTGGTCTCTATGACGTCTCGATTAAAACTGCGCAGGAAAACCATCCACTGGGCGTCCTCCTGAGCATCGCTATGAAGAGAGAACGCCCCAATCACCAGCGCCGCGCAGGCGGCTATGGCCCCGTATCTTCTCCAGGGGACGGGCCGTTTTTTCGGGGCCTGGGCCAGCTTCTCGCTGAGGGCCGCCCGGACCTGGGGGGAGGGGGTCATCTGCTTGTTCATGGAATCAAACAATTCCTTACTCATCGAAATACGCTCCTTTCAGTCGTTCCCGGAGTTGTTCCCGTCCCCGGGTCAGCCGCATCCGGACGGCCCCGGGGCGTATCGCCAGAGTTTTGGCGATCTCCTGGGTGGACAGCTCCTGGAAGTAAAACAGATAAATGGGCAGGCGGTAGTCCTCGGCCAGCTCTTGCAGGGCCTCCCACACCCGATTTTCCTCGGGCTCCCGGAAGAGGACAGGGGCGTCCTCCCGCTCTGACAGGGGGATGGTCCTCTGCCTGTAGGTGGAGGAGGTCACCCGCCGGGACTGGTTAATGGTGGTGCGCAGCAGCCAGGCCTTCCGGTGCTCCTCGTCCCGAAAGGTCTTGCCGCACTGGCAGTAGGCCAAAAATACCTCCTGAAACACGTCGTCGGCGTCGGCCCGATTGCCCGTCCGGGCCAGGGCCAGGCCATATACTGTATTTTGATAGCGGTCTATAATCGAATCCATCTCACCGCCCGCGCGCAGCGGCAGAGCTTCCATACGCAAGACCTCCTTTCACCCATAACTCAAAGCAGCGAGGTAAATTGTCACAGGCCAGAAAAACTTTCTTCCCATTTTATCACACTTGTGCTATACTTACCATGTAATATTGTGAGCAAGAGGAAAAACGAAGTTTTTCTCAAAAGTTTTCTTTTTGGTTCTTTTTCAAAAGAAAAAGAACAGGGAGGGAAGCAATGATTATCCTAGGCATCGACCCGGGGGTGGCCACCATTGGTTTCGGAGTTATCCGGGCGGAGCGGCAGAAGAACACCCTCCTGCGCTATGGGGTGATTACCACCCCGCCGGGTATCCCCTTGTCCCACCGGCTCCTCCAGATTTCCGGCGACATGGAGGAGCTGATTCACGCCTTCCACCCCGATGAGATGGCGGTGGAGGAACTGTTTTTTACCAAGAATATTACCACAGGAATCTCTGTGGCCCATGGCCGGGGGGTGATCCTGCTGTCGGCGGAGAAGCTGGGGGTGCCTATCTTTGAGTACACCCCCATGCAGGTGAAGCAGGCGGTGGCGGGCTACGGCGGGGCGGACAAGCGGCAGGTTATGCTTATGACCCAGCGGCTGCTGGGAATGAAGGAGATTCCCCGGCCCGACGACGCCGCCGACGCTCTGGCGATTGCCATCTGTCACGCCCGGTCGGCCACCAGTCTGCTCAATACTGAGCGGGTCTTCAACCCGGAGAAATACGATACACGCTGATTGCTTTATGTGTAGGGCGCGACGACCCCGGCGCGCCGTCTTACAATACGAACGGCGGGCCGAGTCGTCCCGCCCTGCAAGGAGGAACCCAATTTGTTCTATTATCTCAACGGGGTAGTGGCCCACATTGAGCCCTACCTGGCTGTCATTGACTGCGGCGGAGTGGGCTACGCCTGCCGCACCACCAGCTATACCCTGTCCGCGCTGAAGAAGGGGGAGAAGGGCAAGCTGTTTACCCATCTGAATGTCCGGGAGGATGCGATGGAGCTGTACGGGTTCGCCACGGCGGAGGAGCTGAGGCTGTTCCAGCAGTTGATCTCGGTCTCCGGCGTGGGCCCCAAGGCGGCCCTGTCCATTTTGTCGGCCAGCAGTCCGGCCAATCTGGCCCTGTCCATCATCACCGGGGACGAGAAGGCCCTCACCTGCGCCCAGGGCATCGGCAAAAAAATCGCCCAGCGGGTGATTCTGGAGCTGAAGGATAAGCTGGCCAAGGGCCAGACCGTCAATGCCGCCGGGGAGAGCTATGGCGGGACCGGGGTGACCGTCATCCCGGAGAACAAGCTGTCTGAGGCCACCGCGGCCCTGGCCGTTCTGGGCTACTCCCAGGGGGAGATCAACCTGGCCCTCAAGGGAGTGGATCTGGAGGGGCTGACCCTGGAGCAGATCATCAAGCAGGCCCTGAAAAGGATGGTAAAGGGGTGAGCCTGTGGCGAAATATGAGTGCACTTTGCGGGGCGACTACGATCAGGCCCTGCGCTACTTCCACGAGGGCATCCTGAACGGCAGCATGTCCGCCAGCTTCGAGGAGGAGAGCTGTTTCCAGAGCTTTGGCGTGCGGGTGACCGTCCGGGTCTATGAGCGCTACAGCATGACCGGCGGCAACCGCCTGTCCATGACCCTCACCCTGATGGGAGACGGAGAGAAGCTGTACCTCTCCGGCATCACCGCCGGGGGCAGTCAGGGCATGTGGCTGAAAATCAACACCTGGGGCGAGGAGGCTTTTCTGGACATCCTGCGGGACCTGGCCCGGCGGTGGTAAAAAGGAAGTGAAGCGTTGAGTATCGATTTTTCCGGTGGAGGGCTGGACGCCGAGGAGCTGGAGCCCCTGGTGACCACCTCCCTGACCCGTGAGGACGAGGGGGAGTACTCCCTGCGGCCCAAAACCCTCCGGGAGTACATCGGCCAGGAGAAGGCCAAGGGCAACCTGGAGGTCTTTATCCAGGCTGCGAAGATGAGAAACGAGCCCCTGGACCACGTGCTGCTCCACGGCCCACCGGGGCTGGGCAAAACCACCCTCAGCGGCATCATCGCCAACGAGATGGGGGTGAACGTGCGCATCACCTCTGGCCCGGCCATTGAAAAGGCGGGGGACCTGGCCGCCCTGCTGACCAACCTGAACGAGAACGACATCCTCTTTGTGGACGAGATCCACCGTCTCAACCGGGCGGTGGAGGAGATCCTCTACCCCGCCATGGAGGACTACGCCATCGACATCATCATCGGCAAGGGCCCCTCAGCCAACTCCATCCGGCTGGACCTGCCCAAATTCACCCTCATCGGGGCCACCACCCGGGCGGGTCAGCTCTCCGCCCCCCTGCGGGACCGCTTCGGGGTGACGCTGCGGCTGGAGCTGTATTCCCCGGAGGAGCTGTCCTGGATTGTCACCCGGTCCGCCGGGATTTTAGAGGTGCCCATCGAGCCGGAGGGCGCCATGGAGATTGCCCGCCGCTCCCGGGGCACCCCCCGGATCGCCAACCGGATGCTCCGCCGGGTGCGGGACTTCGCCCAGGTGCGGGCGGGGGGCGTCATCACCAAAAAGGTGGCCGACGAGGCCCTCACCGCCCTGGAGATTGACTACCTGGGCCTGGACTCCATCGACCACCGGATGCTCCGGTCCATTGTGGAAAACTACCGGGGCGGCCCGGTGGGGCTGGAGACCCTGGCCGCCACCATCAATGAGGAGGCCGTCACCCTGGAGGACGTGTACGAGCCCTATCTCATGCAGCTGGGCTTCCTCACCCGCACCCCCCGGGGCCGGTGCGTCACGCCTAAGGCCTACCAGCACCTGGGCCTCCCTGTCCCCGGCGAACCGGGTGGGCTGGATCAGCTGAGCTTTTAAGGAGGACCTTATGGACCAGAATACCCTGTTCTTTTTTAACCAGAAGCCGGAGGCCATCCCCCTGTATGAGGCCTTCGAGCGCCGCCTGCTGGCCGAGCTGGAGGGGGTCATCATCCAGCCCCAGAAGAGCCAGATCACCCTGAAGAACCGCCGGGTGTTCGGGGCGGTGTCCTTTCTGGCCGCCCGGAAGGCCAAGGACCGGCCCGATCCCTACATCACCATCACCCTGGGGCTGAACCGGCGGGAGGGCTCTCCACGCATCGACCAGGCCTCCGAGCCATACCCTGGAAGGTGGACCCACCATCTGGTCATCGGGTCGGTGGAGGAGATCGATGGCGAGCTCATGGCCTGGGTCCGGGAGGCGTTCGAGTTCGCGGCGGCCAAGCGGTAGGGGCAGCAATTCGCAGGGCGGAACGCCCTCGGCCCGCCGCTCAATTACCGCAAACCCTTTTGAAACGGCGCGCCGGGTCGTCGCGCCCTACACACGGGCCAACTAAGGACATCGGATGTAGGGGCGGATATTATCCGCCCGTCCCTAAGGTTTGCAAAATCTCTTGACGAAGACCCAGTCCATAGAGATAATAGAGGTCGGCGGTGCGATACAGATAGGCCCATAGACCTTTTTCAAATGCGTCGTATAGGTCAGGGCTCGCCAGCGTTTCAATTTGATCTGTAATCTTATAAAATTCCTGCTGCGCACGCATAAATTCTGGGTCACTGGCACAGAACGACTCAATTTCAGTGACGATGGCGTTGTTGAGGAACAGAGATGGCAGTATGTTCATAATAATACCCCCTAATTTAAATTAATATACTATGAGTTAAACTAAGTATATATTAAATCTATCTTGCCTCCGTGTCAAGAGGGGAGAGGTGTATTTATGGAAAAATTTCCACGCAGGCTGAAGGCGATTCGTGTTGAAAATGGAAAAAAACAGCATGAGATAGCTGTTCATCTTGGACTGTCGGATGGTGGGTATCAGTGTTATGAGCAAGGGAGGGGCTATCCGGACGTCCCCCGCCTGTACGCACTGGCGGAGTACTTTGACGTCAGCATCGACTACCTCCTGGGCCGTACCGATAAGCGGCAAGTCAACAGGTGAGCGCCAAAAGCCCCCCTTCAGAAAGGGGGGTGCCGCGAAGCGGCGGGGGGTTTCCAAAAAACACGCAGACGCGTTTTGGGAGGAGAAACCCTCCGTCACGGCTTCGCCGTGCCACCTCCCTTTACAAAGGGAGGCTTTCCCTGCGGGGGACGGGGGCTTTGAGCGGCCTATGGCCGCCCCACAGTGAAGAACATAACCAGAACGAGATTTGAGGTGTATTAACATGGGCAAATTATTTGGAACGGACGGCATCCGGGGCGTGGTGAACGCCGGGCTGGACGCGGACCTGGCCTACAAGGTGGGCCTTGCGGCCGCCACGGTGCTGGCGAAGGACAAAGGAGGAAGGCCCCTGGTGACCATCGGCAAGGACACCCGCATTTCGGGCGACCTGCTGAAGGGCTCGCTGATCTCCGGGCTGTGCACCGCCGGGGCGGACGTGCTGGACCTGGGCACCCTGCCCACGCCGGGGGTGGCCTGGGTGACGGTGGACGAGGAGGCCGACGCGGGCATTGTCATCTCGGCCAGCCACAACCCCTTCGAGCACAACGGCATCAAGATTTTCAACGGAAAGGGCTTTAAGCTGTCCGACGAGCTGGAGGAAAAGATTGAGGAGATTGTCCTGTTTGGCTCCAACAACGTGCCCATGAAGACGGGGGCGGACATCGGCCGGGTGAGCTATGTGGCGCCCAAGGCGTCTGAGGACTACATCGACCACCTGGAGTCCACCATCGACTCCACCCTGGGCGGCCTGCGCATCCTGGTGGACTGCGCCAACGGCGCCGCCTCCACCACCGCCGCCCGGCTGTTCGACCGCTTCTCCAAGCTGCGCACCGACGTGATCAACGCCGACCCCGACGGGGTGAACATCAACGACAGGTGCGGCTCTACCCACATGGACGCCCTGGCCGCCATGGTGAAAGCCGGGGGCTACGACATCGGCATCGCCTTCGACGGGGACGCCGACCGCTGTCTGGCGGTGGATGAGCAGGGCGGCCTGATCGACGGCGACCAGGTCATGGCCGCCTGCGGCCTGGACATGATGCGCAAGGGCCGGCTGCCCGGGAACACCGTGGTGGCCACCGTCATGTCCAACCTGGGCTTCCACGTCTACACAAAGGAGCAGGGGATGGTGGCGGAGTGCACCGACGTGGGGGACCGGAACGTGCTGGAGCGGATGGTGGAGAAGGGCTACCGCCTTGGAGGCGAGCAGTCGGGCCACACCATCTTCCTGGACCACGCCACCACCGGCGACGGCCAGCTCACCGCCCTGCACATCCTGGCCCTGCTGAAGGAGAGCGGCAAAAAGGCCAGCGAGGTCTTTGGCGTCTGCCCCCGCTACCCTCAGGTGCTCATCAATATCCCCGTGGCGGACAACGACGTGAAAAAGGCGGCTATGGCCAGCCCTCTGCTGGCCCAGGCCATCCAGCGGGAGGAGGAGGCCCTGGCCGGGGAGGGCCGGGTGCTGGTGCGCCCCTCGGGCACCGAGGCCCTCATGAGGGTGATGGTGGAGGCCAAGACCCAGTCCCTGGCCCAGGAGACCGCCCAGCGGCTGGCCGATCTGGTGGCCGGGCTGTAAAAAACAGGACAATGGAAAATTGAACAAAGTTTTTCCGGAAAACCCTTGACAAATCTGAACATTTTGTTTATAATGACTGAGGTAATAAAAAATGGAACAGACTCCCAACCCCTCAGATGAGGCGCTGTGCCTGAGCGCGGCTCAGGGCAGTTCTCAGGCGGAGACAGAGCTGGTGCGCCGGTATAACCGGCTGGTGCGGGCCTGCGCCCGTCCCCTGTTTTTGGCGGGGGGCGACAGCGAGGACCTGATCCAGGAGGGAATGCTGGGTCTGCTCACCGCCATCCGGAGCTTTGACCCTGGGCGGGACACCGCCTTTCGCACCTATGCGGAGATATGCGTCCGAAGCCGTATGCTGACCGCCGTCCGGGCGGCGCAGGGCGGCAAGCACGCCCCATTGAATCACAGTGTTTCCTACGAGCCCCCTCTTTTTGACGGAACCAACGCATATTTGTTTTCCAGTGCCGAGAGCCCGGAGGACGTGGTCATCGGCAGAGAAGAGCTGCGAGAGCGATTAGAGGCTCTCAAGGGCCGGTTATCTAAGTTTGAAGCACAGATCCTACCTCCCTACCTGAGCGGGCTCTCCTGTGGAGAGATCGCCCGGCGGGTGGGCCGCTCCCAGAAGTCGGTGGACAACGCCATCCAGCGTATCCGCCGCAAAACGGCCCTGCAAATTTCTTCCGGCGTATCCAGCGAGAGCTGATCGCAAATATCAACACGCCCAGGCCAAGTGCCGGGCAAAAGTCAAAGAGAGGGAATATCCATGTACGAAGACAAGATTTTAGTATGCAAAGAGTGCGGCCAGGAGTTTACCTTCACCGCCGGCGAGCAGGAGTTCTACGCAGAGCGCGGCTTCCAGAACGAGCCCCAGCGCTGCAAACCCTGCCGTGACGCCCGCAAGAACGCCGCCCGCGGCCCCCGTGAGTACTTCACAGCCGTGTGCGCCTCCTGCGGCGGTGAGGCCAAGGTGCCCTTCGAGCCCAAGTCCGACCGCCCCGTCTACTGCAGCGACTGCTTCGCCAAGATGCGCGAGCAGCAGGGCTGATTTAAAAGGCCTGAAAAAAGTCCGCCGAAAGGCGGACTTTTTCTGTAGATTGACAAAAAAGCCTCCCTTCGCAAAGGGAGGTGGCATCCGCGCAGCGGATGACAGAGGGTTTTCCCGATCAAAGATTCAGCTATTTCTTTCGGAGACCCCCCCACCCGGCTTCGCCGGGAGCCCCCTTGCGAAGAGGGCCTTGCTTGCTGCGGCGGGGACAAGAGAATTAAAAGGGACGGCAGTAAAGCCGCCCCTTCGCTTATACCTTTTCCACCGGGAAGAGCACTCCGGTCTCCAGCTGGTCGGGGGGCGAGTTGTCCGGGTCGCCGAAGTAGCGGTCCATGGCCGGGCCGCACATCCGGTATTCGGGGTGTTCCCCCAGCCAGGCGCACAGGGCGTCGTAGGCGTATTGCAGCCGCTCATAGGGCCCCCTGTGCTGTACCGCCGCGCAGAGACAGGCGGGCCTGCGCTTCACGTCCGGGCCGTCCTGGGCCACCACCATCTGGGCCTCCACGTCGGAGTGCTCGGGGTTAAACGCCTCGTCGTGGTAGAGCATCTGGATGGGCCCCGCCTGGGTCAGCCCCCGGGCGGCGGCCTCCCGATACAGCCGCTCAAAAAAGTCGTGGTACTGGTCCACTCCGATGGTCTCCCGGATGGAAAATACCTTTTGCTCCGGGTCCTCCAGCAGAATGACATGATACGTTTTTTCCATAGCTGTTCCCTCCATACGGAGGATATCCGCCTCGATCTGGTGGATCACCCCTTGCTGCCGGTCCAGCTCCCGATAGAGCTCCAGCCGCCGCTGCCGCAGGCTGGAGAGAAGCTGGCTGTCCTCCAGCTCCAGCAGCGGGCCGATCTCCCCCAGGGAGAAGCCGTAGTTTTTCAGCCACTGGATTTTTACCAGGTCGGACAGCTGCTCCTGCCGGTAGTAGCGGTAGCCGTTGTCCCCCACCGCCTGGGGGCGCAGCAGGCCCAGGGTGTCGTAGTGGCGCAGCATCCGTGGGGTAACCCGGCTCAGCCGGGAAAATTCACCGATAGTCAGCATGACATTCCTCCTTGATTTGATGTGGGAACCGGCTCCTGAAATCAGGATAAACCCTCACACAGGGGAAATGTCAAGGACTTTTTTAAATTTTTTCTTGACTTTTTGCACTTGCTGATTTATTATAATTGCGAGGGCAGAAAGAAGGTGGTGAAATGAGCCCACGGACAGGGCGTCCTCCCAAAGAGAACCCCCGTAATGTGAATCTTAATCTCCGTTTGACCAGGGGAGAAGCGGAACTGATTCAGGAGTGTGCAGACGCTTTAAACACGACGAGGACAGAGGTCATCGTAGCGGGGGTCAAATTGGTAAAGGAACGCCTGGAAAATAAATAGAGTGCTGGCCACCCTTCAAAGAAACCAACACCCTATTTACCAAACCCGAGGAGTTATGGTAAATTTGATTATGCCACAACTCCAGGGAAAAAGCAAGGAGTTTTATAATGGATATAAAAAGCAATCTGCTGGAGCTGGAGACATCCGCGCAGCGCATCTCCGACGGATTGGCGGCAATCCGGATGATGGTTCTGGGTCTGGACGAAATGAACAGCGAGTACACAGGCGCATTCCACGCCGTTTGGCACTATCTGTCCGATGCGAATGAGGGGTTTCAAAAGCACATAGCCGCGTGCCTGGATGCGGTATAACAGAAGAAGGACGGCCTCGGGCCGTCCTTCTCACATCTCCAGAAGCTCCTCCGGGGGCTCGCTGTGTCCGCACACCGCCGCCGCCCAGCCCGGGCCGGTCCAGGTTCGGAACCACAGGCCGTCAAAGAGGACGGGACCCGCCTCCGGAAGGGGCACCCGGATATCCCGGATGGAGGACCGCAGTCCCCGGCCGCTCTCCTTGGCCCGGGCCTCCTTCAGGGTCCACAGGCGGGTGAAGGCGGGCCACAGCTGGGGCTGGTCCTCCAGCCAAGCCAGTTCCTCCGCTGAGCATACCCGGGCCGGCAAACCGGGCCGCCAGGTCCGCACGATCTGGATGTCCACCCCCACTGGGGCAGAATCCAGGGCACACAGGGCAAGTTCCCCGCTGTGGCTGAGGTTGAAGTGCAGCCCCTCCCGCCCGGGGAAATAGGGCTTGCCCCCCTCCCTCCGGGCAATTTCCGGCAGTGGGGACAGCCCCCAGTGCTCCTTTGCCCCTCGAGCCAGCAGCTCCCGGGCCTGGCCCCTGGCAGTGAGGTTTTTTGTGTAGTAGATGACCATAAAAAGTCCCCCCTGTCCAGTATACCAGAAAAGGGGGAGAGGAGACAGCTAAAGTTCTTTTTGGTTACTTTTTCTTTCAAGAAAAAGTAACTCAACAGGGCAGGGGCAGCCAGGAGCCCACGGCGGCCAGGTCCCGGAAGAGCAGGCCCTCCGGGGGGTAGAGGGTGAACCAGGCGATGAGGCCGGCCAGGAGGGCGGCGGCCAGGACAGCCAGCAGCCACTTGACTCCCTTAAAGGGCCCGGAAAACCGGGTGGCCAGCCAGAAGCCCAAGGTCATGACCAGAATGTAGATGGCGATATCTACCCACACAGCCTCGCCCCCCAGCATGACGTGGTACACCCACCCCAGCCCCAGTGTGAGGGCGCACAGCAGGGGCAGAACCAGCAGCCAGGGGCGGATTCCTCCCGGGCGGTCCCGGTTGAGCACCAGCGCCGCCCCCAGGAAGGGCCAGAATACCAGCTTGACATGCTCCCACAGGCTCTCGTTCACCGGGGAAAACAGGGCGGTGATGGCGCTGGACCACCAGCCATACAGAAAATGGAGTATGCACCCCGCCAGCAGAGCGGCAATCCAGGTGACAATCAGCTGACGCTTTGGATAGAACATTTTTCCTCACTCCTTCCGGTACAATTTATGTGAGGCGGGCCCGTTTCATACGGCTCCGCATATTTTTTTTGGGACAGGAGATGCTAAGGCTTGTTTGAAAAATGTCAATGCGCCCAAGGGGCGGATCTTTTTCTGCCATACTGCCCCAATTTTTCTTGAAATACATCCAGTATTCCTGCGAAAAATTGTGTTTGTCCGGCAGAAAAATCCCTCGCCACTGTGCATATTTCCATTTTTCAAACAGCGCCTGGAGAAAACGCGGAAGGAGCGAATGCTATGAGCATGACCAATCAGGACTACGGCCGGCTGGTGAACGAGCGGTCGAAGCCGTCGCCCATAGGAAAGAATATGGTGTGGGCCTTTCTGGTGGGCGGGGCCATCTGCGCCGCCGGTCAGGGACTGATGAACCTGTACCAGAGCTATGGCCTGGAGAAGGAGCAGGCGGGGACAGCCGTCTCCGTCACCCTGATTCTGGCCGCCGCCCTGCTCACCGGGCTGGGGGTCTTTGATAAGCTGGCAAAGCGGGCGGGGGCAGGCACCCTGGTGCCCATCACTGGCTTCGCCAACGCCATGGTCTCCCCTGCTCTGGAGTTCAAAAGCGAGGGGCTGATTACCGGCACCGCCGCCAAGCTCTTCACTGTGGCAGGCCCGGTACTGGTATTCGGCATCAGCGCCAGCGTGATCTATGGGCTGGTTCTGGTGCTGCTGAGAAGCCTTTAGCCTGCTCCGGCCCCCTCCAACGGGGGCCGGGTTGAGCATGAGGGAGGAAAAAAGCCGGGGACATCAAGGTTTTTTGTACTTTTTTCCCTTGCGTTCCGGGCGGAAGTTTGCTATAATTTTTTGTACATTGAATCCTTGATATTCGCGGTTATTCCAATCATTGAGATAAGGAGCGATGAACTATGGGTTTATTTGGAGCACAGCCGAAACAGGAGCCGGTCCCCACGACCACCTTTGAGGAGGAGCCCTTTGACGAGATCCCCTCCCTGCCCAAGGCGAATAACAACACCATTATTGCCCAAGGGATCACCTTTACCGGCGTGATCCGGGGCGAGGGCAACGTTCAGATTGAGGGCCGACTGGAGGGCGAGATCGACCTGCGGGGCGGCGTCACCATCGCGCCCAGCGGAACGGTCCAGGGCCCCATTGCCGCCGACGCAGTGCGGGTGGCAGGCAACGTGGAGGGCAGTATTACCGCCCGGGACCACCTGTGCCTGGAGCGCACCGGCGCCATTCACGGCGATGTGGCAACCGCCTCCCTGATTGTGGAGAACGGCCGGCTGGACGGCAGCAGCACTATGCTGGCCTCCGCTGAGCCGCCCAGGCATGAGACGGATATCTCGGTGCAGGACCTTCAGTTCGGTCCCGATTTCGAGCTGGAGGAGCGGGATACATAAAAAATACGGCCCGGAGAGCAAATCTCCGGGCCGTATTTTTATGCGCTTAGAGGAGGCGAGGCTCCTGCGCGCTGATATTGTGCTTCTCGGCGTAGCCGGTGAGAATTAGGGTAAGGGCGCCGTCGCCGGTGACATTGCAGGCGGTGCCGAAGCTGTCCTGAAGGGCAAAGATGGCCAGCATCAGGCCCCGGCCGGCCTCGTCAAACATGAGCACGCCGGCGATGAGGCCCAGAGAGGCCACCACCGTGCCGCCGGGGACACCGGGGGCGCCAATGGCGAAGACGGCCAGCAGCACACAGAACAGCACCATGGTGCCCAGGGAGGGCAGCTTGCCGTAGAGCACCTGGGAGACGGTCATGCAGAAGAATACCTCGGTAAGCACCGAGCCGCACAGATGGATGTTTGCGAACAGAGGGATGCCGAAGTCCACCATGTCCCGGCGCAGGACGGAGGACTTGTGGGCGCACTGGAGGGCCACGGCCAGGGTGGCGGCGGAGGACATGGTGCCCACGGCGGTGATGTAGGCCGGGCCGTAGTGCTTTACCACCTCGATGGGAGAGCGGCCCGAGTAGGCTCCCGCCGCCCCGTAGAGGATCGCCATCCAGACGAAGTGCCCCACCATAACAATGAGGATGGCGATGAGAAAGACGGGGAACTGCTTGGTAATGGAGCCGTTCCAGGCCAGCTGATAGAAGGTGGAGGCAATAAAGATGGGGAGGATGGGGATGACTACCCGCTTCACGATGTCCAGCACGATGTTCTGGAACTCCTCCAGAATCGCGGTGACTGTTTTGGCCCTGGTCCACACGGCGGCCAGGCCGATGAGCACGGAGAACACCAGGGCGCTCATCACCGGCATGATCTGGGGGATAGCCAGCTCAAAGGGGACGGGCAGGCTGGCCCCCTCCTCGGCGGCGGAGGCAAAGGCCAGGTGGGGAATGATGGTGTAGCCCGCAGCCATGGACAGAAGGGCGGCTAGCACCGAGCTGACATAGGCGATGACGATAGCCACGCCCAGCATTCTGGTGGCGTTGTTGCCCAGCTTGGTGATGGAGGGGGCGATAAAGCCGATTACGATAAGGGGGACGCAGAAGTTAATCAGCTGGCCCAAAATGTACTTGACGGTGCCGATGACGTTGACCACGCTGGAGGCGAAGGGCAGAGTGCTCTCCTGGGGGATCAGCAGCCCCAGGATGATGCCCGCAGCCACGCCGATCAGCAGGCGCAGGGGCAGGTTTTCGGATTTTTTCATAAAAAGCTCCTTTCCGTTTTGACAGCACACAGACCGGGAAAATACTCCCATTTTTTTATCATACCATATTGAGGAGGAAAAGACAATACACCTCAGGAAAGCAAGGTGTGTTCCAGCAGGATTTTTGCCCCCATGCCCATAAGGACCAGTCCCCCGGCCAGCTCCGCCCTGCTTTTGAAGCGCAGGCCGAACAGCGCCCCCACCTTTACCCCGGCAGCGGACAGAATAAAGGTGGTCACGCCGATGAACAGCACGGCGGAGACGATGTTGTCCACCTGGAGAAAGGCGAAAGTGACCCCCACCGCCAGGGCGTCGATGGAGGTGGCTACCGCCAGGGGCAGCATGGCCCGGGGGGAGAAGGAGCTGTCCAGCGCCTCCGCCTCTCCGCCCCGGGACTCCCGAACCATGTTGAAGCCGATGATCCCCAGCAGGAAAAAGGCGATCCAGTGGTCGATGGAGACGATCATCCCCTGGAAGCGGACCCCCAGAAGCCAGCCGATCAGGGGCATCAGGGCCTGAAAGGCGCCGAACCACCCCCCGCAGATCAGACAGTGGCCCACCCTGGGCCGTCTGGTGGACAGCCCCTTGCAGACGGACACCGCGAAGGCGTCCATAGACAGGCTGACCGCGATAATAAAGAGTTCGTACAGCCGCATGATAAGTCCCTCCAAGCGATAAGAAAAGAGACTTATCTGTCCCTGGGACAGATAAGTCTCGCCATTTCAGGCCCGGCCAGGAGGAGAACCTCCAGTATGTTGACCGGGCTGCACCAATCGGTACCGGCTACTCCCTTACTTTGGGTGCCAGTGTACCACAAGGCTATGCCCCTGTCAAGCTTATTCTCAGTCCGGGGCAAAAATACCCGAAAACTCCGCTGCGGGCGGCGGAAGGCTGCCCGGCTGTCACCGCAGGTCGACCTCGGGCATCAGCTCCTGCCCTACGATGCGCAGCACCCGGTCCATCTGGGCCACCTCCTCCGGGGTAAAGCGCTCCCGCACCCGGTTCATGACCTCCTGCACATAGGCGCTGCTCAGGTTGTAGTAGTCGTGGAACTTCTGGGTGGGCCGCAGGTGGTACTCCCGCCGGTCGCTGGGGGACTGGACTTTCTCCACATACCCCTTCCGGATCAGGCTGTTCACCTTATAGGCGGCGTTGGGAGAGGAGATGTTGGCGAAGGAGGCGAACTCGTTGACAGTGGGCTCGTCCAGAGCCCGGATGATCTCCATGCAGAAGGTCTCCACCGCCGTCAGGCTGGCCTCTCTGGTCTGGAATCTGGAAAAAACCGCCTGGTAAAAGTGCAGCTTGAATTTGGTGTAGATTCGGTCAAAGCTCTCCTCCAGCACCTTTTTTCCCCTCCTGTTTCCGTGAATTGAGGACATTATACCAGAGAATCTCCCGTTTCGCAAGAGGGGCGTTCCGTCAGGGCGAAGGTGAGCTCCGCCTTACAGGCCAGCTTCCCCTCCACCCGGGCCTCCGCCGTGCCGAAGCCCACCGGCCCCTTCTGGGCGGTGAGCCGGCACTCCAGCTCCAGCACATCTCCGGGGCGGACCTGCCGCTTGAACCGGGCGTTTTTTATGCCTCCAAAGAGGGCCAGCCTGCCCTCGCTCCCCGCCTCGGTGAGGATAGCCACCGCCCCCACCTGGGCCAGGGCCTCGATGATGAGCACCCCGGGCATCACCTTGAAGCCGGGGAAGTGGCCCTGAAAGAAGGGCTCGTTGGCGGTGACGCACTTGATGCCCTTGGCCCCCTCGCCGGGGACGCACTCGGTGATCCTGTCCACCAGCAGGAAGGGATAGCGGTGGGGCAGAATGGCCTCGATCTGGTCGATATTCAGCTCCATATCAGGAAACCTCCTTTTTTGTAGGGACGGGACGACTCGGCCCGCCCTATTTGTATATGGATTCGGCGGCGTGCCGGGGTCGTCGCGCCCTACAGATGTGCCTCCCACCTTTTCAGCACAACAGCCGCGTTGTGCCCCCCGAAGCCCAGGGAGTTGGACAGGGCGATTTTGATCTCCGCCTGGCGCCCCTCATTGGGGACGATGTCCAAATCGCAGGCCGGGTCGGGGACCTGATATCCGATGGTGGCCGGGATGAAGCCCTCCTTCAGAGCCAGCGCGGTGAAGATGGCCTCCACCGCCCCGGCGGCCCCCAGCAGGTGGCCCGTCATGGACTTGGTAGAGCTGACTTTCAGCTTTTGGGCGTGGTCCCCAAAGGTGGTGTGGATGGCCGCCGTCTCGCTGGCGTCGTTCAGGGGGGTGGAGGTGCCGTGGGCATTGATGTAGTCCACCGCCTCAGGGGAAATCCCGGCGTCAGCCAGGGCCTGGGCCATACAGGCGGCCCCGCCCGCCCCGCCCGGGGCGGGGGCGGTGATGTGGTGGGCGTCGCAGTTGGCGCCGTAGCCAATCACCTCGGCGTAAATTTTGGCCCCCCGGGCCTGGGCGTGGCCCAGCTCCTCCAGCAGGAGGGCGCCCGCCCCCTCCCCCATGACAAAGCCGGAGCGCTCGGCGTCGAAGGGGATGGAGGCCCGAAGGGGGTCTGTGCTCTCGCACAGGGCCTTCATGGCGGTGAAGCCCCCCATAGCCAGGGGAGTGACGGCAGCCTCAGCCCCGCCGCACAGCATCACCTCGGCATAGCCGTCCCGGATATGCCGGAAGGCGTCTCCCACGGCGTTAGTCCCCCCGGCGCAGGCGGTGACCACGCAGGAGCACATGCCCGTAAAGCCGCAGCGGATGGCCATGTGGCCCGCCGCCATGTTGGAGATAATCATGGGGATCATGAAGGGAGAAACCGTGTCGTATCCCCGCTCGCTCCCCCGCCGGTGGGCCTCGCCCACCGTCTCAAAGCCGCCGATGCCGCTGGAGAAGATCACCCCGCAGCGGTCCGGCTTCTCCCGCTCCCGGTCCAGGCCGGCGTCGGACATGCACTCCTGGGCGGCGATGAGGGCCAGCTGGGTGAAGCGGTCCATTTTTTTGGCCTCCCGCTTGCCCAGCAGGCCGTCAATGTCCAGACCCTTTACCTCGCCGGCCAGCTTGACCTTCATCTCCGCCGTGTCATACCGGGTGATGGGCCCGATGCCGCATTTTCCCGCCTTGACTGCCGTCCAGCTCCCGGCGACGGAGTTCCCCACCGGGTTGACCGTCCCCATGCCAGTGATTACCACTCTGCGCTTTTCCATATCCTTCACCTCATTAAACCGCCATGCCGCCGTCTACGCACAGCACCTGCCCGGTGATGTAGCCGCACTCCGGCCCGGCGAAGAAGGCCACCGCCCGGGCCGCCTCCTCAGGGGAGCCGGGCCGGCCCTTGGGGATGGTGGTCAGCATGGCCTGCCGGGCCTTTTCCGGCAGGGCGGCGGTCATGTCTGTCTCGATAAAGCCGGGGGCCACTGCGTTGACGGTGATGTCCCGCCCGGCCAGCTCCTTGGCGGCCGCCTTGACCAGTCCCAGCACCCCCGCCTTGCTGGCGGCGTAGGCGGTCTGGCCCGGGTTGCCCCGCAGCCCCACCACGCTGGACAGGCAGACAATCCGTCCATACTTCTGCCGCAGCATCACCTTCGCCGCCGCCCTGGTGCAGAAATAGGCCCCCTTCAGGTTGGTATCCAGCGTCTTGGTAAAATCCTCCTCCTTGGCGGTCATGAGCAGGCCGTCCCGGGAGATGCCGGCGTTGTTCACCAGAATATCCAGCCGGCCGAACCGCTCCTTCACCGCAGTCACCAGAGCGTCGCAGGCGGCGGGGTCGGACACGTCCGCCTGAAAGGCCTCCGCCTCCACCCCCAGCTGGCGGCACAGCGCGACGGTCTCCTCCGCCGTAGCGCCGCTGCCGGCGTAGTTGACGGCCACCGCCGCCCCCTGCCGGGCCAGCTCCAGGCAAATAGCCCGTCCGATCCCCCTGCTGCCGCCGGTGACCAGGGCCACGTTTCCATCCATGCTCATGCTGTTTCTCCTTTCAGGGCGGACACCACGCTGTGGAAATCCGCTGCTGTGTCGATGTGATAGGTTTTTATCTCCGGAGCAGTCTTTTTAAAGAAGCCGCTCAGTGCCTTTCCCGGCCCGATCTCCACCACGGTGTCCACCCCATCCGCCGCCATACGGCGGATGGTGTCCTCCCAGTAGACGGGGGACTGGACCTGCCGCTCCAGCAGGGCGGGGACGGTGTCGTCTGCGTCCATCGGCCCGCCCTTGCAGTTGAAATAGACGGGGAAGGCCATGGGGCCGAAGAAGATGGTATTAAAATGCTTTGCCAGGGCGTCCCCGGCGGGCTTCATCAGCCGGGTGTGGAAGGGTCCGCTCACCTTCAGGGGCATGCACCGCTTGGCGCCCAGCTCCTTCGCGATCTCCCCGGCCCGGTCCACCGCCGCCTTCTCTCCGCCGATGACCAGCTGGCCGGGACAGTTGTAGTTGCAGATCTGGACCACGCCCAGCTCTGAGGCCCCGTCGCAGGCATTTTGGAGCTTCTCCCGGTCCAGGCCCAACACGGCGGTCATGCCGCAGTCCAGACCGGCGGCGGCCTCCTCCATGGCCTTGCCCCGTAGGGCCACCGTGGAGATCACCGTCCCCCGGCTGAACACCCCGGCGGCATAGAGGGCGGAGTACTCCCCCAGGGACAGCCCCGCCGCCGCCTGAGGGCGGATGCCCTCCTGATACAGCAGGTCGGTCACCCCCACGGCGAAGGCCGCCATGCAGGGCTGGGTATAGCGGGTCTGGGACAGCCGGTCCTCCGGGCCCTGGAAGCACAGCCCTTTCAGGTCGAAATCCACAGGGGCGTGGTCAAAGATGTTGGAAAATTCGGGAAATTCCTCATAGAAGTCCTTTCCCATACCCGCGTGCTGGCTGCCCTGTCCGGCGTATACAAAGGCTAATTTCACTGTGCCGCCCTCCATTCTGTCATAATCAGATCCATCTGTTCTCCCACCGTGGACATTCTCTCCACCTGGCCCACATTGGCCCCGCAGAAGAACAGGCCGTTCTCCCAGTCCCCCCTCCAGGCGGCGATGAGGGCCTGGAAGATGCAGTAGGGGGACTCCAGCTTCCCGCAGGGGGTCAGACAGCCGACGCAGCGCTCCGGCCCGGGCTGCGTTTCCTCCTCCACCCGGCGGACCAGGGGGCTGCGCAGGGCCCGGCCGGGCATCCCCACGGGGCTCTTTACGATGGTCACGTTATTCCCCTTTTCTCTGAGGAGTATTTTCTTGTAGTCCTCGCTGGCGTCGCACTCCTCTGTGGCGATAAAGCGGGTGGCAAACTGGGCGCCGGCGGCGCCCTCGTCCATGCAGCGGGCCATATCCCTCCCGCCGTTCACCCCTCCGGCCACAAAAACGGGGATATCCCGCCGGTATTTCTCCCGGAAGGGGGCCAGGGCCTCCCGCACATCCCGGAGCAGGGCGCTGAGGGAGACAGGCCGGCCCGCCTGGGCTTCCTTGGCCTCGTCGGGGGAGAAGCCCAGATGTCCTCCGGCCAGGGGGCCCTCCAGCACCACAAAGTCCGGGACGCGGCGGTAGCGCTTATCCCACACCTTGGCAATCAGGGCGGCGGCCCTTCCTCCGCTGACGATGGGGGCCAGGGCGGCGGCGCTCTCCGGCACCTCCGCCGCCAGAGCGGGGAGCTGGAGGGGCAGGCCCGCCCCGCTGACCACCGCGTCCACCCCGGCTCGCAGGGCGGTGCGGACGCTGTCAGCGTACTGGGCCGTGGCCACCATAGCGTTGACCGCTAC
>NZ_QWKG01000002.1 GCF_009911595.1 Colidextribacter sp. OB.20
TCGCGCCGGTGGCCCCAGTGGCACCGGCAGGGCCGGTGGGACCCACAGCGCCGGCAGCTCCGGTAGCGCCAGTCGCGCCTACAGGGCCGGCAGGGCCAGTAGGACCGGCGGGACCGGCAGGACCCTGAGCACCTGTCGCGCCGGTGGCTCCGGTAGCGCCCGTTGCGCCTGTGGCGCCGGCAGGACCGGGGATGCCCTGAGGGCCGGTAGGACCAGTGGGACCGGCAGGGCCCGGATAGCCCTGAGGCCCAGTAGGTAACATATAATTAGTACAATACAACTAATGTTGAAAAATGATATATAATCCGGGAGATTTTAGCATCTCCCGGATTATATTCAGTGCTTCACCACATAGGTGTAATAAGCCGCCAGTTTATTGGGCACAGCGTCCTGGTCTTCAATCCAGGCCTTGGCAAGGCACGCATAGAGCTCCAAAGTAGAGGCGTTGTTTTTTTTCAACGCCTGATCATAGTCGGAATACAGGCTGTTGATAACCACCCAAAACTCCAGCAGGTCGCAGTCCACGTTGTACTGCTTCATGACTTCCTTGGCCTTCTCCATCGAGAAATGAGGTCCACGGGTGCCGTCGGAATTCTGCATCTTAGAAACCCACTCCTCCGCCATCTGGCGGTTGAATACGGGCATCACACTGGGCCGTTGACCCATGCTGTAGCCGTTGCCCTGATGCCTGGACATCTCCTCTCTGCCCTCATACCCGGCAGACATGGGATAGTCGTGGTCCAGCTCCCGCGGCAGCCGCTCCATTTCGCCATCGACGGAGAAGCCGATCTTGTTCATGGGGCGGTATCCTTCTCGGGTCTGCCAGTCCTCCCGCTGATAGACGGGCGGGACATAGGGGGTCATAGGATAGTGGGAATAGGGCTCTATGTACTCAGAGCGAGGGTATCCGTAGCCGCCCCGGTCCATAGGCTCACCACCATAGGCCCCGCCCCGATTCATGGGGGCATAGCGGCCATCGTTATAATGCTCACGTCCGTCACGGTCCCGGAAACGGCTCTCGGGGCCGCTGTAGCCGTCCCTCATGTCGGGACGGTCGTAGTCACGGCGGTCGTCGCCTCGGTCATCCTGGCCGCTCCTGGAGGTCATAAGCCGCATTTTGGTGTATCTATTCATCTTGCTCCCCCTTTATGCCGTGGGGGCGGCGGGGGCCGTGCCGTTGATGCTGGCCAGGTTGTTGGTGGGGCAGGGGCAGGCGTTGCCCAGCAGCTTAAAGGTGCCGCCGGTGGCGCTGGTAGAGACAACGGTGGAGTACCGGGTCCTGGTGCGGATGCCGCAGGCGGTGACCTGGGCACAGCAGCGGTTGGTGAGCGGGTACTGCTCCGTACCGGTCCCGATGGTAATTACCACAGGGGCGTTGATGGTGGCGGTGGCGGGAATGGCCTGGGCCACCACGATGCAGTACTTGCACCCGTTGCCATAGGAGCCAGCGGGCAGGTTGATGACCAGATTACCTCCAGCAAAGGTGACGGACTGAGACATCACCAGCTTGTTGCAGAGTTTACAGACAGGTTTGCAGTTCATTCTTTCACACCTCCAACCCCGCTGGAAAAAAGCATCATCAGAACGGGAAGCCACACAGGGTTCCAGTTGTCGCTAGGCATCTCAGACAGTTCCTGCCGCAAAAGTGCGTAGTCCTCATTGCTGATAGATGGTTTTGCCAGAATGTTTTGAATGTGTTCATCCATCTTATTTTTGATTTCGGATTTCACGGATTTCATAGTTACCTCCTGAAAGTCAGGGGCGGCAGGATATTCCCGCCGCCCCGAAATAATCACCCTTTCGGGGAGTAGTACTGCTTAGCAGCAGCTGCCACAGCCCTGGCCGCAGCCCTGATTCCAGCCGTTGAAATTCACCTGGCCGCAGCCGTTGGTGGGAAAGTTTACGGGCGTGGGGGGATTGACCAGATAAGCGGCGGAGGGGCACTCAGCGCCGGTTCGGCGCAGGATGGTGGCCTCGCTGGCGGAGATCATAGCGCCGATGGCGGCGTTCTGATTCGCCTGAGACTGAGCCAGATTCAGGGCCTGGACCTGACCGCGCAGGGCGGCGATGGTCTCATCCTTGCGGGCCATCTCCATGGCGTCCAGCTTGGCGATCACCCGATCGGTGTCGTTGTGGGCGTTCTGGATGATGTTGGCGGCATTGGTAGCGGCGGCGTAGGCGGCGTCGCAGGAGGTACGCTCGATCAGCCGCTGGGTCTCGCAGCAGCACTGCTGATTCTGGAAGCTCTGGTTATACAGTTGCTGCATAAGCGCGGCCTGCTGCTGGCACCGAGACAGCTCCGCCTGAGAGGCGGTCTGCATAACGGTAGTGCCTACCCCGTTAATGCTGTTCTGCATAGCGTAGAACCCATCACAGGTCCCATTGTTCAGACCGTCCAGTTTGCCGATGATGGTCTGGGTGTCCAGGCTCCGCTGAAGGATCGCCTCCACGGGGTAGGCACCACCGCCGCCATAACCGCCGCCGAAGCCGCCCCAGCCGCCGCCGCCCCAACCGCCAAAGATCATGGCGAAGGCGATCAGGCCCATCCAGCCGTCTCCCCAGCCGCCGTTATTGTTGTTACAGCGGCCATTATCCTGCCCCATAGCGTAGGCCATCAGGGCGTCGTTGTTTTCTGCCATAAAAAATTCTCCTTTTCGATATATTCACTCCGGGTGCTGATTCGCTCCCGGTCGTGGACTGACCAAGAGCGGTTTTTTATCAGGAACCGGGCGAAACCGAAAAAGAGAATGAATCTCTATATGAAATTGTGGTTAGAAAAACCGCTGGAACTGCTGGGCCACAGCGTTGGGATCAACCCCGGACTGCTGGAGGGCGTTTTGAGCTGTCTGGTCCATCTGCTGGGGGGTCTTGCCCGCCAGGAAAGGAGCGGCCTGTTGCAGCTGCGGGTATTTTTGGGACAGCTGCTGGAATGCGGCTACAGGGTTCATACCCTGCTGTCTCATGCGGATGATTTCCTGGACCATAGGATTCTGCATGGGACTCATTCCCTGCATCATCCCCTGCATCATCATCTGAGGGATGTTTCCCATTCCGTTCATGCTTCTGCCGCCTTCCCGCCGATCTTTTTCTGACCAGCCTTCTTGCTTTCCTCAATTTCTCCGCACAACGCGGCAACGCTGGCCTGCAAAGCAGCCATATTTTCCCGCATGGCTGCAATATCATCCCGTGGATTATAGGCCGCCGGAATCGGAGCTGTGGGCGGAGGGGGCGGAACAAAGGCAAAGTCCAAAATCTCAACCTCACCCTTCTGTGGATTGAACCTTTTGAGATAAATCATTCCCTGTCCCAAGTTCGTCATAATGAGACCGGGGCCAAAGCAGTTAAATTCCGCCCGCTCCGCTTCTGCCCGGGACATAACGGGCACACAGGGAAACACTGTCTGCTCGCCCGTGTTTCCTTGCGGTTGGGCCGGCTGAGAGGGCTGCTGCCGTACCGTCATAGCGTTTGGGTCAGGCTGATAAATCCCCGCATTGCCAGCATAAGGATTCGCATACATAAAACCACGTCCTTATCATCAAATCAGCGGGCCGGGGGACGCTGGGCGGGACGTGTACCGCCCGTCCCCTGGCCGCTGAGATAAGTATAGCAAAACACAGGCCACAATGTGTGGGGCCTGTGTCAAAGTTATGCATGGTTTATGTATAAGTTTTCGGCTATTTCCGTAAGATGTCTGAAGGCTCTTTTGAGGTGAGCAGATACTGTACATCTGGTCCATCCCAATTCCGCCGCAAGGTCAGCCTGGGCTGTTCGGTCAAAGATATATTTTTTGACAAGCCAAGTATCTACTGACCCAAGGTGGGCCTGCACAATACAATCCTCCAACTGAAACCTTGGCATGGTATCCAATTCGGGTGGCAGCTTCACTCTTGCATTAGACATCATTTGTTAGCCCTGACCACCATAGACATAACCTCCTGCCGTGTCGCCAGATCACAGGGGCGGGAGCCATCGGTGATGCCCATTGCTACCGCCCGGGCCAGTTCGTCCGCCCCCCACTCCGGAACCTGGGCGGCCAGCTCGGCCCGGTACTGCCCCATATACTGCTTCCACTGCTCATAGCTCAACATTTCGTCATCTTCTCCTTTCATGGTCCTGGCCACGTCGGCCCGGACATCGTCCATGGTCTTTCCCATCTTGGGGAACCAGTGAAGCACATCGGCGTGGCCAGAGCCCAGGCCCAGCCGGTAGCTGTCCTGATGGCATAGGATCACAGGCACCTTGACGCCGTTGTATGTAACAGTGCCCCGCGGGTCGAGATTGTAGAGCTTGCACAGGTATGCCGTCAGCTCCACCGCTTCCCGGTAGACCTTTTCAAAGTATACCGGGTCATTAAGCGCGTCCTCACAAATCTCAAACTGTATCCAGCCGTTATTGCAGGAGCCCTTTTTCCCGGAACCGCAGCCCCAGGCTTTCTTGTTCCACTCGCCTACCTGAACTGTCGACACCTCACCGCTGGCCAGCTTGCCCACAAAAGCGTGTACGCCGGCCTTTCTTTCGGTGTGGTTCCAGTCGTTTTTGTTTTTGTTGACCCCCAGCAGCTTCAGCAGCTCCGCCCGGTCCGGGGCGCTGTCATCTGGCTGGACATACCGGCTTATATATGGGTTATTGGCCCCGGTGGAGTGCCAAAGCACCCCCCGGACGGTCACAGGCCCCACACTGTTGTACCAGGTACTCTGCCTCATGAAGCACTGGAGAGGGGGATGTTCCTGGGTGTATTTCATTTCTTCTCCTCCATCTCCTGATGAAGCTTCAGCACGGCGGCCTCGATGGCGTTTTCGATCTCTTCACTCTCCACGTCGTAGCCCTTCTGCGCCAGAAAATCCAGCACATATTTTTTTCGTTCCTCGCCGTCCAGCTGGTAGTGCAGCTGCTGGGCGGCCATGACGGCGATCTCCACCCACTTCAGCAGCTCCTCACGGTCCTTGGCGGAGGTATTCCGCTTAATCCAGGGGATCACGAAGGCGGTGATGAGGGCGGCTACCAGAGCGATAAAAGCGTTGATTACAGGGGTCAGGTCAGTCATTTGAATCATCCTTCCTTTTCTTCTTGTCTAAAATGGTTTTCGCACACAATATCAGCAGCTCTCCGCCGAAGAAGGCGAGAATCACCTCCAGCAGCTTTGAGGGGTCGTGGCCGGTACGGGAGAGGATCCGCAGTGCCCAGGCGGAGGCCACGGTCCCGCAGGCCACGCACCACAGGACGATGAGCTTGGCGAACAGGTGGTTGATGCTCTGGAGCGTGTTCAGCAGTTTTTTCACAGCCCGATTCTCCCTAGCACCACGCCAATCACAGCGGCCAGCACCAGCCAGATGGAGCTTTCTTTCAGCTTGTCCAGCAGCTTGTTGGGCTTATCGTCCTGAACCTCCCGCCAGGAGACCAGCTTGTCCAGCTTGGCGTCCATCCCTTCCAAACGAGTGGCAAGGGCGGTCTTATCCTGTTCCAGGGCGTTAAGCCGCTCAAACATTTCCTTGTGGGTCTTGGTTGACCCGTCACGGTAGCGATCAAATTCCTTTTCAAGGCTGTCTACCCGGGCGTTTACCAAGCAATCACTACAGTTTTCGCTCAACGCTTACACCTCCTTACTGCAAAATTCCACCGGGGCCGTGGAGGCCGCCACGGTGTAGTTTTGGTTAGATTCTTCCAGTTCGGGGGTCAGCACGGTGGGAAAATCAATAGTGGCCCGGTCGGTTACTTTAGTGTAGTAAAGCGTAAATAAAAATGGTGCTTTTGTTGTCGTCGAATAATCATTGTAAATACGCACTCTTTTTGTTAATTTATTCCAACCCAGGCTAAAACTTATGCTTCCCCCAAAAATCAGAAGATTCTCGTTATGTACGTCAACTCTTGAATTTATAAATAGCATTTGGTCTACTTCGCTAAGAGGGTTCATAGACACATCTGCCCAGGCTTTCAGTGCATTTGGAGTAGTTGAGGAGTATGTTTTTCTATACAACGGCTTCCCATCAATCCATGTCCCAATCCTCTGCTCCTCGGTGGAATAGGTCTCCAAGCTGCTTCCTCCTCCAGAGCCGCCGCCAACCTCCAGCATTTTGCCATTGGAATAGATTTTCATGCGCTCACCTCCGGGTCGGTGGTTTTGGTGTATTCGATGACTACGACAGCAGGATAGTTTTTCCATCCGTCATAAGTTATAACGCCGACGATCTCTCTTGTGGCGGTACGGCCAAATAGAGAGATAATATTTTTATCGTAGCCGAAATAAGGCAGTTGAATCACATAGATATCGTTCGCCATCCAGCCCTTCAGCATCTTTGGGTTCATGTTTTCGTCGTATGTAAACAGGACCTTAGATGTATTTACTGCACTCGGTAATACTACTTCATAACATTTCCGATACAGCGGCCTCCCGAACCATGTGCCGATCCTCTGCTCCTCGGTGGAATAGGTCTCCAAGCTGCTTCCCCCTCCAGAACCGCCGCCATCGTCCAC
>NZ_QWKG01000003.1 GCF_009911595.1 Colidextribacter sp. OB.20
CGATCTCTCTTGTGGCGGTACGGCCAAATAGAGAGATAATATTTTTATCGTAGCCGAAATAAGGCAGTTGAATCACATAGATATCGTTCGCCATCCAGCCCTTCAGCATCTTTGGGTTCATGTTTTCGTCGTATGTAAACAGGACCTTAGATGTATTGACTGCACTCGGTAATACTACTTCATAACATTTCCGATACAGCGGCCTCCCGAACCATGTGCCGATCCTCTGCTCCTCGGTGGAATAGGTCTCCCAGCTGCTTCCCCCTCCAGAGCCGCCGCCATCGTCCACGAAGTAGGTCCCGCTGGCTTTCTGCTCTTCCGTGAGGGCGTCCCACTCCGCCTGGGTCAGGATGCCCCGGACCGGGTTGTCCACGTTGAGGGTGTCGCCGTCTTTGCTCAGCCCGTCTCC
>NZ_QWKG01000004.1 GCF_009911595.1 Colidextribacter sp. OB.20
TGGTGGCAGCACAGCACCGGTTCTCCACCTACTACATCAACTGCCACCAACTCATTGAACAGCTCAAGAAGGCCCACTTTGAGAACCGTCTGCCGGACAAGCTCAAGGTTCTCGCCAAGTACAGGATGCTCATCATCGACGAGATCGGCTACCTCCCCATGGACATCCAGGGCGCAAATCTCTTTTTCCAGCTCATTGCCAGACGGTATGAGAAAACGTCCACCGTTTTTACCTCCAACAAGACCTTCTCCCAGTGGAACGAGGTCTTTGCCGACGTCACCATCGCCTCCGCCATCCTGGATCGTGTCCTGCATCACTGCACTGTCATTAACATCAAGGGCGAGTCTTACCGCTTGAAAGAACGCAAGGAATTTATGCGCCAGAAGCAGCAAATTGTGAACACTCTTTTTGAGCAAGGCAGCTGCTGATTTTGTTACCCATCCCCGCCGAAAAACTACAAAATTTCTTCGGCGTTTTCTTACAATTTCATATCGGCGTTGACAGCCCGGGATGTGGACGAATATGAGTCTATGGGCTTCCCGGTCTATGCCAAGGGTTTAGTCTGCCGGACTGCGCGGGGGCGCATGGTCCAACTCAGTGTCAACCAGCCCATCCGCTTCGGAGAGGCCCAGGTTCGTCCCGGCGATATCATCTACGCCGACCGCAACGGTATCTGCATCATTCCCCCGGACCGGCTGATGGAGGTTATCGAGCAGGCGGAGATTATCGAGGCCAATGAAAACGCGGTGATCGAGGAGATGAAGCGGGGCATGAGTGCCGTAGAGGCCAGCCAAAAGGCCAACTATGAGGATATGCTGAAGAAAAACTGAGGACAGAAAGGTGTGAGGAGTTTGGGGAGCACAATCATTGAAAAGGTATTTGCCCGGACAGCCGGAAGGCCGGTAAAACCCGGTGAAATTGTGGGTGTCACCGTAGACCGCCTGTTCATCAATGATTTCCAGGGCCCAATCGTATTTTCTCAGTTTGAAACATTGCATGCGGAAGCCGTAGTCCGTCCGGAGATGATTCTGTTCGGCATGGATCACCGGGTTCCTCCGGCGGATGTGAAGTCGGCCAATAACCACAGGATTTGCCGCAAATTCTGCAAGGAGCACGGGATCGAGCGTTTTTCTGAGATCGGCCGGCATGGGATCGGCCACCAGATGATGGTAGAGCACTTTACCCGCCCCGGCGAGGTGGCCTTGGGGACGGATTCCCATGCCACTATGTACGGCGCTCTGGGGACGCTGGCCTGCGGCATCACCTCCTCAGATGCCGCTGTGATTATGGCAACCGGGAAAATCTGGCTCCAGGTCCCGGCAAGTATTCGCATTAACGTGGTAGGCAGGTTGAAGCCCGGTGTAACAGCCAAGGACATCTCACTGGCTATGATCAAGCTGGCGCCTTTGAACCAGTTTATCTACAAGGCGGTGGAAATCGGCGGCGAATGTATCCGTGAGATGAGCGTCTCCGGGCGGCTGGTCATTGCGAATATGGCGGCGGAGATGAATGTAAAATGCGCCATTCTCGAGGCGGACGAAAAGACCTTGGATTTTGTGGGCTGTACTGCGGATGAGTGCCACATCGAGCGGCCTGACTCGGACGCCGTCTATGAGCGGGTACTTACCCTGGATGTATCGGAGCTTGCGCCGCTGATTGCCTGTCCGCACAACGTGGATCAGGTGCGGACCATCTCCGAAGTGGAGGGCCTGGATGTGGATCAGGTTTTCCTGGGCTCCTGCACCAACGGGCGCATTGAGGATCTGGAACAGGCGCTGGAAATACTGGATGGAAAAAAGGTGCATGAGGGAGTCCGGCTGATTGTCGTACCGGCCAGCCAGGAGGTTATGCTGGAGGCAGTGCAGAAGGGGTATATCGAAAAGCTGTTGAAGGCGGGCGCGGCCATCATGACGCCCTCCTGCGCCTCCTGTGCAGGCGCGGGCGCAGGCCTGATCGGCGACGGCGAGCGGGCCATCGCTACCACCAACCGTAACTTTAAGGGCCGTATGGGCAGTCCCAACAGTGAGGTTTACCTTGCCTCTGCCTATGCGGCGGCGGCAGCGGCGGTGACTGGAAAAATCTGTGACCCGCGGGTGTTTTTAGAAGGGGAGGCGGTCAAGTGAAGCGCATCATCAAAGGTAGCGTCTATCTGTGCGGCGACAATGTGACCGCATACCAAATCATTGCGCAAAACCGCTGGGGCCTCGGTCTGAATCCGGAGGAGCTGGGAAAGTGGGCCATGGAAGGCGCCTGTCCGGAGGTCCTTAATGTGGAAAACGGCTTCCGGGATAAGGGGTACTCCATTGTTATCGGAGGTGAGGACTTCGGCGGCGGCGGAAAGAGTATCGAGCATCCTATCGCCGCCCTTCAGGGCGCGGGAATTGAGCTGTTAATTGCCGACTCCTTCTCCCGCTACAGCTTCCGCAATGCCATCAACCGGGGGCTGCCCGCAATTTTGTGTCCGGGTATTACAAAAGTGGTCCACACCGGGGATATCATTGAGGCAGACCTTACCACCGGGACCGTCCGAAACTGCACCACTGGAGCGGAAATCCAGAGCGCGCCGCTCTCTGATCTGGTATTGGAATTTGTGGAGTACGGCGGTATGCTGGCGTATTACCGCAAGAAAAATCAGCAGGACCCGGCCTAAAACGAGATTTTGAGGGAAATGCCGGTATATAAAACTGGCATTTCCCTCGTTTTAGTGGATCAATATGGGACTGCGTCCGGGTAAATGGAGCGAATCACCTTAATGAATTTGGATATGGGAGGAGAGAGGTGTGCCGCCCGTTTCCAGAGGAGGAGATGAGAGATTTCCACAGTGTCCAGGATCGGGATCAGCACGACATTGTTCAGCTGTTGAGCCAGGCTGTCTGAGATAATGGCGCAATCGTGTCCGTTCTGCAGTGCGGATTCAATGAGACTGCTCTGAGCCGTATAAAGGAACACATTGGGCGTGATTCCCATCGCTTGAAACCGATTTTTCACTTGGGTTGTCAAATGGGAATCCTCCTTGGTGAAGATAAGGGATTCATTTGCCAGATCGGCAAAGGTACAGCTGGGAAGGTCGGCCATATGGTGATTTTTTCCGATGGCTAGTATACTGGATGTTTTATAGAGCTGCAGCCCGTCTACAAAGGGAAGCTGGTGCAGATAATCAATGGTCAGTGCCACGTCAACTTGACCGCTTTTCAGCTTCTGAGCCGCTTCCTGCGCATTGCACTCAAACACCTGCACCTGTGTGTTGGGACATTGGGTACGGTATTGCTGAAGAATAGACTGAAAAACCTGGGAGAATGAAAGTGGGACAACGCTGATTCGTAATTGCCGTACATTGCTTTGCAGGGTCTTCATGCGGTTGTACATGGCGTCCACATTGGCCAACAAATCATTGGTCAGGGAGAGAAACGTGCGTCCGGCATCTGTAATTTCAAAGGTCCGGTTATCACGTTTGAGCAGCGTGACGCCGAATTCCGACTCCAGATTGCTGATTGCGATGGAGACGGCGGGCTGGGAGACGTGAAGAAACTCACTGGCCCTGGAAATACTGTTGAATTTGCAGACAGCTTGGTAGTAATATAGTTGTGTTAAGGTCATAGAGCACCTCCATGGACGGCCAGCGGGTCAGAGAGCAAGGTTTTTAATAAGACTATCACAAATATGAAAAAATGTAAAGCGACCGGGATAAGATGCGTCCTGCTTTGGACATTTTCGCAAAGAAGAAGGGATCGACTTGACAAGACAAATCGACTTCACTCAAGGCAGTCTGAGCAGACAGTTGATCTTGTTTTCCGTTCCGCTGGTTATGGGAGAGCTGCTCCAAAATCTATATAACACCGTGGACGCCATTGTGGTCGGAAATTTTGTCAGTGACACTGCGCTGGCGGCAATCAGCGTCTGTTCTACACTGTCCAATCTGCTGATTGGCTTTTTTAATGGCATGTCCATCGGCGCGATTGTCATTGTGTCACGGGTGTTTGGCAGCAAACAGGAGGAACTCTTGCGGCGGTATATCCGGGTTACCTTTACGTTCTCGGCGATATTGGGCGTATTCCTGTCGGTGGCCGGTATTTGCGGGACCGAATTTTTGCTCCGGCTTTCCGCTGTCCCGGACGACGCCTATGGAGAGGCAGTCATTTATCTGCGCGTCTATTTAGCGGGGATCATGTTTACTGTAATTTATAACGTAAGCGCGGGAATCCTGCGTGCTATCGGAGATTTTAGCACACCGTTTATGATCTTGCTGCTGACCTGCTGTATCAATATCGTACTGGATGTCCTCTTTGTGGCGGTTCTTCACTTAGGGGTCGCGGGCGTCAGTGTTGCCACGGTAATTTCCCAGTTTATTTCCGTTGTGGTTGTGTACATGAAAATCTGCAGACAGAGCCGTGCTCCGTGCTTTTCCATTCGCGAGACGATGTACTATGGAAAGAAAATTGTGTTGGAGCTGCTGAGCATAGGGATGCCATCCGGACTGCAAAGCTCCTTGGTTTCCTTTTCCAATCTATTTGTCTGGCGGTATGTCAACCAATTCAGTTCGGTGGCCACGGCGGGCATCGGTGTGGCCCAGCGGCTGGATAAATTTATTGCCATGCCCTGCAAGGCGTTTGGGACAACGGTCACAACCTGCGTCAGCCAGAATATTGGAGCAAAAAATTATAAGCGGGCCAGCAGCAGCGTCCGAATTTGCATCAGGCTGTCGCTATCCGTCACAATTACACTGGAGCTGGTCGTCCTTCTGTTCAGACGGCAGTGTGTGGGACTGTTTAACGATAACCCAGAGGTCATTGCAATCGGTGCGGCTATGATGCGGACAATCTTGCCCATGTATGTGGTTTTTGCTTTGAGGGAGATCCTGTACGGTGTCCTGCGTGGTCACGGCTATACGCATATTACCACAATTCTGTCGCTGATTGGGATGGTTGGCGTTCGTCAGCTGTTCCTGGCTGTTTCTATGGCGGTCAATCCAACAATTACCAACATTTATTGGTGCTATCCAATTGCGTGGGGGAGCACTTTGGTTCTGATTTATGGCTACTACCTCGTTGTGAAACACAGACCTGAATGGGAAAAAGAAGCAAATAAGGAGGAGATAATCACATGAAGCCAACAATCTACATCCCGCGCGTCATCGCAGAAGAGGGAACAAATTATCTGACAGATCGCGGCTTGGCCGTTCGAATTGGGACTGCCATGGATGAAGAGTCCATGTGCCGTGAAGTGAAGGGCTGTCAGGGCATTCTGGTCCGCACCGCACAGATCACACGGAAGGTGATGGAGGCGGAGCCGGAGCTGAAAATAATAGCCCGGCACGGTACCGGGCTGGACATCATTGATGTAGACGCCGCGACGCAACTAGGCATTCAAGTGACCAATACACCTGAGTCGAACGGCCCCTCTGTGGCGGAACTGACAATGGGCGGAATG
Organism: Colidextribacter sp. OB.20; assembly: GCF_009911595.1. Taxonomy (GTDB): domain Bacteria; phylum Bacillota; class Clostridia; order Oscillospirales; family Oscillospiraceae; genus Lawsonibacter. Next base: position 5,428 of record NZ_QWKG01000004.1, read on the forward strand.
ATTGCAGCGGCCAGAAAGCTTCCGCTGCTGAATGAGTCCGCAAAACGGGGAGACTTTTTCTTCAAGACCCACTGCCCGGGCGCTGAGTTGACCGGAAAAATGTTGGGCTTGGTGGGCTTTGGTGACATTGGCCGGCGGGTCGCTCAAATTGCCGCACTGGGCTTTCAAATGGACATAGCTGTTTATGAGGGACACATGGAGGGTAAGCCGGTCCCGGATTATGTGCGGTTGGTCAGCTGGAAGGAGTTGTTCCGGTCTGCGGATTTTGTCTCGCTGCATATTCCGATGCGTCCAGAAAATGAGAATCTGGTGGGCAAACGGGAGTTCGGATGGATGAAGCCGTCTGCAATTTTTGTCAACACGGCCCGAGGCAAGGTGGTATGTGAGCAAGCGCTGCTGGAGGCACTGGAGTCCAGCGAGATCGCCGGAGCCTTTTTAGATGTTCTGAGCGTGGAGCCGTTCTCCGCCGGTCATCCGCTTCTGAACCAGCCGAACGTTATTGTAACGCCGCATATTGGCTCAAACACCGGGGAGGCGCTGGCACGTTCGGGCCTCCATGCGGCCATGGATATCGTCTCTTTCTTCCGGGGAGAACCGCTGCGCTGGCCAGTCAATCATGTATATTAGAAAAGACAGCCACCCACTGTGTTTATAAATCAAATTTATACATAATTTATATTCTTAATTTTACAATTGATACCCACTGTGATATAATTTTCATACACAAGTTATCCAAATTGAAAACGTAAAAGGGGTAAGGAGGGTGACCGTGAAGAAGACGATAGCAGAAACAATTATCGCGGCATACACCGGCCTGGAGAGGTCCATCCTGGTGATAAAGAGAGGGGTATTTTGATATGGCAATGGGAAAACGGGTATTTACGCAGCGCAAGCTGGTTGATCCGGACATTTTAAAGGGCTTTGTGGGCCTGCCCGCCTCTAATATCGGCGATAGCTTTGAGCGTATTGGTTGTATGGATCCCCGCATTAAGCTGATGTCGGCCCCTCAAGGTGTGTCCTTTGTGGGAAGTGCGTTGACCATTAAGTCCCGGGGCGGGGACAATCTGCTGATCCACTATGTTTTGGAGAACATTGCCAAGGAGGGCGACTTCCTGATCGTTTCCAACGAGGGCTGTCCTACCCGCTCTGTGATTGGCCAAAATATGGCCTGCTCCATGCAGTCGCTGAAGCTGGCCGGCATCGTGATTGACGGCCCCATTCGTGATCTGGATGCCATCAGGGAGATGGACTTCCCTGTATACGCCACAGGCGCCTGCCCGGGTGGGCCATTTAAGGACGGCCCCGGCGAGGTCAACGTTCCTGTGGCCTGCGGCAACATTACGGTCAACCCCGGCGACGTGATTGTCGGTGACCAGGACGGTATCTGTGTGATTCCACGCCAGGAGGCCACAGTGATTCTGGAGGAGGCCAAAAAGAAGTTTGAAATCGACCAGGCCAGTCTGGCCAAGGCCAAGGCGGGCAACAGCTACGGCCAAGGCAAATGGGCCGCCGCACTGGAGAAAAAGGATTTTGAAATTATTGATGGCTGCTACACATTCTAATTGAGAAAAGTAATTCCGTTGAATTAGAACTGTGCTGGGAAGATGAATTTTTATGATTATTGATGTTCGTCCCTATAGGCTGCAACTGTGCTATCGAAACGACTTTGCTGAGAAGTATCCCGAGTTTACAGACGAGGAATACGACGTAGTTATGGGCGGAAATGCGAAGAGAATCTACCTCCTATAAGTCATAAAAATTCTGCGCAAGAAACATTCAGCTTTCAGGTAGCGTCTGAAAGCTGAATTTATATATCGAAATCAATATGATGGAGGTCGTAGTTGTGCTGAATCTTGACAGAAGCAAGTTTGTAACGCCAGAGGTTGCCGCAGAAAAAGCGGTTCATTCTGGGTGTTGGGTTGATTATGGATTCGGCGGTGGATATCCGGAGCTGATGGACCGAGCTTTGGCCGCCCGGAAAGAGCAGCTGGCTGATGTCAAAATACGTGGTGGACTTGTGCTGCACCCCCGGATTGAGGCAGTGGAGTGTGACCCGGAACAGACCACATTCCATTACTACAGTTGGCATATCGGAGATTATGAGCGCAAGCTGCAATCCCGTGGTCTGGTACAGTTTATGCCCACGATGCTGCGCTCACTGCCCTATCTCTACCGGGACCGCCATATTCGGTGTGATGTTGCGTTTGTTCCGGTCTCCCTGCCGGATAATCAAGGATACTGCGGCTTGGGTATCTCCAACTACGCCTGGCACACTATTATTAAAAGTGCCCATACAGTGGTTTTTGAGATCAACGAAAAACTGCCAAAGCTGCAAGGAATCAGTGGTTCTCATCAGGTCCATCTTTCTGAGGCCGACTACATTGTAGAAGGGGAGCATGAGCCGTTGCCTCAGCGTGTCTATCGGGAGCCTTCGCCTGTAGACTTGAAAATTGCTGAGCTGGTTGTAAAGGAAATCCCGGACGGAGCAGTCCTTTCCTTGGGTGTAGGCGGTGTGCCGTTTGCCATTGCGAATATGTTGGCGGAATCTGATATCAAAGATTTAGGCTGTCATACCGGCACCATCAGCGACGCATTTATGTGTCTGTACCAGCGCGGAAAACTGACCAATGCCCGTAAGGAGATCGACCGGGGTTATTCTACCTGGAATTTGGCAATGGGTTCCCAGGAGATCTACGACTGGTTAGACCGTGAACCGGAACTGTTTCACCCTGGTGATGTGGACTATGTCCATGCTCCGGACCGCATAGGGCAGATGAGCAATGTAATCAGCATCAATGGAGGTATTGAACTGGACCTGATGGGGCAGGAAAACGCAGAAAGTGCCAGTACCCGTCAACTATCCGGTATCGGTGGTCAATTGGATTTTCTGGAAGGGGCATTTCGCTCTAAAGGGGGAAAAGGATTTATCTGTCTCAACGCAACACATCAAAAAAAGGATGGTACACTGAAATCTAATATTGTGCCCTGTATCTCTGGTGAAAGTACAGTTTCTGCACCTCGGACGATGACTCAATGTGTGGCAACAGAATATGGTGTTGTTAAATTAAGCGGGTTAAGTCTGCTGGAACGCGCTAAGGCGATGGCGTCAATTGCTCATCCGGATTTTCGGGAGGAATTGCTTCAATATGCATTTGTTGCCTTTTCGAGGTGAAAGTCTATCGAAAAAGGCGCTATAGACAACCCAAAATTTGTGTAAAGCTCCGATGTGATGTAGAATATGAGCGACACATTGGAGGTTTAAGAAATGGCCAGAAAGAAGCATACGCTTTTCCGCTACCTCCTTTAGCCCTGAACTAAAGGATCGTTGATTCTTCGGTGCTGACAATGGAGCTCTTTTTATTCTTGGCCTTAACGTTTTTGTACCATTGTACTTCAAAATGTTATAAAAAAGCACAAAACCTTCGGATTTTCCGGAGGTTTTGTGCTTTTGTGGCACCCGCGGGAGGATTCGAACCTCTGGCCTACCGCTTAGGAGGCGGTCGCTCTATCCATCTGAGCTACGCGGGCTTATGAAAATGCCGGACTGAAATCGAACTTTAGACGGTACGCTTGTGCCCCTGAAGTGGGATGCTCTATTCCCTGCTTAGAGGGCGGATATCTCTGCTATTTTAGCCCAACCCGGGCCATCTGTCAACGGTAAAATGACCAACTATCCGCAAAAAATGACCGACTATCCCAAATTGGTGGACAGAGTGGGCCGGAGGGGCTATACTGGAAGGCGGAGAGGGGGAAGGGGCCGTGGAAGTGGAGATTAAAGTGGAGCCGGGCCGGCAGGAGCCGAAAATTGTCATCCTGGCCGGGGAGGAGAGCGGGGAACTGCGCCGCCTGGCGGAGGAGCTGTCCAGACTGGCCCTGAGTCCCGTCCCGGTGAGCCGGGGGGAGGATAAGCTGCTGCTCCCCCAGGGGGAGTTTCTCCGGTTCTATACCGACGGCAAGGGTGTGTCCGCCCAGACTGCTCAGGAGGTATTTACTGTCCGCCTGCGGCTGTATGAGCTGGAGGAGCGGCTGGATCAGACCCGGTTTGTCCGGATCTCAAACAGCGAGATTATCAACCTGGACCGGGTTACGGCGGTGGATCTGTCTCTGGCGGGCAGCATCTGCATGACCCTGGACGGGGCGGTAAAGGCTTACGTGTCCCGGCGGTACATGAAGAAAATCAAGGAAGTGCTGAATGGAGGAAGGAGGAGCCGCGGTGAGAGAGGATAGATGGGCCTGGCTGGTCCGGATGCTGGCCGGAGGGGGGGCGGGCCTGCTGGCTGCGCTGATATTCGTCCCCTATTTTATGGATACCCGGCTTGTGAACCCTGTAATGTGCTTGCTGTGTGTCGCCCTGGGGGTGGCGGCGGGGCTGGCCACCCTGCCCTTCGCCGACGACGGAAAATCTCTGCTGCTGCGCTCCGGCGCCCACTTCGCGGTGACCTCCGCCCTGTTTGTCCTGCTGATGGCCCAGTTCTATGGCTGGTGGTGGGAGGGACTGCTACTGCTGGAGGGGATGCTGGCTCTGCTGTACGCCCTGATCTGGCTGGGGCGTTGGATCGGCTGGTATATGGAGGTGATGCAGCTGCGGACCCTGCTGGGGCTGGACGCCGGGCCGTCCCCCCTGAAATGGCGGGAGACCCTGCCGTATGCGCCCTTTGTCCTGCTGCTGTGTGACGGCCTGCCCCTGCTCCTGCGGTGGGCAGAGCATGAGATACAGAGGGGCAGCATTCTTGAGCTTCCCGTTCTGTCCGCGCTGATTCTGCCCTTTGTGCTGCTGCCGGCGGGGGGCTTCTTCGCCGGAGTGTCTCTGGGCAAGCGGCAGGGTGTGTGCCCCCTGTACCCGCTGGCCTGCTTTGTGTGCTATCTGCCTATGCTGTCCCTGCTGTCCACCGCCGAACTGTTCCACGGCTTCCTGGCGGCGGTTCCCGCCCTGGCAGGCAACGTGCTGGGATGGATGTACCGCCGGGCGGTGCCAAAGAGGGGAGATGCGTAATGGGGAGCATTGTGGAACAGGCATTTTATAATATCTGCGCTTCCGTTATCATTTGGCTTGTACTGGTCCCATGCGGCATCTTCTTTTTAACGGCGTTCATCTTTATTGTGATGAAATGTATCCGAGAACTATGGAAAGAATAAACGCAGAGGCCCCGCCGGTCGGCGGGGCCCTTTTGTGCTCAGGACAGCTGGAACTGTCCGGTGTACAGCCGGTAGTACCGGCCTTTTTCCTCCAGAAGGTGCTCATGACTGCCCTTCTCCTCAATCTCTCCGTGCTCAATAACCACAATACAGTTGGAGTTGCGCACGGTGGACAGGCGGTGGGCGATAACAAACACCGTCCGGCCCTCCATGAGGGAGTCCATGCCCCGCTGAATGAGGGCCTCCGTCCGTGTGTCGATGGAGGAGGTGGCCTCGTCCAGAATCATCACCGGCGGGTCGGCCACGGCGGCCCGGGCGATGGCTAAGAGCTGCCGCTGGCCCTGGGACAGGTTGGCTCCGTCGCCGGTGACCATGGTCTGATAGCCCTCGGGCAGGCGGCGGATGAAGGAGTGGGCGTTGGCGCTCTTAGCGGCGGCGATACACTCCTCGTCGGTGGCGTCCAGCCGGCCGTAGCGAATGTTGTCCATAATGGTGCCGGTGAACAGGTGGGTGTCCTGGAGCACCGCCCCCAGAGAGCGGCGCAGATCGTCCTTGCGGATGGCCTTCACGTCGATGCCGTCGTAGGTGATGAGTCCGCCCTCGATCTCGTAGAAGCGGTTAATCAGGTTGGTGATGGTGGTCTTGCCCGCGCCGGTGGAGCCCACAAAGGCGATTTTCTGCCCCGGGTCGGCGTAGACCGACACATCCTTCAAAATCCGCTTTCCCGGGACATAGGAGAAGTCTACATTTCGGAAGCGCACCGCGCCTTTCAGCTCGGTCAGGCAGAAATCCTCCCCGGGGACGTTGCGTACCGTGCCCCGGATCAGGTGGAGGCTCATCTCCCCGTCGGGACCGGGGTATTTCCAGGCCCAGCCGTGGTCGGCCAGCATGGCCGGGTCGGGGACGGACTCCGGGTCGGTGATCTCGGTGAGGACCTCGTCCTCCCCCACAAAGACGGGGACCAACTCCATGCCGTTGCCCTGGGGAGTCCTCCAGGCCCAGACCTTGGGCCGTCCCTGGCCGGTGAAGGGGGAGAGGGTGCCATTCTGATCCTTTTCCGCAGGAACCAGGGTGACAGAGCCCTGATTTACCTCGGCGGCGGTGTCCATCACCTCGAAGATGCGCTCCGCCCCCGCCATGGCGGACAACAGGGTAGTCATCTGCTGGGAGATCTGGTTCAGAGGCTGGCCCACCTGCCGGGAGTAGTTGAGATAAATCGCCAGTCCACCCAGGTCGAAGCCCTGGAGGACGGAGAGCAGCCCGCCGAAGGCGGCGGTGAGGGCGTAACTGATGTTCATCAGGTTGCTCGCCACCGGCATGATGACCCCGGAATAGAAGTTGGCTTTCTGGGCGGCATCCCGGTAGGCGTTGTTCAGCTCCTGGAACTTGGCCTTGGCCGCCTCCTCGTGGGTGAAGGCCTTTACCACCTTCAGCCCCTCGATGGTCTCCTGAATTTCTCCGTTGACCGCCCCCAGGGCGGCCTGCTGCTTCTGATAGAACTTTCGGCTGCGGCTGCCCAGCTGCTTGAACAGGAACATGGTGAGCACCAGCACCAGAACAGTGGCAAAAAACAGCTTCCAGTTGATGACCAGCATGAGGACCACCAGCCCCACGAACATCAGGCTGCTGGAGAACAGGGAGACCATGCTCTGCTGAAGGGCCATCTGCACGTTGTCGGCGTCGTTGGTGAACCGGCTCATCAGCTCCCCGTGGGGGTGCTGGTCGAAGTAGGACAGGGGGAGCTTCTGCAGGGCGTCGAACAGGTCCTTTCGCAGGCGGTTGACCCCCTTCTCCGCCAGACGGACCATGGCGGCGGACTGGCCGTAGGTGGCCAGGCAGCCCAGCAGATAGACCCCCGCCAGCTGAAGGATGGCGATGCCCAACCCGGCGAAGTCGGTGCAGCCCGACCAGATAAAGCTGTTGATGATAGGCCGCACCAGATAGGACCCGCCCAGATTGGTGCCCACCGACACCAGCAGGCAGAACAGCACGAACAGCAGGGGCAGCTTGCTTTTGGTGAGGTAGCCCACCAGCCGGATCATGGTCTTTTTCAGGTTTTTGGGTTTGACATAGCCCCCTCTTGGGGCACGATTGGGTCCTGGCATTATCCGCCCACCCCCTCTTGCTGAGATTGATAGATCTCCTGATAGATTTTGTTGCCTGCCAGCAGCTCCTCATGGGTGCCCCGTCCAGCGATGTGGTCGTCGTCCAGGATGAGAATCTCGTCGGCGTACTGCACCGAGGAAATCCGCTGGGCGATGATGATGACGGTGGTGTCCTTCAGGTTCTTGTGGAAGGACTCCCGGATGGCCGCCTCGGTGGCCGAGTCCACGGCGGAGGTGGAGTCGTCCAGAATGAGGATGGCCGGCCTGCGGAGCATGGCCCGGGCGATGCACAGCCGCTGCTTCTGCCCGCCGGAGACGTTGGTGCCTCCCTGGGTCAGCTCCGTGTCGAAGCCCTGGGGCAGGGACATGATAAAGTCGTAGGCCTGGGCATCCTTCGCCGCCTGGACGATCTCCTCCTCGGTGGCGTCCGGCTTGCCCCACAGCAGGTTCTCCCGGACGGTGCCGGTGAAGAGGATGTTGGTCTGGAGCACCATGCCGATGCGGGCGCGCAGCTCCTCCAGGGGGTAGTCCCGCACGTCCACCCCGTCCACCAGCACGGCCCCGCCAGTGGCGTCGTAGAACCGGGGAATCAGGTTGACCAAGGAGGACTTGCCGGTGCCGGTGCCGCCTACGACAGCCACAAACTGCCCTGGCTCCACGGTGAAGCTGATGTGGGAGAGTACGTCGTCCCCAGTGCCCGAGGCGGCGTATTTGAAGGACACGTCCTTAAACTCCACCCGGCCTCTGGGGACGGGGAGGGAGGGGGTGTCCTCCTTGTTCTGAACGGAGGGGACGGCGGTGAGCACCTCGTTGATCCGCCGGGCGCAGGCCTGGGCCCGGGAGAGCTGGAGCAGAGACATGGCTACCATCATCACACTCATGAGAACCTGCATGATGTAGCTGAGAAAGGCGTTCAGGTCACCCAGCTCAAAGCTGGCCCCCATGACCATTTTGCCGCCGAAGTAGAGGACGGCCAAGGTGGCCCCGTTCAGGCACAGCATCATGATGGGCATGATGGCGATGATCCGCATCCCTACGGTGAGGCCGGCCTCCATCAGCTCGTCGCTGGAGCGGTTGAATTTCTCCCGCTCGTGGTCCTCCCGGACAAAGGCCTTCACGACCCGGATGGCCACCAGATTCTCCTGGAGGACATTATTCAGCCCGTCGATCTTTTTCTGCATCGCGTCGAAGAGCCTGGTGCACACCTTCATCAGTACGGCGATGGCCAGCACCATCAGCGGGATGATGACCAGCAGGATCAAGGCCAGCCGTGCGTTGAGGTACAGGCTGACCCCAAGCGCGGCAATGAGCATCACCGGTGCACGAACCAGCATACGCAGGCCCATGGCCAGCATCATGGTCATGGCGTTCACGTCATTGGTCATGCGGGTAATCAGGGAGGCGGAGGAGAAGCGGTCGATATCGGCGAAGGAAAAGTCCTGCACCTTGTTGAACAGGCACTGGCGCAGGTTGGCGCCGAAGCCCTGGCTGGCAAAGGTGGCGTATTTGGCGGAGCCCACGCCGCAGGCCATAGCCAGCAGGGCCAGCACCAGCATCAGCCCGCCCAGGAGGAAAATGTGGCCCACATCCCCCGAGGGGATGGCAACATCCACAACCTCCGCCATCACCAGGGGAAGGACGAGCTCGCAGACGACCTCCAGGATGATGAGAATGGGGGACTTGACTGCCTCTTTTTTGTAACCCTGCAAATGGGTCAGGAACAGGGAAAGCAAGGTAAAATCACTCCTTTTTGTGAGAATTTGTCAGATTGTCCAGCATCCGGCGCTGAAACTGGGCCAGCAGCGCCAGCTCCTCCCGGGAGAAGCCGGCCAGCATGCGGTCGGAGACCCGGACGAAGACCTCCCGGCAGCCCTCTACGGCGGCGGCACCCTTTTCGGTGAGGATGACCCGGTTGCGCCGGGCGTCCCTGGGCCAGGGCTCCCGGCGGACATAGCCGTCCCGCTCCAGGCACTTCAGCGAGTTGGCAACGGCGGGAGGGGAGACGTGAAGCAGGTCGGCCAGCTCCCGCTGAGCCTGGCACTGGCCCTCCGGGTCCTCGTCGGCGGACTGGAGGATGGACACCAGCAGGGGATGGCCCACCTTTTCCAGCCCGGCGGCGTTCAGCTCCGCCTGCACCGCCGCGCGGTGGGCGTTGCTCAGGCTGCGGGACAGCAGCTCCATCTCGTGAAACGAAGCTTCCACGAGAAAACCTCCTTTCAAAATAGTTAATCTGTTAATGATTAATCCGTTGATTATTTTACTCGGAAAGAAAAAAATGTCAAGCGGTTTTTGCCGGGTTCAAAAATTGTTTACAGATGAAAAACAATCTGGTTGTGGAGCTTGCTGAAAATCCCGCTGTCATTTCTGGCGGCGGGTTACACTTGCATTACTTAGAGCGTGACGCTATACTATTGTTAAGTGTTAGTGAAATGAGGTTTACAAATGTACGATGTAATTGTTGCCGGCGCTGGCCCTGCCGGAGGCACGGCTGCTCCCTTCTGAATGGGGCCAGGCGGTTTCATAAAATGCTGAAAACGGTTTTTGTCCTGCGGGCAGATTGACAAATCGGGCCGGCGTGTTATACTAAACAAAAGCGGTACTGTATAGACGGAGGTGATTTTCTTGCTGATTACCCGGGAGACGGAGTATGCCCTGCGAATCCTGCGCGCGCTGAGTCGGGGAGAGCAGCTGCCCGCTGCCGCTGTCGCCCAGCGGGAGCATATGTCCAAGGCGGTCACGCTGAAAATTTTGAAGTGCCTCCACGCCGCCGGCCTGGTGGACAGCCGTCGGGGGCCCAGCGGGGGCTACCGCCTGGAGCGGCCCTGTGAGGAGCTGTATCTGTGGGATCTGTTTTGCGCCATGGGAGATCCCTTCCTGGTCAACCGCTGCCAGCAGCCGGATTACCACTGTGAAAACCGGCCCCAGGGGGAGTGCGGCCTGTGCCGGGAGCTGACCCGGATTCAGGGCGTGCTGGACGCCGAGCTGCGCAAAACGCCGCTGAGCGTCATATTCCAGGAAATGGACGGATAAACAGGACAAAGCCTGTGCGCTGTGCACAGGCTTTGTCGTGCATCCGGGGCGGCTGTCAGGCCTCCAGCTTTTTGGCCGCCTTGGCCAGAAAGCGCTCGTCGATGATGATGAAGCGCTCATGGATGCCCTGGCCGATCAGACCCTTTTCGTCGTAGGCGGACACCCTCAGGACAAGGCGCTTGCCGTCCACCTGGGTGACCTCGCTCTCCGCCCAGACCTTCAGTCCCACCGGGGTTGCGCTGTCGTGGGAAATATCCAGCTTGGTGCCTACGGTGCTCTGTCCCAGGTCCAGATGGGGGGCGATGGACTTCCAGGAAGCCTCCTCCATGAGGGCGCACAGAAATGGGGTCCCAAATACGGGCAGGGCCCCGGAGCAGGCCGCCTGAGCGGTGTTGGCGCCGCTTACAACGGCTTCTGCCCGGCCCTTCAGGCCGACTGTAACAGGCATAATGATGTCCTCCTTATCTTTGGTTGTCTGATTATAGCACAGGGAAAAGGAAAAATCCAGTAGGGGGCGGCCTCCGTGCCGCCCCGCTGTTTAATTTATGACCTGGCCGAAGGGGGCGGCCTCCGCGCCGCCCCGCTGTTTAATTCATGACCTGGCCGAAGGGGGCGGGACAGAGCCCGCCCCCTACATCTCAGACCGGATATCCGTCATCGCGTTGATAACTACCCAGCCCTGGGGGAAGGGCCGGTCCAGGTTCCAGACGCCCAGGCCGTACAGGCCGTAGTCAAGGGCCAGCTGCGCCTTGGCCTGAATGGAGCGGGCGTCCTCGAACCAGACCTCGTGCTCAGCCCCCCGATCATCCACGTAGCGGAACCAGGGGGACTGGGCGCTCTCGTCATACCGGATGGCTGTCCGGCGGTTCCAGGCCAGCCGGACGGCCTCCACATTGTTCAGGGATTTGGCCCGGCCTCCCTCCCGGAAGGGCAGGGTCCAGTCGTAGCCGTAGTTGGGGACGCCGAGGAAGAGCTGGCTGGGGGTAAACTCAGTGAGGGCGTACTCCACCACCTGGCGCACCTGGGGGAGGGGGGCTACTGCCATGGGCGGGCTGGCGAGGTTGCCCCACTCATAGGTCATCAGCAGAGCGAAGTCCACCGACTGGGCGATGAGGCGGTAGTCAATGCCCTCATAGAGCCGGCCGGGCTGACTTGCGGAGGTCTTGGGGGCCAGGGCGGCGATAAGGGGCCGCCCGCTGGGGGCCAGAGCCCGGCGCAGGCGGGCCAGGAACCGGGCGTAGGCCCGGGCGTCCTCGGCCAGGACAAGCTCAAAGTCCACATCCACCCACCGATAGCCCCTGCGATCCGCAGTGCGGATAATCTCCTCGATCAGCTCCTTCTGGTCGTCCTCATCCTCCAGCAGCTCGTGGGCCAGCTCACCGGAGAAGCGCTCGTTCTCGTCCAGGTTGGACAGGTGGAGGACGGGGGCCACCCGGCTCTGGAGGGCGGCATTCACCAGCGGCTCGTCCCGGAGAGGGATCAGGTCGTCCCCATCAAAGCGGTAGGTGAAGGGGGTGAGCAGGGACAGGTAGGGCAGGGTGGCCCGGAGCAGGTCCCGGTCAATGGTGGGGTAGGCGTAGGCGTTGACGGAGAGGGTCCCCTGGGGCGGGACGCCGTACCGGACCACGATGACCTGCCCGGGACAGATCAGGTCCCGGCCCTGAAGGCCGGGGTTGTTGCGCAGCAGCTGGGCGGCGGTGGTGCCGTGCATCCGAGCGATGGAATACAGCGAGTCCCCCGCTTGGACGGTGTGGGTCAGCTCGGGGTACTGGATTACGATGGTCTGCCCCACCACCAGCTGGGAGGGGTCGGGGAGCTGGTTGTCCTGAATCAGCCGCTCCATGGGGACGCCGTATTGCTGGGCCAGCCGGTACAGGGTGTCGCCGGGCTGAACAACATGGATGTCCATAATATTACCTCCAATTATGTAGGGGCGCATATTATGCGCCCATTTTTGAGATTTCGAGGATTTGCGGCTCATATCCGCCCTACAGCTTACACCACTGTCACGTACTGGCTGCTGGCGTAGCCGATGGTTCCGTTATAGTTCACCAGGTGCCAGCCGCCGGCGGTATTGATAATGGTGAGAGGCGCGCCGTCGGGGGCCTGGGCGACGATGGCGGCGGAGGTGTTGGGCCGGGCCCGGATGTTCAGACTGCCCCACTCCACGTCTACCACACCGGGGCGGCGGTGCTCCGTCTCGAAGAAGGGGATGCCGAAATATTCCGTCAGGGCCAGGGCGATGACCCGGGCGGCGCTGTCGATGTTGGCCTTGATCCAGTCGGCGTCCTCCGGATTGTCGTGGAAGGCCAGCTCGATGAGAACGGCGGGGGCCTTGACCTTGGCTACCTCCCCCAGGGTGGTGGTGGCCTCGGTGCGCACCCTGTTGGGGTCGGGGTAGATGGTTTTCAGGCCGTCGGCGATGAGCTCCGCCGCCCGCTGGCCGTCGGCACTGCCGGGGTAATAGAAGACGATGGAGCCCCGGGCCTTTCCCGCCTGGTCACCGGCGGCGGCGTTGGAGTGGAGGGCCAGGTGCAGGTCGTAGTTTCCCGCGTTGGAGGCGGCAATGGAGGACGCGGCAGTCATATCCGGGGTGTTCCGGGCGTACCGGATGCCGGAGGCGTCCAGATAGGGGACGATCTTGTCGGCCAGCAGATTCATCCACTCCTCCTCTGTTCCCCCGTTGACGTAGTGGTTCCAGTCCTGTGTAGATGGAGATAAATATATAATGGGCATAGCAATGCACCTCCCGAAATTTACCTATCCTATGAAAAAATTTTGGAATCTGTGCAACCTTTTCTTCTGGCTTGCGTCTATACAAATGAAGCGGTATTATGTAGGGCACGACGACCCGGCGTGCCGATTACAGAGACATGGGGGCGGCGTGCCCGGTGGTCACGCCCTACACGCTGAGATTAGGAGGGGTGTTATGAAAAGAAGAAAGCTGTTTGCCATCAGTCTTGCGGCCATGCTGCTGCTGGGGGCGGGGTGCGGAGCGAAAAGAGCAAATTCCGCCTCCCCCAGCGTGGGCCAGCCCGCCACCAGCGCCGGGCCCATCGGGCCCTGCGGGGAGGCGGAGAACGAATACTGGGACATGAACATGGGGGGCGAGGACTTTTTGCCTGCCCCCGAGGAACCCGGCGAGCCCGACATGCCCCAGGGAGGGGCTGAGGGCGGCTCCATCTACCAGAACCCCCAGGCCAAGCTGATCCGCCGGGCGGAGCTGACCATTCAGACGGAGAAATTCGACGAGAGCGAGGCCGCCCTGAAAAGGCTGACGGCGGAGTGTGAGGGCTACTTTGAAAACGCCTCCCTCTACGGCGGCAGCCGCCGGGACGCCTACGCCAACCGCTCCGGGGAGTACACCGTCCGGGTGCCGGCGGAGAAGTATGATCAGTTCCTGTCTGGAACCGGGAACCTGGGCTATGTAACGAATAAAGCCGAGAGCAGCAAGGACGTGGGGGAGGAGTATTTCGACATTGAGGCCCGCCTCAAGACCCAGCGCACCAAGCAGGAGCGGCTGCTGGCCCTGCTGGAGAAGGCGGAGACCATGGAGGATATCATCGCCCTGGAGAGCGCCCTCAGCGATGTGGAGTATCAGATCGAGATGTACTCCTCTGATCTGCGGCGGTACGATGCCCTGATCGGGTATTCCACCTTCAACGTCTACCTCAATGAGGTGAACCGGGTCACCGAGGAGGTGGGAGAGACCGCCTCCCTGGGCGCACGGATGGCCGCCGGCTTCCAGGCCAGCGTCCACGGCTTGGGTCAGGGCTTCCAGAATTTCCTTGTTTGGGTGTCCTACAACGTGTTCCTGCTGGTGGTCCTGGCCGCTGCTGCCGCTGCGGGTGTGGTCATTGGAAAGCGGAAGCTGAAAAAGCTGCGGGAGCAGGAAAAAAAGCCGGATGGGGAATAAAACCAGAGCCGCCTTGTCACATTTGACAAAGCGGCTTCTTTTTTGAAAAAACTCTTGACATTGCCGTAACGTCAGCGGTTAAGATAGTCCCAGGAGGTGATCGTTATGGAATATACCATTCAGAAGCTGTCGCGCCTGTCGGGAATGACCACCCGCGCCCTGCGCTGGTACGACAAGATCGGCCTGCTGAAGCCAACCGGCCGGACGGAGGGCGGATACCGCCTCTACGGCCCGGCAGAGGTGGACCGGCTCCAGGACATCCTGTACTACCGGGCCCTCGGGGTGGAGCTGGCCCGGGTGAAGGAAATTCTGGATGACCCCTCCTTCGACCGCCTGGCCGTCCTGCGCAGCCATTTAACCGCCCTGGAGGCGGAGCGGGACCGGGTCCAGGGGCTGATCGACTCCGTAAGGGAGACGATCCGAACACAGGAAAGGGATGAGAGCATGTCAGACGAGAAGAAATTTGAGGCCTTCAAGCGGCAGTTTGTGGAGGAGAAGGAGCGGCAGTACGGCGCCGAGGCCAGGGAGAAATATGGAGACGCGGAGGTGGACGCCTCCAACGCCCGGGTGATGGGGGTGACCCTGGAGCAGTATCAGGAGTATGAGCGTCTGGGGGAAGAGATTCTGGACAAGCTGTCCGCCGCCGTGGCCGCCGGGGCCGACCCGGCAGGGGAGGCGGGGAAGGAGATTACCGCCCTCCACCGCCGCTGGCTCACCATTATGGGTGACAGGTACGACGTCCAGCGCCACAGGGGCATCGCGGAGCTCTATGTCCAGGACGAGCGCTTTACCGCCTGCTATGACAGAGAGCGGCCGGGCTGCGCCAGGTTCCTCCGGGACGCGGTGACCCACTGGACCAAATGATCGAGGGGCGCGGGATTTCTCCCGCGCCCTTTTGTAGCTTTGGCAGAAAAACTTGCAATTTCTCCCTTTCTCAGGTATGATAAGGCTGACCCTCAACAGGAGGAAGGAGAGAAATTTTATGAGAGAACTGACCCCCCAGCTGATCCACTCCCTCAAGCATTACTCCAGAGAGGATTTTACCAAGGACCTGACGGCCGGCGTGATCGTAGCCATCATCGCCCTGCCCCTGTCCATCGCCCTGGCTCTGGCCTCGGGGGTGTCCCCGGAGCAGGGCCTGTATACCGCCATTGTGGCCGGCTTCCTCATCTCCGCTCTGGGTGGGAGCAAGGTGCAGATTGCCGGACCTACGGCGGCCTTTGCCACCATTGTGGCGGGCATCGTGGCAAAAAACGGGATGGACGGCCTGGCGGTGGCTACCATCCTGGCAGGCATTCTGCTCATTTTGATGGGCGTGCTGCGCATGGGCAGCATGATCAAATTCATCCCCTACACCATCACCACCGGCTTTACAGCCGGCATCGCGGTGACCATCCTGATCGGCCAGCTGAAGGACTTCTTTGGCCTGACCTTTACCCACGCCCCGGTGGAGACCATGGAGAAGGTGGGGGAGGTGGTCCGCACCTTCCACACTGCCAACTGGATGGCCGTGGGGGTGGGCTGCCTGGCCTTGGCGATCCTAATTGTCTGGCCCAGGTTTTTTAAGAAGATTCCTGCCTCCCTCATCGCGGTGATTGTCACGGCAGGGGTGGTCAAGCTGTTTTCCCTGCCGGTGAACACCATCGGAAACCTGTACGCCATCTCCAGCGCCCTGCCTCAATTTTCCCTGCCCGCCGTCTCCTATGAGACGGTGGCGGCGGTGCTGCCTGACGCCTTTACCATCGCGGTGCTGGCGGCCATTGAGTCCCTGCTGTCCGCGGTGGTGGCCGACGAGATGACCGGCTCCCGGCACAACTCCAACATGGAGCTGGTGGCCCAGGGGGTGGGCAATGCGGCCTCCGCCCTATTCGGGGGCATCCCTGCCACCGGCGCTATCGCCCGGACGGCGGCCAACATCAAAAACGGCGGCAAATCCCCGGTGGCCGGCATGGTCCACGCAGTGGTTTTGCTGCTGGTGCTGGTCCTCCTCATGCCCTACGCCGCCCTGATCCCCATGCCCTGCATCGCCGCCATTTTGTTCCAGGTGGCCTACAACATGAGCGGCTGGCGCACCCTGGTCCAGGTGGTGCAGCACTCCCCCAAGAGCGACGTGGCCGTGCTGATTGTCACCTTCCTGCTCACGGTGATTTTTGACCTGGTGGTGGCAATCGGGGTGGGCCTGTCCCTGGCCTGCCTGCTGTTCATGAAGCGAATGGCCGATGTGGCCGCGGTGAAGGAGTGGGACTATGTGGAGGACACGGGGGACGACCAGGGCCGGCTCAAGCCGGTGCCCTCCCACGTGATGGTCTATGAGTTCACCGGCCCGCTGTTTTTCGGCGCGGCGGATAAGATCCCCCACATGGAGCGCAACACCGGGAAAAATGTGCTGATCCTGCGGATGCGCTCCGTCCCTGCTGTGGACATCACCGCTCTGAACAGCCTGCGGCGGCTCTGGCATGAGTGTCAGGACAAGAACATCCGGGTGCTGTTCTCCCATGTGAACGAGCAGCCCATGTCGGTGTTTAAAAAATCCGGTCTCTGCGACCTGGTGGGGGAGGACAGCTTTGCCCCCAACATTGACGCCGCGCTGGAGCGGGCGGCTTCGCTGGAACGGACCGAGGTATAAAAGAAGGGCTCTCCGGAGGATCGGAGGGCCCTTTTATTGTTTACATAACGCTTGCAGCTGCCCGGGCTCCCGAAGGACAATGGCCCGGTAGCCCAGCTCCACCCAGCCCTGCCGGGCGAAGTCGTTGAGCACCCGGCTCACCGTCACCCGGCTGGCAGAGACGGCGGCGGCGATGTCCTCCTGGGTGCAGGCCGCCGCTCCGTCCCGGCCGGCCAGGGCGAGGAGATAGCTGGCTACCCGCCACCGGGCGGGGCGGAAGGCCATCTGGTCCACCTGACCGGAGAGCAGCCGCACCGTCCGGGCCAGATATTTCATCATGGCAAGGGCCAGCTCCGGGTTGCGGGCGAACTCCTGGGACACCAGCTCCCGGTCGATGGGCACGATCTCGCAGGGGGACAGCGCCGCCGCCGAGGACACCCGGGGCAGCTCGTCGAAGAAGGAGGCCTCCCCGAAGAGGCTCCCGGCCTGGTAGACGTTCAGCACCCGCTCCACCCCGTCCTCCGACTGGAGGAAGCTCTTCACCTTGCCCGATTTCAGAAAGTAGAAGCAGGTGGCCTCGGTGCCCTGGAGGTAGATGAGATACCCAGGCGAGCACCGCACCGGAGGCCGGCTCCGGGCAAAGGGCTCCCATATCCCGGCGGGGAAGTCCAGCTCGTGGTTCATAGACGATCCTCCAGTAAAAAATTAGGGCGGGATTTCCCCGCCCCGTGCCTACTGTTCTGCTCCGGTGATATAAGCGTCAAAAATTTTATCCAGCTCATCCGGTGTATATGTTTTATCAGGTCTTTCCCTTATAATTCGTTTGAGGTCGTACACTGTCGCTTTTTGGACGATCACAATTTCCTTTTCACTTGGCATATAGTCGGCCTCCTTTCAGTTTATGATTTATTTTACCATAGATCGGTATAGTTGTCAAAAGATTTTCCTATATGGTATCATGCTTTACATTCTTTCGGCAAGCCCTGTGGTAAAATTCCCTCAATAAACCGCTAAGGAGGTAATTTACCCTATGGGAATGACAATGACGCAGAAAATTTTAGCCAGGCACGCCGGGCTGGACAAGGTGGAGGCCGGCCAGCTCATTGAGGCCAGGCTGGACCTGGTGCTGGGCAATGACATCACCGCCCCGGTGGCGATCACCGAGTTTGAGAAGGCGGGGTTCACCCAGATCTTTGACCGGGACAAAATCGCCATCGTCCTGGACCACTACACCCCCTGCAAGGACATCAAGTCCGCCCAGCTGTGCAAGCAGGCCCGGGAGTTTGCCCTCAAGCACAAAATCACCAACTTCTTCGACGTGGGCCAGATGGGGGTGGAGCACGCCCTCGTCCCCGAAAAGGGCCTGGCCGCCCCCGGTGAGATCATCGTGGGCGCCGACTCTCACACCTGTACCTACGGCGCTCTGGGGGCCTTCTCCACCGGCATCGGCTCCACAGACATGGCCGCGGGTATGGCTACCGGCCTGCTGTGGTTTAAGGTCCCCTCCGCCATCAAGGTTACATTGAAGGGCAAGCTCCAGCCCCACGTGTCCGGCAAGGACGTAATCCTCCACCTCATCGGCGAGATCGGGGTGGACGGAGCCCTGTATCAGTCCCTGGAGTTTGCTGGGGAGGGGGTCGCCAGCCTGACCATGGACGACCGCTTTACCATCTCTAATATGGCCATCGAGGCGGGGGGCAAAAACGGCATCTTCCCCGTGGATGAGAGAACTATGGAGTATATCAACGGCCGGGTGTCCCGCCCCTGCGAGGCCTTCGCCGCTGACCCGGACGCTGTCTACGAGCGGGAGGTTGTGATTGACCTGGACAGGCTGGAGCCCACCGTGGCCCTGCC
Organism: Colidextribacter sp. OB.20; assembly: GCF_009911595.1. Taxonomy (GTDB): domain Bacteria; phylum Bacillota; class Clostridia; order Oscillospirales; family Oscillospiraceae; genus Lawsonibacter. The sequence goes on from NZ_QWKG01000004.1 coordinate 24,074, forward strand.
CCACCTGCCTGAGAACACCAAGGTAGTCAGCGAGGTGGCCGGTACTCCCATCAATCAGGTTGTGATTGGCTCCTGCACCAACGGCCGCATCAGCGACCTGCGGGCCGCCGCCGCCATCATGAAGGGCAAAAAGGTGGCCTCCAACGTGCGGTGTGTGGTCATCCCTGCCACCCAGGCCATCGTTCTCCAGGCCATGGAGGAGGGCCTCATCCAGACCTTCATTGAGGCGGGCGCGGCGGTGTCCACCCCCACCTGCGGCCCCTGCCTGGGGGGACACATGGGCGTGATGGCCGAGGGGGAACGCACCGTCTCCACCACCAACCGCAACTTTGTGGGCCGCATGGGCCACGTGAGCTCTGAGATTATCCTGGCCTCTCCCGCCGTGGCCGCCGCCTCCGCCATCGCCGGCTGCGTGGCTGACCCCAGAATGTAGGGCGCGACGACCCCGGCGCGCCGTTCTCCGGAGGACGGCGTGCCCAGTGGTCACGCCCTACATGTAGGGGCGGATATCATCTGCCCGCATTTTAAACAGAAAGGAACAATACCATGAAAGTTTACAAATACGGCGCCAATGTGGACACCGACGTCATCATCCCGGCGCGGCATCTGAACGACCCCTCCCCGGCGGCTCTGGCCGCCCACTGCATGGAGGACATCGACGCGGACTTCGCCTCCACTGTCCAGGCGGGGGACATCATTGTGGCCGGGCCCAACTTCGGCTGCGGCTCCAGCCGGGAGCATGCCCCTCTGGCCATCAAATCCTGCGGGGTGAAGTGCGTCATCGCCCCCTCCTTCGCCCGCATCTTCTACCGCAACTCCATTAACATTGGCTTCCCCATCGTGGAATGCCCCCAGGCCGCCGAGGAAATCCAGGCAGGAGACCAGGTGGAGGTTGACTTTGCCAGCGGCGTTATCACCGATGTGACCACCGGAAAAACCTACAAGGCCGCTCCCTTCCCCGAGTTCATCGACGGCATCATCCAGAGCGGCGGTCTGCTCAACTCCCTGAAGGAGCGGGGGCTGGGGAGATGAAAACGCCCAAACGAATGCCGCTGACCTTTGAACCAGGGGAGAAGGCAGTTTTTCTGGGGATTGACGAAGCCGCTGTTCGAGCGCACATTGAGCTGACGGAGATACCGTTGAGCTGTACCCTGGAGGGGGACGACAAGTCCCTCTGTGCGCAGGTCCGGGATACTGCGGTGCGGGAGGAGCTGAAAGAGCTGTCCTGCTTTTTCCCGGGTGACGCAGTCACTGTCCAGGCTCTGGTGGGGGCGTTGGAGCCGCTTGGATTTTCCTGTGAGCTCCGCCAGGATTTTCTGGAGGAAAACCGGCTGATCCGCCTGCGGTTCCAGAAGATGCAGTCCATCATCATCAGCATGGACTCACGCAAGCTGGAGAACCCGGACCTGGACATCCGCTACAATCTGCCCGACCGGATTGCGGAGTGGTCCCAGGGGGCGGTCCAGGACAACGGCTATGACTACATTGGCGAGGATGGCTGTGTGTTGGCTGTCTGGCTCAAGACCGAGGACGCGGAGAGTTGGTGGCCTAAGATTTTGGAGCTTCTGAAAACCGAAAAATTCGAGGACAACGACCTGTCCAAGAGCGCCCTTGTACTGGTATCCGAAAAGCCCAACGCCGATCTGACCGACTGCCGCCAGGTCTGGCCGGAGTAATGATAAGGAGTGAACAGTATGAACTATAAAATTGCCCTCATCAAGGGCGACGGCATTGGCCCCGAGGTGGTGGGGGAGGCTGTCAAGGTGATGGACGCCATCGGCGAGAAGTTCGGCCATAAATTTGAGTATGTGGACATCGTCATGGGCGGCTGTGCCATCGACGCGGTGGGCAAGAGCTACCCCGACGGCACCGCCGAGCAGTGCAAAGCCTGCGACGCCGTCCTGCTGGGGGCGGTGGGCGGACCCAAGTGGGGCCACGCCTCCGACCCGAACAAGCGGCCCGAAACCGCCCTGCTGTCCATCCGCAAGGACCTGGGGCTGTACGCCAATCTGCGTCCCGCCGCCCTGCGGCCCGCCCTGGCCGACGCCTGCCCTCTAAAGAAGGAGACCGCCGACCGGGGGATCGACCTGATGATCGTCCGGGAGCTCACCGGGGGGGTCTACTTCGGCAAGCGGGACCGCTATCAGACCGAGGACCGGGGGGAGGAGGCCAGCGACCTGATGGCCTACTCCGAGAAGGAGATCGAGCGCATTGTCCGCCGGGGCTTTGAGCTGGCCCGGCTGCGCCGGAAGAAGCTGGCCAGCGTGGACAAGGCCAACGTGCTGGAGACCTCCCGGCTGTGGCGGCAGATCGTGCATAAGCTGGCCGGGGAGTACCCCGACGTGGCGTGTGAGGACGTGCTGGTGGACAACGCCGCCATGCAGCTGGTAAAGGACCCGGGACAGTTCGACGTGGTGGTCACCGAGAATATGTTCGGCGACATCCTCTCCGACGAGGCGTCCATGATTACCGGCTCCATCGGCCTGCTGCCCTCCGCCTCCATCGGCGACACCGCCCCCGGGCTCTATGAGCCCATCCACGGCTCCGCCCCCGACATTGCCGGCCAGGACAAGGCCAACCCCATCGCCACCATCCTGTCGGTGGCCATGATGTTCCGTTACTCCTTCAACCTGCCCGACGAGGCCAAGGCCATCGAGGAGGCGGTGGACGCCGTCCTCAACGAGGGCTGGCGCACCGCCGACATCGCCAAGCCCGGCGAGGAAGCGGTGGGCACCTTGAGGATGGGTGAATTGATCCGGGAGAAGCTGTGATTATTTCGGCACGGCGGTTATAGGCCGCCGTGCCATATTTGTTGCAAGAAGGAGGACCGTATGGAAAAAAGTGAATGGGTCATAGATGTAGTAAGAAAACTGGAGCGGATTTATCACGCAAAATGTGGACGATGTGGAAAGCGGCTTGTATATACCGTGGCGACCGCCGACACAGATATGGTCCCGATCTATTGCGGCAGTGCCTATGACCTGGAAAATAAAGTGCTTGCGGTTGCTGAGCTGACCAGAGACGAATATGATTATGGGTGTGAAGGCCGTCTGCCTGAGCGGATGGCGCAGATTTTTGGAGGCCATTTTGTCTATTTGAACTACAGTTCAAAATGCCCGTTTTGCGGAGACGACCTGAAAGAGAGGAACACTGTTTCCTGGGATGCCTATTTGGGCGGAGAAGGAAAAGCGTTTATCGTGTTTTATGATGAACATGATCAACAGAACGTGAAAGAAATTTTATAAAGGCTTCCTTAAACTTTTGTGAAAATTTTCCGCAAGGGTAGCAAAGAGGGGAGAAATGCGTTATAATGAATTAAAAATACGGAAAGATGAGAGGTCGATATTATGTCAACTAACCGCTATGAGAGTCCCCTGTCCTCCCGCTACGCCAGCGACGAGATGCAGTACATCTTCTCCCCGGACAAGAAATTCTCCACATGGCGGCGGCTGTGGGTGGCTCTGGCCCGGGCGGAGATGGAGCTGGGCCTGCCCGTCACCCAGGAGCAGGTGGAGGAGCTGGAGGCCCATATTACCGACATCGACTATGAGAAGGCCGCCCAGTGGGAGAAGAAGCTGCGCCACGACGTGATGGCCCACGTCCACACCTACGGAGAGCTGTGCCCCAAGGCCATGCCCATCATCCACCTGGGGGCCACCAGCTGCTATGTGGGGGACAATACTGATGTGATTCTCATGCGGGAGGGGCTGGAGCTGGTCCGGGACAAGATTGTCCGGGTGCTGGCCCACCTGGAAAAATTTTCCCGTGAGTATAAGGCCCTGCCCACCCTCGGATTTACGCACTTTCAGGCCGCTCAGCTGGTGACCGTGGGTAAGCGGGCCACCCTGTGGATGAACGAGCTGCTGATGGACCTGCAGGAGATTGAGCACCGCATCTCCACCCTGGCCCTGCTGGGCTCCAAGGGGACCACCGGCACCCAGGCCTCCTTCCTGGAGCTCTTCGAGGGGGACCACGAGAAGGTGCGCCTGCTGGAGGAGAAGATTGCCGGAGAGATGGGCTTTACAGCCGTCGTCCCGGTCAGCGGACAGACCTACTCCCGAAAGCTGGACTACAACGTGGTGTCCACCCTGGCCGGGGTGGCCCAGTCCGCCAGCAAGTTTGCCACCGACCTGCGTCTGTTGTGCCACCTGAAGGAGGTGGAGGAGCCCTTTGAGAAAAATCAGATCGGCTCCTCGGCCATGCCCTATAAGCGCAATCCCATGCGCTGCGAGCGTATCTGCTCCCTGGCCCGGTATGTGATTGTGGACGTGGGCAACCCCGCCGTCACTACCGCCACCCAGTGGTTTGAGCGCACCCTGGACGACTCGGCCAACAAGCGGCTCAGCGTTCCCGAGGCCTTCCTGGCGGTGGATGCCATCCTGAACATCTGGGCCAATGTGGCCTCCGGCCTGGTGGTCCACCCCAAGGTGATTGAAAAGCACGTCCTGGAGGAGCTGCCCTTCATGGCCAGCGAGAACATCATGATGGACGCGGTCAAGCGGGGGGGCGACCGGCAGGAGCTCCACGAGCGCATCCGGGTGCTGTCCCAGGAGGCGGGCTACAACGTGAAGGAGCTGGGCCTGTCCAACAACCTGATCGACCTGATGGCCGCCGACCCGGCCTTCGGCATGACGAGGGAGGAGCTGTCCGCCCATCTGGACCCCGGCGCCTATATTGGCCGGTGTCCGGAGCAGGTAGAGGAGTTCCTGCTCTGGAAAATCGCCCCCGTGCTGAAAAAGTATGCGGGGGCGCTGGGCGGAAAAGAGACGGAGCTGACGGTGTAACGCCCGGAGGATTTTAAAAAGAGGTAGGGGAGTGGAGCTATGAAACGAGAGGACCGGCACCCGTATCTGGCCGCCGGGCTGACCGCCTTCGCGGTAATTGCGGCGTCTCTGCTGCTGTTTTTTCTGCTGTTCCATTTGAAAACGGTAACCGCATTTCTGAATACCATCGGGGGTATTCTGCGGCCCATCTTTATGGGCGCGGTGATCGCCTTCCTGCTGCTGCCCATCCATCGGACGATCCTGACATTCCTCCTGGCCATTACCCCGGACAAGCGGATGGAGGAGCGAAACAGCCACGCCTTTCTCAGCTTTGTGGCTATCGTCCTCAGCCTGCTGCTGGCGCTGTTCCTCATCTATCTGCTGCTGGCTATGGTGGTCCCCCAGGTATATGAGAGCGTGGTGGGCCTTGTCCAGGCCATCCCTGACTATATTGAGGTGGTCCAGGGCTGGCTCCAGACCTACTTCGAGGACAACCCGGAGATCCAGTCCGCGGTGATGTCCATCTACAACTCCTCCGCCGCCTCGCTGGAGCAGTGGCTGAACTCCGACATCCTGCCCAATCTGGAGTCGGCCACCTCTGCGCTGGAGTGGCTGCGCAAGGACATCGTGCCTAACCTCACTGGCGTGGTGGCTGGGGTGTCTGGTGTGGTGGTGGGCTTTCTGGTGCTGGTGAAGGACCTGCTGATTGCTGTAATTGTATCCGTCTATCTTCTGGCCCGCAAGGACACCTTTGCCGCCCAGAGCAAGAAGATTGTCTACAGCATTTTCCCTACCAGCTTTGCCGACCTGGTTGTGGAGGAGGTCCGGAGCGCCTATAAAATCATGAGCGGCTTTATCAATGGCAAGCTGCTGGACTCCCTGATTATCGGTATTCTCTGCCTGGTCTGCTGCAACATTTTCAAATTCCCATACCCAGCCTTGATTTCTGTGGTGATTGGCGTGACCAACATTATTCCCTTCTTTGGCCCCTTCATCGGAGCGATTCCCTGTGGGCTGCTGATTTTCCTGATCAGCCCGCTCCAGGCCGTCTACTTCGCCATCTTTATTCTGGTCCTCCAGCAATTTGACGGCAATATCCTGGGACCCAAAATCCTGGGAGACTCCACCGGATTGGCCTCCTTCTGGGTACTGTTTTCCATCCTGTTGTTTGGAGGACTGTTCGGCTTTGGCGGCATGGTGCTGGGGGTCCCCGTCTTTGCCATGATCTACAGCATCATCAGGCGTATGGTGGCCCGCGGCCTGCACTCCAGGGGTCTGCCAGTAGAAACAAAGAAATATATGGGAAAGACAGGGCCGATGGCCTGAAAGCATAAAACACCTCCGTCCTGTGGGACGGAGGTGTTTTTCAGCTGAATCGCCCGCAGCGAATTTTCCACGCGTCAGGCTTGAAGTACATGGGCTTGTCCAGCTGAGCCAGGATGGGCTGGAACCATATGTTCAGGGCGCGCAGGCGGGCCAGCAGCTCCTCCTCATCCGGTTCCTCCAGGGCCTTGCCGTCCAGTATGTGGACGGCCTGCTTTCCGCCGTCCATGGGGAGAAGGGTGATGCTGCTATTTTTGGGGAGGGAGGACAGAGGAGCAGTAAGCTCCTCGCTCAGGACCTGGATCAGGTTGGGGCACTGAATGGTGCGGTCGCTTCTTCTGAAATACCACTCGGTGTCGTAGCTGTTGACCAGGGGCAAGTCCCGCAGGGTACGGATGGCCGGAGGGGAGAAATGGAATGGATTGACAGCCAGCTCATATCCGGCGCTGGCGTACTGTACGTCCAGCATTTGATTTACATAAAACAAAAAGTCCCAAACTTCCCTCCAGGGGACAGAGCGGCTGAACTGGAGATAAATCTTGCTGGAGGCCTTGACCCAGCGCTTGAAATTGTACAGGGCCAGAAAGCAGTGGACGGTCTGCAAATGCTCGCCATCGCAGTTGGACAGGGAGAGAACCCCCGACCCGTCCTGAGACGGTGTGGATGCAAACTGGCCGTCAAACTCTCTGTGGAAGATTTTCTGCCAGCTGCCCCGGATATTCCGAAAGCCGGAGGGGCAGCTCCTTCCTGGGTAGGCGTCCAGACGTCCGGAGCGCTTTTTGGTAAAGGTCTCTCCGGTCATGGACAGAAACCGGGACAGAACCTCCTCCACTGTATCCACCTTTTCCGGCGTAAACCAGTCGGCGAGATAGAGGATGATTCCCTTCTGAATGCCGTATTTGGGCTCCACAGTGTGCTCCCTCCTCACCGTGCCGGGGTCTCGTCGGGGATATTCCACCCCTCCAGCAGCTCGCCCCACTCCTTCCGCCACACGTGGACGGGGTAATCCTCTCCGTCAATGCGGAAACGGGGATCGTTCAGGTTCAAAATCAGCTCATGCCGTCGCAGATAGAGCCTGGGGCTGAGGTAGAAAGGTCCATAGTGGGGCTCCGCGATGGAGTGAAATTGCGCCTTGACCGCTTCTGCCAGGGACAAATAGAGGGTATTGCCATAGAGGCTCTGGAAGTGGTTGATCTGGGTGATGTCAATAATTCGATTGCTCCCATTCCAGCGCCCGCCAAGGCTGGCGAAATTCAAAAAGGTCCGGGTGTCCTGGTCGTAGAGGACCAGTCGTTTGATCTGCCGCCACGCAGGGCCAAGGGAGAGCAGCTGCTCCGGGTCGTTCAGGGGTCCGGTCCGGGAGGCAGGGTGCTCCAGATAAAGAAGCGAATCATACTTCTGAGACAACTGATGAAACAGCTCCAGCAAATCCTTCTTCTCCGCGAAAAAAGAGAATATGCGCTGATCGTTGGGGAGGCGGGGGAGCTGTTCCAGCAGGGTCTTGTCCTCCGGGACCAGGCAGTTTAGAGGGACCACCTGGTCCCGTTCGTCCAGCCGCCAGGGGCCGGCGACCATGCCAAAGGTGCCGCAGAAAAACAGATAGTCCCGCCGGTGCTCCCAGACCGAGGGGGACAGCCAGCCGTGGCCTGCCTTTTTGAAGTGGAACTGCCTCTGAAAGCAGCTGCGCAGAGTGCGGAATAAGGTCTGGTCCTTTTCGAATTTGTATTCCGATTCCAGGACCAGGCTGCCCTCGCAAAGAGCCAGTCCGCCGGTGATCTCCCCCGGCGGGCCGCTGTAGTCCAGAATGATAGGGAAGGCGCAGCCCCGCTCCGGGTCGCCGCCAGGAGCGGGGTAGACCAGCAGGTGGTGGGGCCACAGGGAGTATCGGCCGAAATTGTGGATGTCCCGGCAGGAGCACAGCGGCTCCCGCAGCAAATTGTCCAAGGTGGGCAGATAGGAGAGATTCTGGTCCAGCCAGGAGTATTCCATGGGCTGAAGCTTTTCCGCGGCGGAGAAGACCGCCCGCAACTCCTCCGGCGTACAATAAAACCGGAACCTCATTTTTCCAGCTTGGCCTTGCCGGTGATTTCCGCTATATGGATTTTCCATATGGCGGTGATGGCCAGGCTCGTTTTCACAGCCGCCTCGAAGCTGTCCATATGCTCCGGGGTCAGCTTTTGGCACAGGGCCCGGAGGGCGGCAGTTTTTTCTTCGGGGTCGGTCACCTCGCTGGCTGTTCCGGTGACAATGACGGACTGGAAATAGGTAGTGTACACAGCGGGCGGGACAAGAGCGGGGCGGTCCTCTCCCACAAAGGTGACGCACACCTGGGGGGAGAGGCGCAGCAGGCCTGTTTTCCGCCCCTCCCGGGCGCAGTGGAAGTAGAGCTCGTCCCCCACCCGGACAAAGGACAGGGGCAGGCAGTAGGGAACTGCCTCGCCGGTGGTGAGGGCCATAACTCCGTGGGTGCAGCGGTCGATGAGGGCCAGGGAAAACGCACGGTCCTGAGCACGATCAATTCTTCTCATGAAAATCCTCCTGACTCAGCAGCTTGATGATCCCGTGGTAGACAGCGGCGGGGTCCCGCTTAAACGCTTCGGCCCACTGCTCCGCCTGGGGGCGGCCTGGGACCAGCAGAGCCGTCTGGAGCAGGGGAGAGGTTCCGTCCTCCAGGGTGAGGCACAGGGTGACAGTGCCATCCTCCCGGTCCACGGTTTGGGCTCTGACCTGGGCCTCCTGGCGCAGGGCCTGGTTGACCTTTACCAGGTTCTCGTCGCAGTGCCGCCGCACCGAACGGGGCAGGCTGCTCTCGCAGATCTGGCTGTTCCGGCGGCCCTTGTCCGTGATGGCGTAGCGCTCCTCCTCCTTGGTGAGCTGGCCGGTGGCCACCATATGGCCCACGGCTTGATTGAGGGAGAAGTAATCCACCCCCGCGTCGCACAGAGCCAGCTCAAACAGCTGTAAAAAGGTGATGGGTCCCGCCGCCCGGTCCATAATATAGAGGACCAGCAGCTTAAGATCCAGATCGTCCTGAATGAATCCGATGGACATAGCGGACCTCCTTTCCGGTGAGCTTATTATAGTCGCAAAGGCCAAAAAGGGCAAGAGAAAAACTGCCTGACCCGCACCAAAACTTGCCCGCTACATAAGATGTGTTGTAAGCAAAACCCTTACCGGGCGCTCAGGTGCCCATTACCATCCAAATTTAGGAGGGAATCTTATGCCAGAAAAGGTCGTGCCCGGCCCCGTCTGTGACGATCGCAGTATCCGGGAGGCCGTGTGCATACACACGAAAAAAATCTTTGACTCATGCCGTGAGTAAGATATAGCGCTTTATAGATTTTGAGGCATAAGAAAAAGTCAGTTGGGTGACAGAATAAAGTCAAGGTAAAAAGCGGTGGGTTTGGTCTTTTTCTCCTTATGATAGAAAATGACCTGGATTACAGAGTGCAGCAGAGCATTACGCTGGGCGGCATCAGAAGTAGCATAATTCTCCAGTACATAGCGGATCTTCTCAGCCAGCGCGGCAGGATCAGCCGCTTTGGCGTCTTGGATAGCTCGTAAGGTGTCAGTTGCTTTACGTTCCAGTACGGTCTCCTTGTTTCGCACTACCTCCATCCGTTCCCGGAAGGTGGGAATATCATATTCACCCAGCTCCAGCAATTCATAGAGCCGTGATTTTTGCCGCTGAGTTGATGCCAGTTCTTTCTGGACGGTATCCAGTGTAGTTTCCAGGACCGAGGTGTCGTGACTGGCCAAAGTATCGGCAGGGAAGAGGGTAAGTTCTGCTAAGGTCCGAGTTAAATATTCCAGCACACGATCCTCTACCAAGGAAAATTTCGTTGAGGCACAGCACCCTGGCTTATTGCACAGAAGATATGGCTCACCTTTCATTACCAGCCGTTGCATGTTCATCCCGCAGTTGGCGCACTTGACTAGGCCGACTAAGGGACTTTTTACGGTGCCGTCGTTTTTGGAGGGAATGTATCGCTTGTCCAATATAGCTTGAACCTGGTCGAATAGTTCCTGATCAACAATAGGAGGATGACGGCCGTCTACGATGGTCCACTTCTCTTTTGGCTGGTAGATCACCACATTTTTATCGTTGCCCTTGACACCTTTTTTGATATGCTTTTTCTGATTCCAGACAATTTTGCCCACATAAACAGGGCTGTGCAGTATCCTGGATATGGTGCTGCGATTGAACTCAGCGGCGCGATGAGGGTGGGCTCCCAGAGCATTGATATGACGGGCGATGGAAACGCAACCATAGCCTTGGGCGTAGAGTTGGAACATCATACGGACAAATTTCGCTTCCGACTCGCAAATTTCCAGGGTAGGCTTGCGGTCGATATTGACCTTTTTGTATCCATAGGGGGCGTTAGCCACATAGTAGCCATCCTCAATGGTCTGCTGGAGTCCGCGACGCAGGCGTTTGTTGATGATTTTGTACTCCCGGCGGGACATGAAAGTTTTTAGTTCTGCATACTCTTCGTCAATCTCGTCGGACAGGTTGTAGACCTTTTCCGGAGTAACAATCAGCGTCTCGGAGTCCTTGAAAGCATCCAGAATGATGCCTTGGTCTTTCATCCGTCCGCGAGAGAGCCGGTCCAGATCCATACACAGCACGCAGTCATACCGACCCTCCTCAATATCCTGGAGCAAACGGAGCATTTGCGGTCGGGCATAAAGAGACTCACCGCTGACTACCTCAGGATAGGTCTCTATAATATGGATACCGTTCTCCTTGGCGTAGTTTAGGAGGGTCTTCTGGTGCTTGGCCAGCACCTCGTCGGTGTCCAGCCCCTCTTCCATGCGGGATTTGCGGAGGTAGAGGCCAGCGTCCAAGCCTGACAATTCTTGTTTATATAGGGGCATAATTGGCCTCCGGTTCTCTTACTTTTAGTATATCAGCAGGGACAAATCGAAGTTTACCTTGGGAATGAATACGATTTACTTCCTCTCGTCCAAAAATAGAAACCAAGTTTGTTATGAGAGAAGGTAAGACACCTGGATCATGAAAATAAACCGTGATGGAGCATGATTTTTCAAAAATTAATTTGATGAAATCTCCATCAGAAGAATCTAAAGAATGTCCATAAATAACAGTTCTAAATTGGCAGTTTTGAGTTGAGTTGTTTATCCAGCTATAGATGTAATCTTTAGTTTCATGCAGTATTCGTTGAAAAAATTTCTCAAAAAATAGAAATGGAGTCGGGTTAGTATCGGAGTTGGGGTTATCCGAATGAAAACCTAAGATTAACGGAGTTGACAACTGAAAATCTGGTTCGAGCATATGAGCTTCGAGTTCATCAGGGTTCCTAAGTTTTCCGTGGATATATTGTATGTTCGCTATTTTGTATCTTTCTTCGGTGGTAGTAGTGTAATTAAAAGAAAGCAAAAAATTGTTTCTGGTGCCTGTTTCAAAAAAACGGAATAAAGGATCAGGGGTATGTTGAGGGAATTTGGACGGTAAGATTGGCATGATGCAGGCAAGGTATAATTCAAAACAAAATGTATAGCGGCGCAATTCATCATATAAAAAAAGAGAAAGCTCTTTATAAAAGAGTTTATTTGCAAGATGACTATCAATGTTTAGTTTATTATTGAGATAATTTACCTTAGGTGGAAGGAAAAAAGGAGATGTGCAGTTCAGCAAAGTTTGGAGATTGGAAGTTGAGATACAACGATGGGGATTGCTATTCTGATATTCTTCAATTTGTAGAATAAGTGACTGTATTTCCTTCTCAAAATCAATCCACGTTTCAAGATTTTCTTCCCGATTAATAACAGATTCGAAATAAGAACACCAGACATTCATTAGCATCGAGTCATCTAAGCGTAATATTTCAATAATTCCTGTAGAAATAGGATGATTTATAATAAGGTTTACTTCATTAAAATCAAGATAGTGGGCAAACAATGAGGGAGTATTTGAACCTGAAGATTTCCTCAATTCTTCCAGGTAATAGAAAAAATCCATATAACTAGTCCGGAGCCCATGCTCCAGATCAAACCCATTCCCAATCATAAATAGTGTGCGAGTCTCCAAAGGACAACCCTCTTTTCTATGTGTCCAGCTTGGACACTTTTACATTGTTCGGTAAAATACATCCTCCAGGCTGATGGTGAGATCGTCGTACAAGCTACACTGGAACTCCGTGACCAGCTCCGCCCGCTCTTTCTCTGACATACGCTCCAAGACCCAGTCGGGGTGGAGCACGTAGACAGCGTGCAGGTCATAGCGTCCATCCTTCAGGAGGTACTGCTCCACCGTTTTGTCGCTGGGGCTGACGATCCAGTACTCCTGGACACCGCAGGCCCCATAGATGTCCATCTTTCGGCCACGGTCGTTCTTGGCCGTGCTGGGCGAGAGGACCTCCGCTACCAGATCAGGAGCTCCATGGACACCGTCCTGTTTGACCTTATCCGGATCGCAGACCACCATAAAATCAGGAACATAAACGTCGTCTGCGGTCAGGTAGAGATCAACACCGTCAGCAAAGGGTCTGCATTTCTTTTTACGCAGGTAATGCGCAAAAAGATAGTAAATATTGCTTGCGATTTGGCTGTGGTTTACAGAAGGCCTGGGAGACATCGCTACCACTTTGCCGTCGATCAGTTCCTCGCGGCAATCGTCCTGATATGCCAGGTTGTTGCTCATACTGTGTTCCTTTCCAGTGTCCAAGTGGGACACCTAATCAATGTTTCGATTCTTTCCGTAGAAAATACGGCCAGAGCTCAAGATTTTTCGATAGCCGCATCCAAGGGCGAATGATTTGTCAGGATGTACGCAGGTTTTGGCATCACTGCATTCCAAGTATCGAGAGCAACAATCCCATTCCTTTGGGTAGCGGTTTACAGTTTCGCCTGCAATTTGAATCAAAAAATCATAGTAAGATTCAATTGGGTGATCTTTGTCGATCAAAATGCGAATGTATTTTGAATCAGATGGTAATTGTTTGGTAGGGAAAGAGTCCGGAATTAGATCTGAAAAAACTGATGGAAGAGAGATGTAGTGCTGTGCTCCTCGAAGGTGTAGCCGGAAAGTGGTAAGTTTTTTAAACGAGACAGCAGTATAGCCGTTTCCAGTTTTATCGCTCTTTGTGGATTTATAGGTCAGGTGTTCTGGTTTCCCGCCGCAATCGCCAACAGCAGATTTTAATTCAGGAATAATAGACTCCAGGAATGTGACCTCTTTATACTCCACGGGCTCAAAGCCTAAGAGGGAAATTTGTTCATCCATGTTAGATCAATGCCTCCTGTTTAATTAGAACAATGAACTCATTTTCGCTTATGATCTGTATATTTGCTTTTCCGCTTTCATTTAGCTCTTTAGCATATGCTTCTTTACGGCTAAGGCCGTTTTCATCGACAAATTCTGGTTCTTTTTCTCCAACTACCAGAAAATGAACTTTTTTAGATATATTACTTTTTACAGTAGCGCCTACATCAACTGCATATTGCATAGCTTTTTTGCGGTCTATCGATAGCTGTCCTGTAAAAACAATGCATTTTTGATAGAGAGGATGGGTCTCATCAAATTCTGTTGCTTTCGGAGTGATATCCTTTACTGAAATTTTTTGATAGTATTTGCGCTGAGGTTTGCTCTTTCCGTGAATCTGATATGTCTCTTGTGTGTCCAGATCAAAAAAATGATTGATTTTTATATTCTCCTTGGAAAAGCAGAACTGTCCAATGTTGTTTAGCCCGGAAATATCCAGACACTTTAAAACGATATGAGCACATGTGATTGCGTCATCAAGTGCATTGTGATGTTGCCCCATGTCGATACCTAAATATTCTGCGCAGTGCTGGAGGGATTTTGTTCCAGGTACATAGTCTCGCGCAATAGAAACTGAATCTACATACTTAAAATTAGGAGAATTGTAATAATACAAAGATTGGTTTAATACAGACATATCAAAGTATGCGTTATGCGCAACAACCAAATAAGGACCAAAGAACCTGCAAATCTCTGATAGCCACAAGTCATCTAAAGATGGACTTTCTTTTACCATATCGGCTGTAATACCGTTGATTTCTATATTCTTTGCATTGAAATTCAGATCATGAGGCTGTATCAAAGAATAGAAAGTATCCACTATCTCTCCATTTTGTACTGCAGCAATTCCAATAGAACAGGCACTATCATAACGATTTGAAGCAGTTTCAAAATCTATAGCAACAAAATCGAAACGGTTCATGAAAACATCCCTTTCACAGGTTTATACAATTTTCCTATTGACACATTAGTACATACGTTCTACAATGGAAATATAGGTATAAGGGAGGGCGGTACATGTGACAAGGGCAGAGGTGTGCAAAATTGCGATGGAAATGGATGCGGGTGAGCAGGCAGATTTTAAGGTTTTTCTCGTTGCTCTGCTTGAAAGCGAAGATACCGCTCTACCTCTGGCATCCGATCGTTCGGAATGCGTTTGATTAGCTCTAACAGCTCAGGGTCCAGCCCGTCAGTGGAATCACTGGCGGGTTTCTTTTCTTTCTCATCGCGGCCTAAGAGATAATCGACAGATACGTCAAAATAATTTGCAATTGCGATTTTCATGTCATCGCTTGGGGTCCGCGTGCCAGTTTCATATTGCGATAACGTAGAATTGTTGATTTTTAGTATTGCAGCCAGTTCGAATTGTGCCAGGTTTCGCTTTTCTCGCAATAATTTTATTCTCGGGCCGATATCCATACATCCACCTCGTTTCGCATTTCGTGAAGCAATCATATCACATGATTTGCAGATTGAAAATATTTTTTTGCAAAACGTGAAAAAATATCTTGACATTTGCTAACTGTGAATTTATAATGCGGATAGAAGGAGGTGATGAATATGTCCAAGCTGGAAGAACTCCGGGTAGCAAAAGGTCTGACCCAAGACGTCATTGCTGCCTACGCTGGTATTGCCATATCGACCTATTCTCAGTATGAAAATGGGCTCCGTTCTGTTCCGCTAAAAACAGCTGAACGTATTGCGGAACTCCTTGGATGTGAACTATCCGAAATTTTTTTGCCGCAGAAATTCACAGTTAGCAAATCGATGGATGAATGCGCAGAAGTACAGGACAGCGCATGAAAAAGCCGCCCGGGCGAGCGGCGGAGGGGGCTGACATAACGGACAACCTCCGGCCCATACCATGACAGAAAGGAGGTGCAGCCACGTGGGGCGCAGAGAGGTTTACTGCATCGGCGAAAGACAGCAGATATACTTCACTCGCTGGGAACTGGAGGGACAGCCGGTGGAGGTAGAGGAGACGCAGAGAACGACACTCTACCGCCACAAAGATTATCCGACCCGCTGCGTCCGCTGGACTGGGCTGCACCTCACCAAGTACGGAGACCTGCCGGAGCAGCAGTCAATGGGATCGCTGGTCAGCGACGCCGGCCCGAAATGCGGAGTATCGGTAGTGACTGAACGGGCCCCTGAGGTGCCTTACACCTCAGAGGAACGGGCAGCTGGCCGGGAGCGGATCAGGCAGGCAGTAGAGAAAATCTATGGCTGCCGGTGTGAGTGGAAAAACAAAGGAGGTGCCCCAGATGTGGGGGAGGACGAAGAAAGTGTTACTCAAGTTGTGTAGGCTCAACGGGGAGGGGGAGTGTCCAGCGTCCCAGGCAGACAAGCGCTGCGGGGCCGCTCTGCTGGGCCTTCTGGCCGCGATTACCGTCTGCTATGAGCTGACCGACGGCGCGGCGCTCCAGGAGGTCCGGCAGGAGGACAAGCCCTCGGTGGAGATTATCTGGGAGGCACCCATAAGCCAGCCCCGGCTGCTGGAGGCTGTGAAGCTTCAGCTGGAGCCGGACCCCTACCGGGAGGACGTCCCCCTGGAGCGGGAGCTTCAGGCTGCCCTCCGTGCGACCTGCGAGGAAAACGGCGTCCCCGTCGCTCTGGCCCTTGGGCTGATCGAGGAGGAGAGCCAGTTTCAGCCGGATGTGGTCAGCCACAGAGGGGCTTATGGTCTTTGCCAGCTCAATCCCAAGTATTTCCCCCGGGAACTGACTCCGGCTGAGAACATTGCCGCCGGGGTGGGCTATCTGGGGGAGCTGCTGGAGCGGCATGGGGACACAGCGTCGGCCCTGCGGGCCTATAACCTGGGTTATGACGACGGAGACCGGAAATTTGCAGACGCCGTCCTTGCGGCGGCGGAAAAATGGGAGAAGGACTGACTATGTATCAGGGGATAGAGCGCAAAGTACGGGACGCGCTGAACGGCTGGTTTGGCCGGGGCAGGGTCGAGAGTGCGGAGCCTGTGGAATCTGGTGTGTTCCGGGCCCGGCTTATGGACGGCGGCCTGGCCTATGCTATCGTGGCGGAAGACGGTTCCGTCATCATTGACGAGCGGGAGGCGGCGTACTGATGAACATTATGCCGCACGCCACCCGTACCAGCCTGCGGCGGCTGCTCCTGAGCAAGGGGGTGGAGGTGCCCCCTGTCCAGGATCTGGTCATGGGGTACCGCTGCCGCCTGCGGGCTTATGCCCCCACCTTTGTGCTGCGGTGGAGGGACAGCCGGGGGAAGCACCATATGGTGATTTACTATTTTTGTGATGGACAGCCCTATCTGGATGTAGACAGCAAAACCGTCCCCATTACGACAGAGGAGGTGCAGCTCCATGGACTGTACAAGGAAAAAGAATAAACCCCGCACAGCGGGCAGGCTGTGCGGGGCAGGTTGCAGGCTTCGCAGGTATCTGCAACACGATCACTAGCAACGCTTAACAAGGGCATACAGGCCATAGTATAAAACGCAGAGAGAAAGATTTTCAGATTTTCCACTCAAACGAAACGCGGTCGCTGGTGGCCTGGACCTGAGAGAGAATAATGTCCGTCACCTGCCGTCGGTCGTCAAAGTCAATCGTGTTCCAGTTTTCCAGATGGGCAGACAGAAACTCGATTTTCTGTGGGGAAATTGTTTCCGCGTTCAGTGCCGCGATTTCCTTTATCAACCGTTGGCGGTTTGCGTCCAGCTCCTCAATTTTCCCATTGGCATAGGACAGTAGAACCGCATTGGCCCCGGTCAGAGTGTTCAGCAGTTTTTCAATTTCGTCCTCCACCTGGGCCAATTCCACATTCAAGGCGGTCAGCTTGGGATTGACGGTCGTTGCTTTTGCGGTCAGGGTTTGAAATTCGGAGAGCTTCTTCACCATCTCCCCATAGACAAATTGCTCAAACTCTGCCGTCCGAAGCGTCCCGCAGCCCTCACAGCTTTTATTGTCCGCCCGCTTGGAGCACCGAAGATACTGCGTCCCTGCCGGGTTGCCCACGCTCATAAGGGCATACCCACAGCGCCCACATTTGATTTTTCCGGCCAGCCAGGTATTCCGGGCCTTGCGCCCTCCCTGGAACGTGATATTTGCCAGCAGCTTCTTCCTGCACCGCAGCCAGGTATCGGCGGGGACAATGCCCTCGCTGGGGGCCAGCACAAGGATCTGCCCCCGCAGATCCTTGTGTTTTCGCTCCTGCACGTCCCGGCCCTGGTAGAGATAGCAGCCGTTTGTCCCGGCGAAGTCCGCCGCGTCGTTGACCACCACGGCCCCCTGGCCCTTGAAAAATTCGTACAGCTCCAGGTCTGCCTGGGCGTAAATTGGGTTGCGGAGCAGTTGGGAGATAAACCCCCGTTTCAATTCCTTGCCGTAAATCAGGATATTGTTTTCGGCAAAGTACCGGGCAATATCCCCGAACGACGTAGACGGCTCGGCGTACATTTCAAACATCAGTCGGGCAATATTCGCCGTGGTGGGGTCCGGGATCATCATTTTCGTGCGGATACCTTGGAGGGTGGTAGGCTCCAGCTTGAAGCCATAGGGGGCGGCACCGCTCATGTGGAAACCCCGCTGACACCGGGAGTAGTAAGCGTCGGTCACGCGCTTCTGGATCGTCTCGCGCTCTAACTGGGCGAACACGATACAGATATTCAGCATGGCCCGGCCCATCGGGGTAGATGTGTCAAACTTTTCCGTAGAGGAAACAAACTCCACGTTGTACTCCTGGAACAGTTCCATCATGGTTGCGAAGTCCAAAATGGAACGGCTGATACGGTCCAGCTTGTAAACCACCACCCGGCGAATTAAACCCTGGCGGATGTCGGCTAAAAGCTCCTGGAATTTTGGCCTGTCCGTATTCTTCCCGGAATAGCCCTTATCTTGATAATCTTTGTGGTTCCCACCTCTTAACTCGTACTTGCAGAACTCGATTTGACTTTCAATACTGATACTGTCCTTGCGGTCCACGGACTGTCTGGCGTAGATAGCGTCGATACGGTTTTCCATGATAACTCCTTTCCTGTCGGAAAATGGAGCTGTCAACCTTTACAAGTATATTATACCAAAGACAGCCCCACGGCACAAGGATGCCGCCCGGTCAGCGCATTTCCGCGCGGCCCGGCGCGTATTTGCGGAACACAGTGTAAAGCCCCGCCTCGATCTCCCGCTTGCGCCTGTTCCGCACCTTGGGCGCAAGAATGGGGGTCAGATTTTCAACAGTGATGGTTCGGCCCTGGAGAGAGGCCGTTTTCACTTCTCTGTGATAATTGGTTCGGGTATGCGGCATATTCTATCCTCCTGTGTAAACGGGGGTTTTAAGCAAACAAGTTTCCCTCTTGTCCCGTGGGGAAACGCAGAAAGGCAGCACCCGGAAAAGTGCCGCCCTTCAACCTTGCCCCACTTCTGGTCACGGTGGCCAGAAGTCCAGCGAGGATAAATCCATTTCGATCTATGATTGCGCCGTATTTGCCACGCGCCCCGGCACAGGGGAGTATCCCAGGCCGCCGGGCGGCTCCGGCTGTCATAACTCCGCAGGATTGCGAAGCTCCCCCGCAAGTCTATGGGAGGGCGTGAGCAAGTTTCATTATCCCCTGCGCTGTCGCCGCGCCCGGCTTGCCAGGGCCGGGTCAAAGGTTCGCGCTGATCGCTCGGCCCGCTTCTGTCACCTCCTTGAGCGGGCTGTCCTGGCGGCGCGCCTTTTGTCGCTGTTCACGCAGGTTTTGTGCCTGGAATACTGTGTATTCAGTTGTCCTCAGTGCATAAGTCTCCTCATACATCAGGCGGGTTTTGGCCGATTTCGGGTACACCTCAATGAAAATTTTTCAAAATTTCTGAAAGATTTTTTAAGCCCCGGCGGATACTGTCGCAAACGGCGCTCCCCTCTACATTTTCGGCCCTGGCAATCTCAGATTTTTTCTTGCCCAGAATGTAGTGGGCATACACCCTTCGAGCCTGGATGGGCGGGAGCTGGTCAAGAGCGGCGTAGAGGATAGAACGGTTTTCCTCCTCCAGAATGATCTCCTCCGGGGTCAGGGGCGGGAACATCACATCCGGCTCAAAGCCGGGGTCAACGTCCAGGGAGCACTCGTCATGCTCCCGCTTGCGCCGCTTGTAGCTGTCACACTGGCGGCCCCCGATGGAGAGAACAACGGCGATTTCATCCGATACCTCCAGGGTGATATTCTCGGTCAAATAGGGATAGTAACGGTTCAATTTGATGGTTGTCATATGTAACCTCCATTTCGATATTGGTGGAAGGGGACAGATCGAAATGGAGGGGCGGGGAGCGGCAGCGGGCCTCTGGACACCGTGTCCAGAGGCTTCGGAATAGAGAAACGCCCGCACAGCGCAAGGCTATACGGACGTACCGGGGCGACAGGATATTACAATTTTCGCAGTTGCGGCCAGGGCTTCCCGTCAGCGGGGGTGGGCTTTTTTTGACAGTAAACTATAAGAAAAGGACATAGCGATACCTCCAGGATACCGCCGTGTCCTTAAAAATGGGCGACTTTAACACACCCTCCGTTTTCCGTTTTTTCAAAAGAACGCGGCGGCTTGAAATTTACTATTTCAAAACCGCCGCATGGCTACTTGTATTTTGTTCGGGCGCACAGATACCAGCCGCCGAAACAACGGTTTTTTTATATGCCGTTGTTCTGGCAGAGGTGTTGAATTATCAGGATGCGTCTGCTGACACAATCGAAACGCTGCCCCTTACAGTTCCCAAAGCACCGTCCGGGGCTTGGAGGTACAGCTTATAGGTTCCGGGCGTTGTCGCTGGAGGCCCAACGGTAAAATCCGCAATACATTCCAGCGGTTCGCCCGGCTGACGCAGGTTATTCACTGACCAATAGGCCACATCTTCCTGATTGTCCTTTGCAAAAAAGACCTTCATTCTGTTCCCTGTTTTCGCTGAAATGTCGTACAAAATTTCATCTCCGTCGGACAATGTGTATTCCCCCAGGAAGATAGTTTCTCCTGCCGCTACGGTTTTGAAATCAACGGGGATTATTGCCACACCAGTTTTATCATCCGGATCATCCATATCCCTCAACAGTTCAATCACTTCCGCTTCGGTCATATAGGAAACGCCTGTGATTTTGTTTTTCGCATCACGGACAATTTTGATATTGACGGTTCCTTTCGGGTTCATATTCAGCGTATAGAAGGAGCCTTCCTTCCGGATGTCCAGAAAGATATTGACCAGCTGTCCTTGATAATAATAGGTCTTTTCATCGACCATCGTGACGCCTGCCTTCTCATATTCCGCCATCTGCGCTTCGGCCCATTCTTTCTGCTGCTTCTCTTCCAGCTCGTCAAACTCCTCGCTCCGGTTCAGCTTATCAAAGAGCATAGATTGAAAAGCCCAGTTTCCATCTTCCAAAGCCCTGTCCAGCCAAAGTTCCAGTTCCGCTTTGTCCATACAGTCCGTTAAAGTGGAGAAAAACGCCATTTCTTCATCGGTATATGCCTTTTCTGCAAAGTCGGCAAGCAGAGGAGAATTTGAGCCAAGTCTGCGCACAGCAACAGAGAAAAAAGCGAAATCGCTCTCGGCATACAGCTTTTCAAGCCATATCCTTTGAGCATTTTCGTCCAGCCGGGGGAAAGTTATTTCAAACAGAGGCAAACTGTCGGCTTTATAATACCGCTCTATCTCTGAAGAATTATCCTCAATGCTCGCGCCTGCTTCTTTGGGGTAGACAAAATTATCATAGGAACGGCTGCCTTGCCCAATCGCAAGGACTGCACCAACCGACTTATTAGTGGCATTTTTTCCTGCACTCGCAATGTCATAATCCCGCAGGGTAATGTTGTAAATATGTGCATTTTTCGCAACCCCAAACAGTCCTATAATCTCTGCGTCCGGGTCGGTCATAGTGAGGCCCGTGATCTCAAAGCCATTGCCGTTATAGGTTCCTGTAAAAGGGACATCCCATGTTCCGATGGGAACCCAGTCACCTGCGGACAAGGAAATATCCGCTTGCTGCATATAATTCAGGTTCATGCCATACTTGCCTGTGCCAATCGCTCTGAGCTGGGCTTCATTATAAACTAAATAATATGATGTTCCCTTAAAATCCAATGTTTCCATTTCTAACGAATTGTCTGCATGTATCGAATTTGGCACATCTGCGGCAGCGGCAGTAGAATAAATTCCGACGAAAGCTGCACTGAAAATGATACACAACGTCAGCATACCAGTCAAAAGCCGAATTGCTTTTGATGCTTTCTTAAAACTCATAATTGCACCTAACCTTTCTTTCAATAGCTGTTTATTTTCGCTTAAAGTGACAGCGCCGAGATTTTCTTTGTATCTCCCAACTGCGGCCATCGCGTCAAGCAAGGTTTTCCCGTAGTCCTGCGCGTTGCCGCTCCCCATTTTGGCAAGGACGGCTTCATCGCAGGAAAATTCACAAGCCTTGGTAATTTCCAGGCTCATAAGATATACAAGCGGGTTAAACCAATGCAGGCAGACTGTAATCTGCACCAGCCATTTATAGAACATATCCCGCCGTTTGTAATGCGTCAGTTCATGCAGGATGATATAGCGAAAATCTTTTTCAGGAATATCTGCGCTGGGCAGTACGATACACGGACGGAAAAAGCCAATCAGCAGAGGGGAAGAAACCAACGGGTTGACGCATAATTCAATGGGCTTTTTGATGCCCGACTGCTCCGCAACAATAGAAAGTTCGTCTAACCGCTCAATGTCAGAAACCGGGGTTAATCCAGCCTTGATATACCGCATAAAGCCCTGATAGATTGTTATTTTTCGTATCAACAAGCCCAGCGCGGCCACCAGCCACACCAGCCAGATCTGATTGATTAACAACACTCCAATATCTTGAAGTGGGTGGGCAGTTGTTACATCATCTGCCGGACTACTTACCGTTTCATTGTGATGTTCCGCCCCAACAGCGGGAGCAAGATTGCTTTCCGGAGCGTTTAATGGGAGCTGTTGCTGCGGCGGTAAAGGAGCGGTCTGGGATATTGCTTGATCGACAGCCTGATATGCCTTCCCCATCAGGCTTACTTCCGTCCCGAACGGGAGCAGTAGCCGCAAAACAACAACCAGCCAAATGTAATACTGCCATTGCCGGCTGATTTTGTTTTTCAAAAACTGTTTTCCAAAAAGTAAAGCCAGAATAAGTAAACTGCCGGAAAAAGACATGGACAGGAAAATCTTCAAAACTGCGTTCATTGCGGCCCTTTTCCTTTCTCCAGCAGCCGTTTCAATTCCTCATATTCCTCGTCTGCCAGCATATCGCCCATAATCAGATTGGAAACCAGACCTTTTGCGCTGCCCTCATAAATCTTGTCCAGGAAATTTTTCGTCTGCACCGTCTGGTACTCCGCTTCCGAAACAAGTGTGGTATATTCGTTGCGGCGTCCGATTTTCTTTGCGCTCAGAAAGCCTTTGTTCATCAGCCGCGATAGGAGTACAATCAAGGTGTTCTTTTGACACGGCTTGCCTCTGGCAGCTAGCCTATCCATGATATAGGGAAACAACGTCACATCCTCTGGGTTTCCCCATACGATTTTCATAATTTCAAGTTCAGCATCGGAAATTTGCTGTACCACGTTTTTATCCTCCTTAATGTATAACATCGTGTTGATGATTAAAATATAACACGATGTCGTCCTTCTGTCAAGTCCATAATTTTACAAAAGAGATTAGGAATACGCAGTCTCCACTATTACGCAATTCTGGGGGGTGCGCTAAACGGCAAGCAGGGCGAGTGTCAACACACTCACCATTTTCGCCTTGCGAAAATGCTTGTTGAGGTTGCACCCCAAACCCGCCGGAGGCCTCTGGACACCGTGTCCAGAGGCCTCCCTGTCTGCGGCCCGTCGCTTTGCTCCTGGGCCTTACGCGCTTACAGCGCAACCACCTCCGAAAGCCTCTCCAGCAGTTCGGAAAGCGGCCCCCATAAGTCCGCATAATCTTTTTGCAGGGCCTTGATTTCATCCGGGTAAACCCCGCCGTTGATATTCTCTCGGACCGCGATTTGATTGAGGTTATTCGCACACCGCCTTTGCAGAGAAACAATGTCTTTGACGGGAGCGAGGTCAACGTGGAGCACATAGCCGTTGAGGGCCATTTTCCGCACATAGGCTGAAAGGTTGCGGATACCCACATCCGCCATGCGCTCCTGGATTTTTGCCCGTTCATCTGGAGACAGCCAAACATGGAGCAGCGTGTTCCGAACACGTTTCTTTCCCACAACCACAGTTGACGGACTTTGGAGGCTGCAAAACGTTGATTTTTTACCGTTCATAGATACCTCCCATAAATTCAAATTGTTGACAGTATCCCGATAAATCGGGCCTGGGGAATGATACTATACCAGCCCCTATGAAACCAAGGCCGGAAACCCTTGCGGGGCAAGGCGTTGAAATTGCCAATTGTCCACATATCAGCCGTGGAAAGATAGCGATTTGAGAAGAAGCGGTTCGACCCTATCCCCCCGCCCTTTCCCTATCCAGGGAAAGGGGGCGGCTCTGGAGGATATATCCCCCGTCGCGCCTTGAGAGGTAGCACAGCCGGGACAGCCAGTCAAGGGTGCGGAGCACCGCCGCGCAGCGGCGGCTTTGCCCTTGACAGGCAGCCCCGGCTGTGCTATGGGTGGTGCGGCGACGGGGGATACATCCAGCAGAGCCTCCGTGGACGAAGCGGGGAAAATGGGCGGGTCCCTTCTGGTCACGGTGTCCAGAAGATATACAAAAACACCGCTCCGGTTTTTTGTCGGAAGCGGTGTTTTGCGTAAGGTTGACAGTCCATTCATTGTCATGTTTTTGTATGCTCTTGTTAAGGGAAGATATGATCATTATAGCACACTCCCCGAAAAATACAAGGGGTGGATGATATGATTTCCGAGAATACTTTCAGGTCCGGCCGCAAAAAGGGATTTATTGTTCTGTACAGGGAAGCGGCACAGGATGACCGGCTGACTCTGGAAGCCCGGGGGTTGTTCGCCCTGATGGTCAGCCTGCCAGACAACTGGGAGTACACTGTCTCCGGTCTGGCCGTCAAGGCGGGGTGCGGAAAAGACAAGGTCCGCCGGCTGCTGGGAGAGCTGCAAAGAGTAGGGTATCTGGTCCGGGAACAGAGCCATGATATGGGAGGCAAGTTCGCTTCCAACGTCTATGTTTTGCAGGATGAAGCACCGTTGTCTGGAAACACCGTCAACGGTGAAAACCGTCAACGGTCAGAACCGTCAACGGGAAAACCGTTGCCGGTTTTTACGACACAAAAGAATAAAGAAGAAAAGAATACAGACTTAAAAGAACCCCCTAAAGCCCCCCAGGGGGCGAGTGTGGCGGAAAAGCCGAAAAGAGCTCGGAAGCCGAAATCGGTGCCCGGCTGGCAGCCGGAGAAGTTTGAGGGCTTCTGGAAGGCCTACCCTCGGGACGAGGACCGGGCCAAGGCGGTGGAACAGTGGGACAAGCTCCCTCAGGATAAGGAGCTGATGGCGAGCCACGGGGACAGTGAGGAGGCGCTTCTGCTGGAAATATCCCGGGGGCTCAAGCGGCATCTGGAGAGCCGGGAGTGGCGGGAGGATGTGGGCATACCACACGCCTTCCGGTGGCTCCGGGACCGAAGGTGGACGGAGAAGCGCAAGCGGCCGGCCCTGGAAGCTCCCTCCGAACCTCCAGCCCCTGTCCCGCCCAGGCCATTCCACACGGAGATTATCAACGGGGAGGAGGTAACCGTCTACGATGAGAGCGCTTGAGGCAGAGCAGGCGGTCCTGGGCTCAATCCTCATTGACTCCAGGTGTCTGGAGGCGGCGGCCCGGATCCTGCGCCCCCAGGACTTTGCCCTGGAGCTGAATCGGGAGCTGTACCAGGTAATCCTGGCGATGGACCGGGGAAAACAGCGCATTGATCCGGTGACCGTGCTGGAGGGAATGAAGCGGGCGGGCTGTTACGTCGAGGGTGCATCCCGCAGCTATCTGCTCCAGCTGATGGACGTCACGCCAACAGCGGCCAATGTGGAGGAGTACGCCAAGATCGTCCGGGAGGAGGCGTTGAAGCGGGGAGTGGCGGCGGTGGCCGAGTACATCACGACGGAGCTGGCCGAATACACCCCGACCCCGGACGTGCTGATGGAGGCCGTCCGGCGGCTGGAGGACCTGCAAAAGGACGGCGTGAACGAGGACCTTTTGGACCCGGACAGCGCCATGCTGGCCTTCTATGCCCACCGGGACCTGGTTGCCCAGGGCGGCGGTGCGTTTGTGCCGACAGGCTATCAGGATCTGGACCAGCAGCTGGGGGGCGGGATGCTGAACAGCGGCATGTATGTCCTGGCCGCCCGGCCGGGCATGGGAAAAACTACCCTGGCAATCAACATCGCCGACCGGCTGGCTAAGCAGGGCAGGCCTGTGCTCTTTGTGTCGCTGGAGATGGACCCGGAGCAGCTGGAGTCCAAACGCCTGGCCCGTGAGACGGGCATCCCCGCCAACCGGCTGCTGATGGGTGTGCTTACGGACGAGGAGGAGGCCGCCGTCGCCGATGCGGCGGATGTGATCCGGGCTTTGCCCGTTCACATCAACCGCCGGGATACAGCGACGGTGGCCGATGTGGAGCAGATGGCCCGCCGGGTAAAGGACCTGGCTCTCATCGTCATTGACTACATCGGCAAGCTCCGTCCGGAGCTGCGTGGGCGGAGCCCCGGACGGGTGGAGTACATGACGGAGATTTCCGGGGACATCAAGAGTCTGGCCCGCCGCTTCCGGGTGCCAGTGCTGGCCCTGTGCCAGCTGAACCGGGCGGGCTCAGACCGTAAAGACCCAACGCCTATTTTGACCGACCTGAGGGACACCGGAGCCATTGAACAGGACGCGGACGGAGTGATATTTCTCCACAGGCCTGACTATTACCAGTCTCAGAAGGCCGCAGGGACGATATCGGAGCTTCAGGTCATTCTGGCGAAGAATCGCCACGGCTCTTCCGGAGAATGTACGATGGCGTTTGATATGAGGTCCAGCAAAATGACGACCTCCCATTACCGGCCGGTGGCGCGGAGGAGAGACCCGGAGCAGCTGGGCCCCACACAGATGACATGGGAAGAAATGGAGGACAAGTGGGACAAGGAAAACCCCTTTACGGATAAGGAGGAACAGCATGACACAGACAGATAAAGCGGCCCTGTCGGACCGGCTAAGCAATATCGGGCTGGTGACGCCAACCCTGGCGGAGGGCCAGCCTGGTCAGATGGACGCCGTCCGGGACATTGAAACCATCACAGGCGAGATTTTGGAGGCTAAGCGGGTAGGTGGTGAGGCGATTCTTACTATTGGTCGGGGCCTGATTGAGGCGAAGGCCATGCTGGAACATGGTGAGTGGCTGACATGGCTGAGCGAGAAGATAGAGTTTTCCGAGCGTCAGGCCCAGCGGCTCATGAAGATTGCCAGAGAGTATTCAAATCCGACACTGGTGTCGGATTTGGGAGCCCGCAAAGCCTTGCAGCTGTTGGCGTTGCCGGAAGCTGAACGGGAGGAGTTTCTCACTGAGACCCACCAGGTGAACGGGGAGGAGAAAGCGGTTATCGACATGACCTCCCGGGAGCTGGAGAAAGCCATCAAGGAGCGGGATGAGGCCCGGAGGGTGGCGGAGCAGGCAAAGGCAGACAGCCGGGCCGCTGAGGAGGAGCGGCAGGCGCTGATGGAGAGCATTAAAGCAGCCAACGCGCTTTTAGATTTGGCCAAGTCGGAGAAAGAGGAGACAGCCAACTATGTCGAGAAGCTGAAGAAGCAGCTGTCCGAGTTGAAGGCGGCGCCAGTGGACGTGGCAGTAATGGAAGTGGACCAGGCAGCGCTGGACAAGGCCCGGGCCGAGGGCGAGGCCGCCAAGGCGGAGGAGATTGCGGCCCTCCAGGCCAAACTGGACAAGGCCAATGAGTCGAAGAAAAAAGCCGACGAGAAGCGAAGAAACGCCGAGGCCACTGCGGACATTCTCAAGCTTCAGCTGGAGGAGGTAGCGAAAAACAGAGAGAAAGCCGCTGCTATGTCCGACCCGGATGTGGCTAAATTCCAGGTCTACTTTGACCAGGCTCAGGAGGTAGTCAACAAGCTGCGGGGGCTTCTCATGAGGGCCCGGGGGCGGGAAGAACAGACCACCGCTGAAAAATTGACCAGGGCTATCCTGGCGTTGAGCGACGCGATAAGGGAGGCTGCGAAATGAACAGCTGGTATGAGCAGGCTAAGGGTAAGTTGGAGAAGGGCGCCAAGGAGGTCAAAGGCCAAAAGGAAGGTGCAATGAAGTCCGCTGTCAAAAATACTCTGCTTGACTTCTGCCAGCAGAATGAGGAGTTCGCCCAGGCTGTAGCCCAGGGCGGGAGCTTTCCTGAGTGCATGGCGGCGGTGGCCAAGGGGGCAGGAAACAGCATCTCCGACCTGGACGCCTATAAGCGGGCCGTGTCCTTCTACTTTCCCGGTGCAGCGGTCTCAATGATCATGCGGATCGACCTGTGCGGGAGCGTCCGGGCGGAGGAGCCGGAAGAGGACAACGTCCTGCAGCTCAACTTCGACGACTTCCTGTGAGGTGGACGGTATGGCAAAGTGTAATGTGGACGCCATCGCCGGCGCGGAACTGCTGAGCCGCTTCCAGGCATACCTGACGGGCGAGGAGGAGGAGCAGGTCAAGGAAAGGTTCACCGGCCTGTGCTTCTATGAGACCTTCGGTCGGCGGGACTACCGGGAGTGCTGCTGCACCAAATGCGAACAGACCTTTAGTGTGGAGAAAGATGAAGACAAGGATTTTTTCAAGGCACATCACAACGACTACGTCACCTGCCCGGCGTGTAGGGAAGAGGTCCAACTGAAAAGCCTGGGGCGGATCCGAAATTTCTCCAACCTCCGGGAGACCATCCCAGCGGTCTTCCTCCGGGCGGACAAAGAGGGCGCCCTGCTGATCTCCGCCGGACTGGCGACCCGGAAGATCCCAGGCTGGAATGACCTAACCC
Source organism: Colidextribacter sp. OB.20 (assembly GCF_009911595.1). Taxonomy (GTDB): domain Bacteria; phylum Bacillota; class Clostridia; order Oscillospirales; family Oscillospiraceae; genus Lawsonibacter. Next base: position 52,397 of record NZ_QWKG01000004.1, read on the forward strand.
CATGGGTGGATTGGACCGAGAAGGCCCGGTATTATCTGGCCCCCGGTCGGGTGATGGGGTGGAAGCGGTCAATCGACTACTATTTCGGGATGATAATGGGCCCTCAGCCCTGGACGCAGATGAAAAACATCTGCAAGCCCTTCCAGAACAATCCATACCGTTGCCTCACCGACCATTACTGGCTGTTCGGGCTGGAGGCCCTGGAGCGGTCAAAATTCCGGTACTGCCAGATCAATGAGTGGTATCGTGATGTAGTGGGGTGCTGGTTGGAGGAGGACAACAAGGTCCGGCTGTGTATTGAGTTTCTGGCAGAGTACGCCCTCCACCCTCAGATGGAGCTGGCGGTGAAGCTGGGGCTTACCGATGCGGTAACCGATCTGTGTGAGGGAAAGAAAAATCACCAGGACCTGAACTGGCAGGCAGACAAGCCCTGGGACTTTTTCCGGCTGTCCAAAGCGGATGCCAAAGCCTTCCTGGCGGCGCCCTCCCTGACGCTGCTCCACTGGATCCACGAGGAACAGCGGGCCGGGGCGGAACTGCTGGTCCGGGACATGATCCGGTTGTGGAGCTCCTTTGGCGGGGCCCAGGCGAAAAAGCTGGCCAGCTGCACCCTGCGGTGTAAGGTCAGCCCTCAGAAGGCGGAGCGGTATGTGCTGTCTGTCCTGGGGCCGATCGCCCAGGACCAGGCGGCGGAGCTGTGGTACGACTACCTGGATATGGCCGGGAAGCTGGGGTACGACCTGAACCGGGAGGATGTCTTGATGCCAAAGGACCTGCGGGCGCGGCACGACGCGGCGGCTCAGACGATACAGGCGGAGGAGGATAAGAAGCAGTCCAAAGCCTACGCCAAACGGCTGGAGGAGCTGCGGAAAAAGTATGAGTTTGAGCTGGACGGCCTGCGGGTCGTGGTCCCGGAGAACGCCCGGCAGATCGTGGAGGAGGGGCGGATCCTCAAGCACTGTGTGGGCGGCTACGCGGGCCGGCACATCCAGGGCAAGACCACGATCCTCTTCCTGCGGCGCTCCCGCCGGCCAGAGCGATCCTACGTCACCATCGAGATGACGGGAGCCGGCCAGACAGATATCATGCAGATCCATGGGTACAGAAACGAGCACTACAGAGGCGGCATTAGTCCCAGAGATCAGTATGAGCACTTTTTGTCCGTATGGAAGGGGTGGCTGAAGGCCGGGAGCAGACGGGACCGGCAGGGCCGGCCGGTGCTGCCCCAGGAGCAAAAGGCAGGCGTTGCCTGATGCTGACCATCGTCTGTCAGGTGGACCGCCCGCCCGGCCAGGCTATCGGCGTGAAGGAGCAGGTGGCCATGGCCCTGGAACACATTGGCGATGTCCGGGTAGTGTCAGTGACAGAGACCCACCCGGAGCAGCTGAGGATTGGAGGATAATATGAGACTTTTAAAACCTGGTGAATCATGTCCCCTATGCGGGATGTCTATCCGAGAGGGGCTTCCTAAACGGGAATTGCTGCTTCTTAGCTATGTGGCAGAAGGTATGTCATTGTTGGATGCGATAAATGCTCTAACCGAGGTGATGGAGCTGCCTCCACTGGGCGGGGTGGTGGTGCAGGGAGATGCTTTGGCGGAACCTCTTGAGCCTGGGCCTCCAGAACAGGTCAAAACGGAGTCAGAGGACATAGGGGCGGAAAAGCGGGCTATTGTACAAAGGCTGAAAGCATACCGGGATGCCTACGGGCTGGGCTGTCTGGATAAGGTCGCTGAAAAGACTGCCCACAGGAAGGGAGCCCGCATATCGGAGGATACTCTACGGGATATCGCTGGCGGCTGTGCCCCTAAAATGGAGCTGTCTGAGTGGCAAAAGATTGCCAAAGCTCTGGATGCGCTGGAGGCCAAGGAGGCAGCGAATGGCTAAAACATTAAAACAAGTTCGCTGCGGCCGGCTGGTGTGTGCTGTTGTGTATACTGCACCGGCAGTGGGAGACTCCCCGAAAGCCAGGGCCCAGAAGCAGAAGGCAAGTACCGCCGCCCGGGAGCGGCTGAACGCCAGGACTTCCTTCCAGAAGCTGGAGCGGACACTGGCCGCTAATTTTGACAACGGGGATTTGTTTCTGACCTTGACTTTTGGCGACAAATATCTTACTGAGACCAGAGAGCAGACAATAAAGCGGGCCCGGAACTTCTTTGGCAAGTTCCGGGCAGCGAGAAGAGCCAGAGGACAGCCTCTGAAATATATCTATGTAGTGGAGGGGCACTGCCCCGGGGGGCGGCCTCATATCCATGTGGTTGTTAATTCTACCGGGGATGACCTGGAGGAGATTAAACGTCTATGGGTTTACGGTGATAACATAGAAATGAGGCGGCTGATCTTCAACAAGGATTATACCTATGAGGATCTGGCCAGTTATCTGACCAAAGATCCTCGAAACGACTGCCCACAGGAAGGGAGGCCGCATATCGAAGGATACTCTCCGGGATATTGCTGGCAGCTGTGCCTCTAAAATGGAGCTGTCTGAGTGGCGGAAGATTGCCAGGGCGTTGGATTCTCTGGAGGCAGTCCCATGCTGAGGATCATCACCGAAGTGGATGCCCCACCAGGGCAGGCCATTGGCGTCAAGGAAGCCCTGGCTATGGAGGCGGAGCGGTACGGCGATACCCGGGTGATCTCCGTGGTAGAAGTGCTGCCGGAGCAGATGAAGCTGCAAGATTAAAGGACGAAGGCCATGAGGGCTACGGTCTGTTGGATAACAGGAGGCAGACCTCGTGGCAAAATTCAAGAAAATTATTGTCGCCGGGCCGCTGGTGGTAGAGTGCATCTACCCCGCGCCCAACCCCAGGGACAGCGCCGGGGTCCGAGCGGGCAAAAAGGCCCTGTCATCGGCGGCCCAACAGCAGATGAACCTGAAATACGCTTATCAGAAGCTGGAGCTGCTGATTGCCGCCAACTTTGGTGTCAGGGACCTGTATGTGACCCTCACCTATGACGACGCCCACCTGCCCCGGAACCGGGCAGAGGCCCGGGCGGCTATGCGGGCCTTTTGGAAGCGGCTGAGGAAAGCCCGGAAAGAAAAGGGCCAGGAGCTGCGTTACCTCTACGTCACCGAGCACAAGCATGGAGAGGGCCGCTGGCATCACCACGCATTGATCAACGGGACCGGCGAGGACTATGACCTGATCCGCCGGTTATGGGGCCAGGGCGGTGTGGAGTTCAAGCAGCTGCGCATTGACCGGGATAAGAATTTTGAGACCCTGGCCCGGTATCTGTGCAAGGAGCAGCGGGACAAGGCGGGGCTGCGGCTGTGGTCTGGCTCCCGGAATTTGCGCAAGCCGGAGCGGGAGTGCTTCCGGGTTCCCAACGACACACAGCTGACCATCCCTCGCAATGCACCGATTACTTTTAATAACGATAATAGAGACACACTCTATGGCCATTTTCAATTTATTAAGTACCTGGCCGCTGGATGGGAGACTACCATAGGTCCCAGGCCCAAGGCCAAACGCCGGCGCCGACGGAAGCGGCCATAACCTTTTTTAATATTTTTTCAGCCTTGAGGATTATATTAACTTATGGAAAAAGGAGTGGGAAACCTTGCAATTTGAATCCAAACATGGTAAAATGTTGACAGTAAGAGGCAAGTGGCTGGAATGTCCCACATGCCGCCGCAACCGGCAGATGATGCAGATACGCCCAGATACCGAGGGGCACAACATCGTGGCATTCTGCCGGGTATGCAAAACTGAACACATCGTGGATATCGTGAAGGGCGAATGCTTTGAGAGCTACGGCCAATGACTGGCGCTGAGACGCGCAGTTGTTGGCCGTAGCTTTTCGTTTTTCCCGATGACCGTGGAGGTGATAGCCCATGGCTAACAGGCTATTGAGGCCTTGCCGGTATCCAGGATGTGGTGCGCTTACTCGCAACGGCTGGTGTTCTGCTCACAAGCCTAAGCAGGCGGCCCGCCGTGAGAGTGTAGCCTGGCACAACTGGTACGGCCTGTCGATTTGGACGGATGGCCTTAGGCCCGCCCAACTTCTGCGGGAACCGTTTTGCAGGGAGTGCGCCCGGCGGGGCTTTCGTGTCCGAGCCACCGACGTGGACCATGTCCAGGACCACAAGGGCAACTGGGCGCTGTTCATCGACGAGGGAAACCTGGAAAGCCTGTGCCACTCCTGCCACAGCCGGAAAACTATGCAGGAACAGTGGAAAAAACGGCGGGCAAAATTACGCAGATGAAAAACAAAACTCGGGAAGCTTTGGGTGCGTCGGCGCGCGGTAGGATTCAGGCGCGCGCGCAGGGCAAGGCTATGCCTTGCAGCCCCTACCCCCCCGGCCAAAAAAGTTTTTTGATGCCTCGTAGATGACCGCATGTCCTACTTCGTGAGAGATTTTTCCCCCATGGGAGAAGTTGGTGAAAGGGGTGATGTTGATGGCGGGAAAAAGACAGCCGACTGTGTTGGTTAAGGCGAATGGGCGAAAGCATTTGAGCAAAGCGGAGGAGGCGGAGCGGCTGGCCGCTGAGCCTCAGGTGGAGCCTTCCGCCTGTGTAAAGCCGCCGGGTTGGCTGACAAAGCGGTTTCACAGTGAGTTCTTGGAGATTGGACAGATTCTGCTTAACGCCGGGCTTTATACCGAACTGGATCGGGATGTGCTTGGGCAGTATTTTGTGGCCCGAGATGGATGGTTGAAAGCGAACAAGAAAGCATCAGCTGCCATACGTGACAATGATGAAAAACGGGCCCAGAGCTGGACGACGATTCAAAATACGTATTTTCGACAAGCCCGACAGTGCGGCGAAGTGATGGGTCTGAGCGTGACCAGCCGGTGTAGGCTGGTGGTTCCGGAGAGCGTCAAACAAAAGTCGGAAGACCAAAACCCATTCCTCCAGCTGATTGAGGGAGGACTGGCCAGTGAAGCCTGACGCATCTGTAGTGGATACTATGCCAGAAATGGTCTGGCTGACGCCTTTTATCCGGGTTCCCGTTCCGGAGGACGGGGCGGAGCTGCGGTACAGCCAGGAGGCCGTGGACCGGGTAGAGCGGTTTTTCTCTCTTCTGGTGTTCGGGCAAAACGAGTGGGCCGGAAAGCCCTTTAAGCTGCTGCCCTGGCAAAAAGAATTTATACAGGAATTTTTCGGTGTCCAGGTGAAAAACCCGGACGGTACCTGGGTGCGGTACCGGCGGTTTGGCTACGAGGAGATACCAAAAAAGAACGGAAAAAGCGAGCTGGCCGCAGGTCTTGGGCTCTATTTCCTGCTAGCGGACGGAGAGCAGCTTCCCCATGTGGGAGTGTTCGCCGTAGACAAGGTCCAGGCGGACATCATTTATAAATGCGCCAAGTACATGGTAGAGAACACCGCCATGTCGGAGCCCAAGCATAAGCCGCTGGCCTGGTGCCGGGACAGTGTCCGGGAAATCCGCACCAAATTCGGCGGACTGCTGAAGGTCTACTCCAGCGACGTGGAGAACAAGCATGGGGCAAGCTACTCCGCTGTGATCTGCGATGAGCTCCACGCCTGGAGCGGACGGGCCGGACGAGAGCGATGGGAAGTGCTCACCGTGGGCTCGGACGCCGCCCGGCGGCAGCAGGCGGTGCTGGTGCTCACCACAGCCGGAGACGACCCGGACCGAACCTCTATCGGATGGGAAATACACGAAAAATGCCGTAAAATTCTGGCCTGGCGGAGAGGGAAGCCGGAGCTGCCCGGGGACGGGGACGACCCTGCGTGGCTGCCCATTATGTACGGGGTGTCCGTTCTCACCGGGGATGATCCGGACAAGCTGGCGGCGCTGGACCTCCAGAACGAGGCGCTTTGGAGGCAGTGCAACCCGTCCTACGGGGTAACTATCAATCCCAGACAGTTCCGACAGGCGGCCCGGGAGGCAAAACAGAGCGAGGCGGCCGAACGAAATTTCCGGTGGCTGCGGCTCAACCAGTGGATTTCCGTGAAGGATGTGGGATGGCTGCCCTTGACCCTTTACGACAAAACTCAAATCGGGCCGTCAAAAAAGGCGGAGCGGGAGGAGTGGATTCGGGAGCACCTGACCGGGAAGATGTGCTTCGGCGGCCTGGATATGTCCATGACCACCGACTTGACCGCCTTTGTGCTGGTCTTCCCGCCCCAGCCGGGGCTGGAGACGGCTGTGGCCCTGTTTCGGGCCTGGCGGCCGATAGACACCGTGCTGGAGGCGGAGCAGCGGGACCATGTTCCATACCGGGACTGGGAGCGGGCCGGATTTCTTACCCTTCCCAAAGGGGACATGATCGACCCCAAGGATGTGGTGGATGCCGTTCTGGAGGCAAATGAGCTGTATGACCTCCAATGCGTGGGAGTGGACCAATATTTAACCCAGACGGTGACTCCCCGGCTGGAGGAAGCAGGGATACAGGTGATTGCCATTGCTCAGACGATGACCGGCATGTCGCCGGCCATGAAGGAGCTGGAGCAGCTGATCCGTAAGCACGAGATGCTCCACGTTCATAACTCTTGCGCCCGCTGGTGCTTCGGCAACGTGCGGTGTGCGGTGGACGGAAACGAGAATATCAAACCAATGAAAAACCGCAGTATCGGTCGGATTGACATTACGGTGGCCTGGATTATCGCCGTGGCTGCCTGGATCGTCAAGAGAAACCAGCCGCCCGACCTGGCTGACGCAATGAGCCGGGGAGATTATCATTTATGAGGTGTGAAAATGAAAAAGGTTGTAAGAGGTCTGGCAAGAAATTTGAGCGGCATTGTAATACTGGCCGGCGCAGTTTTGGTGACCATCGGCGCCGGGATGATCTATCTCCCCGCCGGATTTTTAGCCGGCGGTGGTCTGGCCATTGCCGGAGGGGTCCTGTCCGTCTGGGGAGAGGATAACGGTGGCGACCAGTGAGCCTGAAAAAAGGACTGATCCGGGCCGGCCGTACCCTTGACAGCCCCAGGAAAAGTATGGGCGGCGGCGTGGTCCGGGGCTTGACGCTGGACAACCCAGCCGGGTGGTTAACCGGGGAAGACAGTATATCCATGAGCCGGGACCGGGCCATGAAGGTGTCAACGGTGAACCGGTGCGTGGAGGTGCTGTCCACCTCTATGGCGGTGCTCCCCGTCTACATCATGAATGAGGCGACCAAAGAGCGGATCACAAATCACCAACTGGGCGGTGTGTTCTGGGGCAGGGCAAATGAGGCCATGACCACCTTTGACTACCAAAAGCTGATGATGTGCAACCAGCTTCTGCGGGGGAACGCCTATGCCTGGATCAACCGGGACCCGTCCAGCGGAGCACCCCGGGAGTTGATCCCCCTGCCGCCGGATTATATGTCGATCCAGATAGACACGGCGGGCCATCTCTGGTATTTGTTTCTCAATCCGCAGACAGGGAAGCAAACCAGACTGAGGCCGGAGGATGTGCTCCACTACAAGGCCTACAGCGAGGACGGAATCGAGGGGATCAGCGTACTCCGAAGGGCGAGCCTGACCCTGGATACTTCGATAGCGGCCCAGAAGTATGAAAACAGCACCTGGAGGCACGGAGGACAGCCCAGCGGAATCCTGACCACAGACGCCGACCTGGGAAAAGCAAAGACCTTCCGCACACTGCCCAACGGGCAGAAGGAAGAGGTGGATCCCAAGGAGCAGCTGAGGCAGTCGTGGGAGCGGACCTACGGAGGGCCTGACAACGCGTTTCGGGTGGCGGTGCTGGATGTGGGGCTAAAATATCAGCCTATCTCCATGACCAACACGGATGCCCAGTTTGTGGAGAGCAACGAGGTCCGGGTTTCTGATCTGTGCCGGTTTTTCGGTGTTCCACTTCACCTGGCCTACGCCGGGAAGCAGAGTTACGAAAGCAATGAGCAGAACGGCATTGAATATGTCACCTATACGCTGCTGGGCTATGAGACCCAGTGGGGGCAGGAGGACAGCTACAAGCTGCTGCTGCCCAGCCAGCGGGCCGGAAATCAGCGCGTCAAACGGGAGCTGAAGGTGTTCCTGCGGGGCGATACGACAGCACAGGCGGCCTGGTACAAAGCTATGCGAGAAGTCAGCGGGCTAAATCCGGATGAAATCCGCGGGCTGGAAGACATGGGAAAAATACCGGGCGGCGACAAATATTACGCCAGCTGGAACTACGGTCCACTGGACCAGTGGTCGGAGCTGAGCGCGATTCGAGCTCTTGGAAAAGCCGGCGCGGTGGCGCCGGAGGAAGGAAGTGAGGCGTAAATGGACCCCATTTTAAAGGCGGCACGGGTATGCAAGCAGGAGGTCAACGCGGGGGAGTTGGCACTGATTAACGCCCAAGCACTGCGCCCCCTCAGCGCGGAGGAGGTATTCACCTTTCGGCTGGCGGCCTGTGACAACCAGGTGGACCGGGACAACGAGCGGTTTACCGAGGACGCACTGAAGGAGATGGCGGACCTCTTTGTGGGGCGCCCCGTGCTGATGGACCACCAGTGGAGCGCCCGGAGCCAGACGGCGCGGATATACGCCGGGCACGTGGAGGAAAACGGGCCGGCTCAGCGGCTGATTCTGCGCTGCTACATGCCCAGGACGGACAAAACACGAGACACTATTACCGCCCTGGAGGGGGGTATCCTCCGGGAGTGCTCTGTGGGGGTGGCCGTCCGCAAGTCTGTCTGCTCCATCTGCGGGGCGAACCAGACGGAGACCCTCTGTCAGCACCGGGGCGGCCGGGAGTATGAGGGCAAACGCTGCTGGTTCGACCTTGACCAGGTGGCGGACGCCTATGAGGTGTCGCTGTGTGCCGTGCCGTCCCAGCCTGAAGCGGGAGCAGTTAAAAGCAAGCGGTACGGCGGGCAAGAGCCCCAGGACCCCGACCCGGCGGAGACCGGTGAGGCAGAGGCGATGCTGCTGGCCCGGGCCATGCAAGAGCAGGAAGAAAAACGATATGGAGGTATGGAAGAATGACGTATCAGGAGTATTTGGAACTGAAGGCCAAGCGGGCTGAGAAGGTAAAGGAGGGCCAGGCTCTGCTGGATAAAAAGGACTTTGCGGCCCACAAAGCTCTGATGGCTGATGTGGAGAAAATGAACCAGGAGATTGACGCAACCGAAAAGCAGCTGGCCGAGGAGGGCCGGTTTGCCGATGAAGATGAGAAACTGAAGGGCATGCACCACAATTATCAGGCCCAGCAGGAGGAGAAGGCCAAGGGCGCCGCCGTGGACAGTATCCGTTCTACCAACGAGTATGCCCAGGCCTTTGCCAAGGCGCTGTGCAAGGGCGTGAAGGTGAGCCAGGCCTGGGGGAATGAAGACTATGCCATCTTGACCAAGGCTCTGACTGAAACCGGAGGTACGCCGGAGGGGTCAGACGGCGGATTTTTGGTGCCCGAGGAATTTGACCGGATCATCCACGAGTATGAGAAAGACCTGGTGGACCTGAGCCAGTTCTTTACGGTGGAGAATGTCCGCAGTCTGAGCGGCTGGCGGGCCTTTGAGCAGGGTAAGCGTAAGCCGCTTCCTAAAGTGTCGGAGATGGTTACCATTGGCAAGGACGATCAGCCCAAGTTTGAGAAAATTACCTACACCGTAAGCAAGTACGCCGACCGTCTGCCCGTGTCTGCGGAGCTGCTGGAGGACAATGTCTTCAATCTGCTGCGGTATCTGGGCGGCTGGTTTGGCCCCAAGTATGTGCTGACCAAAAACATGCTGCTACTCAAACTGCTCAACGATCTGGAAAAGACCGTGTCTTTGACAGCAGGCAGCGAGGCCAAGGACCTGCGCAAGGCCTTGATCCGCGATTTGAACACTGCGCACAGCGGGAGCGCCGTCCTGCTGACCAACCAGAACGGCTACGCAGAGATGGACGGTTGGGAGGACAAAAACGGCCGGTCTCTGCTGGTGCCCAACCCGGCCGACCCCAATGTCTACCGGCTCAGCGGCCGGCGGGTGGTCTATGCGGACAACGACCTGATCCCGGATGAGACGGGCAAGACGCCCATTTACGCCGGTAATTTTAAAGCTTTGGGCACCCTCTTTGTCCGAAAGGGTATTGAGGTGGCCGCCACCGATGTGGGCGGGGACGCCTGGGCCACGGACAGCTGGGAGATGCGGGGTATCTGCCGCATGACGGCGGTCGCCATTGACAAAAACGCCGCGTTTAAGGCGACGATGCCGTCGCCGGACGGGGAGTCCGGGGCTTCGACTTTGTCCACCAGGACTAAGGTCTGATGACGGCGGAGCGCAAGGCGGCTCTTATGGCATACTGCCGAATCGATGAGCTCACCGCCGATGAGGAGCCCCTCTTTGAGGGGATATATCAGGCTGCGGTGAGCTACATGGAGCAGGCGGGGATCGCTGGGCCCGAAGCAGGGACACCCCGCCGGGGGCAGTATGACCTGTGTGTCAACGCCCTGGTTCTGGACTCCTGGGACCGGAGAGGAGCCGTGAGCGAGGCCCGGTCCGGACATACCATGACGGACAACGTGTCCTTCAGGCACCTGCTGAACCAGCTGAAGCTGACAGAGCCAGCTGATCCCTTAGACACCGGGCCGTAGGGCGGGGGCTCTGCCCCCCCGCCGAAGCCCGGGCGGCACGGAGGCCGCCCCCTACAAAGGAGCCTTTCTATGTACGTCAATGCGGGAGAACTGAACAAGCGTATTTCCATCTATCAAAAGCCGGAGCTGGAGGAGGACGGATATCTCCCGGAAAATCCGGAGCCTGTGCTGGTGCATACCTGCTGGGCCCGGTTCTCTCAGACCAGCGGGACTGAGATGGTCAAAAACAATGCCGACTTTGGGGAAACGAGAGTCCGTTTTCTGATTCGGTACACCCGGAAGAAGCTTGACCGGAAAATGTTTATCCGCTACAGGGAGGAGGATTATGAAATCCTCTATCTCAACACTTACGGCGACAGCGAGGAATATATGGAAATCTGGTGCAGGCGGATAAGTAATGAGGGAGGAAAGAGCGGTGACCAGGCTGGACGGTAAAATCGAAATCGTTTGGAAAACAAGACTATGCACTGTTGATGATGAGTTTGGAGCTTTCCAAATTTGGGTTCCGTCTGATCCGCCCCTGGCGGTTGTGGAGTTTTCCGACGGTGTGCGGCAAGTGGCTGCGGAAAAAATAAAATTCTGCGATGAAGACCACCAGATGGTAGTCGGGTTTGAAAAATTCAGCAAGGAGAACGGAAATGCTGGACGACAGGATCAGGGCGGCGGTTGAGCCTCTGGTGCCGGTTTGCGTACCAGACCTCTATACCGGAGACGAAACAGAATACTGTACGTATAACTACAGCGAGCTGCCTGCCGCCTTTGGGGACGGGCGGCCCCATGTCACCCGGTATCTGGTTCAGGTGCACTGGTTTCTCCCTCTGAAGCGCCGGCCCCACCCCAAAAAAAAGGAGCTGGCCCGGGCGCTGGGGACCATGCAGAGGTGCGCCATCTGGCCGACTGTCGAAAACGCCTCCGATGAGCTGGGCCAGCACTATGTGTATGAGTTTGTTGCGGTGGATACGGAGGTGTAGATATGCCCGGCGAAGGCGGGCGGCGCGGAGGTATAGGACGGGGCGGCGCGGAGGCCGCCCCCTACACCCGTAGGGCGGGGGCTCTGTCCCCCGCCGCAGAAAGGAGCGGATATGGCGAAGCTGAGTGTAAGCGGTATTGATGACCTAATGTTATCGCTGGAGGAGATCGCCTCCATTCCAGACGATGTGGCCGCCGCCATGCTGGACGCTGAGGCCCAGGTGGTGGAGGAGTATCAGCTGGGCAGCGCGGCGACCATGCTGAAAGGCCCATACTCCACAGGGCAGACAGCCCTTTCTATCCGCCGGGGCAAAATGAAAAAAGGCCGGGACGGTGCCAGAATGGTCTATGTATCCCCCACCGGAACCAATGACCGGGGCGTGAGAAACGCCGAGGTCGCTTTCATCAATGAGTATGGCATTCCCAAGAGCAAGGGCCGGCAGGCCCGGCCCGGACGGCAGTTTATCCGTATCGCCAACGAAAAAGCCGCCGATCCCGCGGTGGCGGAGGCGGAAAAAATCTACGATGAGTTTTTGAAATCCAAAAATCTGTAAGGAGGAAATTTGTATGGAATGGACCATTGAATATCCGATGTGGGCTCCCTTTGCGGATGAAAATCCGGAGCCGGATGGTGCGTTGCCCAACTATGGAACGCCGCTTTCCTTGGGTGAGGTGAATAAATTCCAGTATGCTCCAACGATGAATGAAGGGAAAGCGTATGGCAACTCTGTTTTGGCGCGGTATTTGAGCGTTTTTAAGGAGGGTACTGCTCAAATTACTCTGCTGGACGTTGAGAATGTCGTAAAATCGAAAGTTTTGGGTGCGGAACTGGATGAGAAAGACGGTCTGATCTTCCGAGTCGATGACAAGCCGCCTTATGGGGGCTATGGCTGCATCGCAGGAACTCTGCTGGCCGGGAATAGGCAGGGATATTTTGGAATATTTCTCCCCAAGCTGAAAGCAGTGATCCAGGGGAAAGAGCTGAATACCAACGGAGAAAATATCCAGCTGACCAGCGAAACCCTTAATCTTACCTATTCTGCAGCCAAGGATGGCACCCATTTTATGCAGTCACCTTATTTTGATACAAAGGAAGAGGCTATGGCGTGGGTAGATCAGCGGTTCGTGAAAGCCAGCAGCTCGTCGGTCCAGAGCGCCCCAGCTAGGACAGCAAGCAAGGCGGGTCAGGTATGAAGCTGACGCCCTTTGAGTTTAACGGGACCACCTATTACCTGCTGCTCAACGGGGCGGCCATGTTTGATATCTACGACCAGTTCGGCAGTGAGGGGTCCATCTTGGATCATGTTATGGGAAACAGTAGAGACGCTTTTGAGAATGTGTGCTGGTATCTGGAAGAGCTGGCCGCCCAGGGGGAACTGTTCCGGCGCCGGCAGGGCTTTGACAATGGGCCTATGCTGTCAGCCAATACCCTGATGCTGGAGCTTTCCCCTATGGACGTACCCAGGGCCCGGGCGGCCATTAAAGCGGCTGTCTACAGAGGACTTCTACGGGAAGAGGAACCGCCTCCGGGGACCGTGGACCTTTTCCGGGCTGAGTGGGAAAAAAAAACGGACGAAAATTTACCCGCGCCCAGTACCTGAACGCGGCCGCCCAGTTTCTGGGCCTGAACGTGTTTGAGGCCATGATCCTCCCCGTGGGGCTGATTCTGGATATGGAGGAGCTGGAAATCCAGCGGCGGAGGCTGAGGGAGGAAAAATGACCCCCCTCAGTCAGCCTTCGGCTGACAGCTCCCCCACAAGGGGGGGAGCCATTGGAGATCACCCCTTTGCCTCCCCCTTTATGGGGGAGGTGGCCCGCAGGGCCGGAGGGGGTGTCCGGAAAGGAACGTAATATATGGCTGTCAGAACGATCACTACCCGGCTGGCGCTGGACGGGGAGGCACAATTCAAGCAGGCTATGACCTCCGTTAACGCCTCGCTGCGGGCAATGAAGAGCGAGATTGCCCTGTCGGAGGCCCAATTTAAAGGGCAGGCCAACACCGTGGAGGCCCTGACCGCCAAGGACAAGCTGCTCCGGAAAGAGATCGAGCAGCAGACTGAGAAGGTCAAGGCCCTGTCGCAGGCGCTCCAAGACGCCGCCCAGGTCTACGGGGAGGACAGCAATCAGGTAAGCAACTACCAGGCCCAGCTTAACAGGGCAAAAACTGACCTGGTTAACATGAACCAAGCGCTGAACGAAAATACCAAATATCTGTGGGAAGCCAGAAACAGCGCTGACGGAACCGCCAAGTCTATCGACGGCTTCGGCAACGCCACCAAGGGCGCCGGGGACTCCGTCAATATGTTGGCCTCCGCGCTGAAGGCCGCCGGGGTGGCCGCAGCTCTCCATGAGATCGCCGGGGCCATTCGCAGCTCTATCGACGCCTCCATGGAGTTTGAGACGGCCATGGCCAACTTCAACAAGGTGGCAAAGCTAAACAATCGTGAGCTGTCCATCATGGCGGATCAGATCAAGCAGCTGTCCACTGAAATACCAGCAACAACTTCTGAAATTGCGCAGGTGGCAGAGGCTTCCGTCCGGCTTGGCATTGCGAAGAAGCATGTGCTCCAGTTCACGAGAGTCATGATTGACCTGGGCAATGTCTCTGACCTCAGCTCCGACCAGGCGGCCACCGCCCTGGCCCGGTTCGCCAATATCACCAGGACCGCGGCGGAGGACTACAGCCGCCTGGGCTCCACCGTGGTGGCCCTGGGCAACAATTTCGCCACGTCAGAATCCGAGATCACCAACATGTCCTCCCGGCTGGCCGCCGCCGGCAAGCTGGCGGGCTTGAGCGAGAGCCAGATCATGGGCCTGGCCGCCGCCATGTCCTCCGTAGGCATTGAGGCGGAGGCGGGCGGCACCGCCATGACCCAGACCCTCACCGCCATGGAGAAGGCGGTAACCTCCGGGGGAGAGAAGCTGGAGCTGCTTGCCCAGGTGGCAGGCATGTCCTCCCAGGCGTTTTCTGACGCCTGGGCAAATGAACCCATTACTGCCATACAGGCCTTTATTGGCGGCCTGGCCGGGCTGGACGAAAAAGGGGAGAGCGCCACTCAGGTGCTGGATGACCTGGGAATATCCGGTGTCCAGCAGGCCAACATGCTCAAGTCCCTGGCCCTGGCCAATGAGACGCTGGTGGACGCTGTGGCCCTGGCTAACCGGGCCTGGGACGAAAATACAGAGCTGACCGAGACCGCCGCCGAAAAGTACGCCACCGCCCAGGCCAAGCTGGATATGGCCGCCAACGCGGCAAATAATTTGAAAATCGCTGTGGGCGACGCTTTGAGGCCTGCCCTGGGGGCGCTGGCGGAGGGCGTCACCCCGGTACTGGGCGTGATTGAGACGGTCATCAAGGACAATCCCCTTCTGGTGCAGGGTATTACTGCCGTAGTCACCGTTTTGGGGCTTCTGACCGCCGGGATGACCGCCTATAACATCATCGCTCCCTTGGCGGCCACCGCAACCGGGGCGCTGGCCGCTGCATTGCATCTTCTTCCCTTCGTCGGTGTGGCCACCGCTATCGGGGTAGCCGTGGCTGGACTTAACAGCTTTGTCAAGTGGCTGACGCGAGCTAATGAAGAGGCGGAGGCATTTACCCAGGCGGCGGACGCCATGGACGGGGCCGCCGCCGCCTTGGCGGAGTCCATGGGCGGCGCGGTAACCGCCGCCCTGGAGGAGTCCGGGGCGCTGAACCAGCTAAAGGCTGCCGCCGGAGACGCTGGCCCGTTGCTGGAGGAGCTGGCCGCCCGGTCTGAGGAGCTGGAGGAGGCCACCCTCTACCTGGCTGGGGCCAACGACACCCTGTCCGCCGCCCTGGAGGAACAGAGCAGCCAGGGCCGCCTCAGCCTCCAGACAGCCCTGGACCTGATCGACGCCGGGTACGGCGCCGCCATTGCCGTGGATGAGGAGACCGGGGCGGTCACGCTGAACCGGGAGGAGTACATCCGCCTGGCCTCCGCCAAGATACAGGAGCAGATTGCCACCCTGGAGGCCCAAAAGTCCGCCCTGGAAGCTGCCGCCGCCCTGGACGATGAGGCCGCCGCCGCCCGGCGGGACAGCAGCGCCTATTGGGAGGCCGCCGCCGCCAAGGCCGCCAAGACCGCCGCGGACAAGGATGATATCAAATCTTTGGACGCCCAGATCGCCGCGCTGAAGGCCGCCCAGAGCTCTTTGGGCAGTTACACCGGCGCGGCGGAGAGCTCCGCCCGGCGGACCGCGTCCGCCTCCAGACAGGTCAAGACCCAGGCCCAGCAGGACCTGGAGGCCTACAAGCAGATGAAGGCGGAGCTGGACCACCAAAAGGCCGTGGACCTGGTGGATGAGGCGGAATATTACCGCCAAATGGCGGAGTACCGGGACCAGTACCTCACCGACGACGCCAATGTCAGCGAATACCGGAAGGTTACAGAGCAAATATACAAATACGACAAGTCTCTGGCCGACCAGGAGGCCGAGCTGTGGGCCGACCAGACCGACGCCCTGATCTCTGAGCTGGAGGAGCGCATCAAATCGGTGAGCGGCCAGCAGGACAAGATGGAGGACCGGCTCAGTGGCTACGGGGACCTGTTTGAGGTCAAGGATAACAATTTGACCCTGAACAGCATCCAGGACCAGATTGACGCTATCAACGACTATGAGGAGGCCCTCACCCGGCTGAAGGAGCGGAACATCTCCGGCGGGCTGATGAACGAGGTCCTCAACCTGGACGTGGACAGCGCTACCCAGTACGCCCGGGAGCTGCTGGAGATGAGCGAGGAGCAGTGGGAGGAGTACAACAATCTTTGGGATGAGAAGCAGCAGCGGGCCATGGAGGTGGCCGAGCAGTTCTTCAAGGACCAGCTGGACGTGCTGGAAACCGAGTACAACGACAAGCTGGGCGCCGCCCTGGACAACCTGACCGACACCTCCTACTCCAGCGGTGTGGACACCGCACAGGGCCTCATTGACGGCCTGGCCTCCCAGGAGGAGGCCCTCTATGCCCAGGCCCAGCGGATGGCCGAACAGGTATCCAATATCCTGGCCGGAGCGGGACGCATCCCCTCCAACTCGGAGCTGGCGGCCAGCTTCTCCACAGATCGGATTGCCGAGCGGTTCCAGGGGGTGACCCCCGCCCAGATGCAAAATGCGGTGGTGGGCGGCGTGAACGCCCTCAATACCGCCAGCGCCGGGGCGTCGTATTCCAGGGTTGACGTTACCCTGGAGCTGGACGGCCAGGTCCTGGCCCGGAAACAGGTTGATCCTATGCGTCAGGCATTTAAGGAACGGCCCGAGACGCTGGACGATAAGTGATCTATTGCCTCCGCAGCGGGGCAGGAAATAAAAAAGGGGGTGCTGTTTTGGAGCCTGCACAAATCAATCTGGGCGGCGGTTTGCCAATGCCCAATGTGAGCTTTGACCAGTACAGCTGCTGGGAGGATATGCTCTCCGTGCAGGTGGACATGATCTCCGGCCGGCGGGTGGTGGAGGAACGGGGGCTGATCTGGCGGGTGTCCGTCAGCTATGACTATCTGACAGACAGCGTCCTTCGGGCCGCGCTGGCGATCCTCCGGTCCGGAGCGCCCTTTATCGCCTCCGTGCTGCCCGACAGCCGGGACACCCCCGTAACCTCCCGGTTCCTGGTGGAGAGCCTGACTCAGCCCAAGCTGCTGGCCTTTGACAGCTCTAAACCAATCTGGCATGGGCTCGCCTTCTCCCTGCGGGAGGAGGAGCCGCATGGCTGAAAGGAGTAATCAGTATGAAGGATGGAATTATTAAGGGCAGCGGCAACAGCCGGTATTTGAGAACCGTCGCCAACGCGCTGACCCTGTATCCCAACTATGAGAGCTTTATCGCCGCGCTGATCCAGGGCACTTTTCCCATTGACCTGAACGGAATCAATTCCTCCGGCTGGTCTGCCGTGGGCACAAAACTCAACAAGGCCGCCCTGCTCACCGACTCCCTCTGCTCCGCCCTGGGCCTGTCTACCGCAGCTACCCCTAACCAGGCCATGGACAAGCTGCGGCAGCTGATTAATACCGCCAACTCAAACGCGGACGGGAGGACAAAGACGCAAATTGTCTCTTATAGGGGAACGGATACCTATGGAGAGAGTGATCCTAGCTCTGTCACGTTTTCCTTTGCCCCGGAGGTAGTGATATTTTTGGGAAATGGCTTGCAATTAAAAGATGGGTCGTATAACTGGGAAAGCATGACGGAGATTAATGATGGTTATACCCGATATGCAAACGGAATCAGCAGCATTATGATTTCGTCTATGCTTACCGCTTCTTTTGCAAAAGGATTAGGGTTCGGCTATATGTATGGAAGTGACTATAATGCTTATAAAAAGTACGGAAAGAAGAGCACGGACGGGAAAACCTTTTCTTGGTATGCTACAGATATTGCATTTTCTCAGTTGAATGATTCCGCTTATAACTATTATTTTCTGGGTATTGGCTAATGCTGCCGCGCCCGCTGCGGCTTCCAGGCGTGGTATTTAACTGATTCATAAAACGAAGGAGGCGGGCGGATGATTGCCACAAGCCCGGAGTATCAGGCGGCTATTGTAGGCTCCCCCCGGCGGGTGGAGATACTGGCTATCGTAGACCTGAGCGACCCCGACCTGGTCTGGGGCCCGGTGCTCTCCTCCGGTCTGGCCCCCTGGTCTAAGCCTGACGAGCTGCACAACAAGGAGTTTGAGACCCCGCCCCGTCTGGCTACCCTGGAGTGGGGACGCTGGCTCCTTGACGGCTCATTTGACGGCTTTCCAGCCGATTACAGCGAGGTAAACGGAGTGGGGGTCGCCACGGAAGCTGTGAGCGGCTCCAGCGGGGCGTTTTCTCAGCCTGTTTTCATCCGTCAGGAGCTGGAGCACGTCCACGTACTGCAGATGCTATCTATTTTCTTCTCCTCCGACCCCCTGGACGGGGTCCCGGAGGACTTTGTGGTGGAGGTGCTGGCCGGAGAACAGGTCTACCTGTCCAAGGAGTACACCGGCAGCACCGCCACCGAGATTTCCATCACCGGATTCACCGTCTACGACCCCACCGCCATCCGGCTGACGGTGACCAAGACCACCCTTCCATACCGGCGGGTGCGGGTGATGGAGATTCTTCCAGGACTGTATGAGCGGTGGCCCTCCCGGATGTTTGCCACCTTCTCCTGCGTGCAGCAGGGGGAGTTCTCCTGCCTGTCCCTGCCCTATGGCAGCGTGACCATGGCTATCGACAACAAGTCCCGGCGGTTTGAGCCCCGGCGTAAGGACGGTATCTTCCAGTCCATCGAGGAGCGCCAGGCCATCGACGTGTACATCGGGGTGCGCCTGGCCTCCGGGTCCTATGAACATGTGCGGCTGGGGCTGTTCTACATGGCCGGGGACGGGTGGAAGACGGGGGATAACTCCCTGACCATGCAGTGGTATCTGGTGGACATCATCGGGGTGCTCACAGACCGGAGCTTTCTGTGGCTGGCAGAGGAGGACCTCCCCACCACCCTGGGAGGCTGGCTGGAAGCCATTGTCCTCCAGCTGGGGGAAAACTTTCGGTATCGTTACAGCGCCGACCCGGACTACATCGACAAGCCGGTTACCGCCAAAAAACAGGAGGATGTGGTGGGGAAAAAGTGCGGGGACCTGATTCGGTGGGTCTGTCAGGCCTCGGGCACCTGGCCCCGGGCGGATGCGGAGACGGGCAAGCTGTGCGCCGAGCCCCTCTGGAATCAGGGAAACCAGATTACCCTGGCCAACCTGGTGAAGTATCCCACCATGGGGGCCAACAGGTCTCTGGCCGCGCTGATCTTTACGCTCTCCGACGGGACGGAGCTGGTGATCAGCGGCAACTCCACCAGCTCCGAGGATACAGTGCGCATTGTCAACCCCTTCCTTCACACGGCGGAGCAGGCTCGGGCGGCCGCCCGGCTCATTCTGGCCCAGTATGGCGGCAACGTGCTGGAGACCACCGGACGGGGAGACCCCTCCAGTGAGATCGGAGACGTTGACACCATACAGCTGGACGAATCCAACGCCACCACCGCCCGGCGGAAGAGCCAGACAATCCAGTTCCAAGGCGGCGTCATGCAGAACTGCCCCAGCACTCTGCTCCAGGCCGACGGGTCCTATCTCTGGGAAAACTTTGAGGTTATTCGGGAGAGCGGAAGCTGGAGAGCGCCTCCTGGAGTGCGCCAGCTTCGGCTGGTCCTGGGCCAGGGGGGCCAGGGGGGCGGCCACGGCGAGGACGGCTACGTCCGGGAGGGCTGGGACACTGTGGAGGCGGGATACGGCGACCCGGGCCAGGACGGCCAGGGGGGCAAGATTTGGTACGGCGTTATTGACTGCAACGAGGAGCAGGAGTTCGTCGTCCACCTGGGGGCCGGGGGCGCTGCGGCTGCCGTCAAGGGCGTCCCTGGGGCCAAGGGAGAACATACTACCTTTGGAGCCTACTCCTCCGCCAACGGTCAGGTCTATGAGCAGGGGTATACCGACATTGCAAACGGCCAGGTCTTTGCCCGGCCCGGCGTGGAGGCTCCCCTCCCGGGCACCGGAGACGGAGGAAAGGGCGGCAGAGGAGGCGACCCGGGCGCCGGCATTATTTATGAGGTCTATGACAAGGAGACCGGCCAGGTGGTCGGCACAAGATTTGAGGTCACAGAGGAGCCCGGCCCCGGACACAAGGGCGTTGACGGGGCCACCGGGTTTGTGATGGTGACGTGGGAGAAAGTAGAGGAGGGTATTAAATGATCGCGTTGTTTATCTCTATCCTGAGTTTGGTCGTTGTAATTTGTTTGATGTTTTTTGCAAAGAAAGCAACAAAAGCAGTGCCCTGTAGACTGGAACAGCTCGAACTGGGGCAATCCAAGGAGCCCTTTTCCGTTGCCGAATATATGGACCGGATTGATCGGGCACAAGTGGAGATTTTGAGCAATCAGAAGACTGTCGATCAGACAATAATCCTTTGGTGGGGGCTGGATGGTCTGCGTTTGAACGAGGACGGGATATTGGAGTGGATCACCCGGAAGAAAAAAACGCCGAAGCCCTCTAAAACAGCGGATACCTCATTCTATCTTTCTGGCGTCGAGAATTTTCTGGTACAGTATCCCAGTTATTTGGACTTTTTGTTGGGCCTTTCTGCCCCACTCCCTACTGATCTAGTTTGAAGCGATGAGACTAGGTTATCAAATATGCCGTGAAGAAAGGAGAATGCCTATGAAATGGAGAGATGACCCCGGGACGCAGGCGGCCCTTGGTGCGCTGCTTGACACTTTAGCGGGTAAAAGCGGGGGGGGGGGTAATTCCCTCGAAACCATTGCGCCGCAAGGGATACGAGGCTTTGTCCTCTTTCTGGACGACGGCCGGGTAGCCGCCGTAAACCTGGAGGAGGAGAAACCCTCCGTCAGCGGCGGCGCCGCTGACACCTCCCTTCACGAAGGGAGGCAGGACTATGACTGACGGCATTATCAGGGGCTCCGGCAACAGCCGGTATTTGCGCACCGTGGCCAACGCCCGGACGCTCTACCCAACCTACAGCGATTTCCTCACCGCGCTGATTCAGGGCACCTTCCCCATTGATCTCAACGGCATCAACTCCTCCGGCTGGTCCACCGTGGGCATGAAGCTGAACAAGGCAAACCTGCTCACCGACTCCCTCTGCTCCGCCCTGGGCCTGTCTACATCCGCCACCCCCAACCAGGCCATGGACAAGCTTCGGCAGCTGATCGCGACGGCACAGGCCGGGGTTGATAACGGGGTGAAAATCGAGCTGGTATCCTATGTCGGAACGGGAACAAATGGAGTAAATAACCCAACCAGCGTTACATTTCCGTTCGCTCCAAAAATTATGTGCCTTACAAATTATCAGAACATTAGGGAGGGCGCGAATTATACAAATTATACTCCGAGCGATTGGATAAACCCAATTCTTCTGACGACTGACTATCAAAGAGGTATTCTTAATTCTAATGCCACGATCTGGGCAAAAATAAGCTCAGACAGAAAAACGCTCACATGGTACAGCACCGAAAGCTTTATGGTGCAATGGAACAGCCCTACCAACCGATACGATTGGCTTGCGATTAAGTAAATCAAACGAGAGGAGGCGGCCTAATGGCTGTATACACCCCGGTTATTATCAGCGTGACCCTTAGTCCCAACCCAGGCAAGGCGGGGCAGCCGGTAAAAGTCTCCATCGCCGCCTCCGACGTCCAGGCAATCCCCGCCAATGCGGACTACTACAGCAACGAGTTTTACGCGGGAGAGGTGTAGCGGATGGCGATTACAAAAGTCAGGGTGAAGTTGGAGGGGGTCTGGACCACCCTGACCTACAACAGCTCCACCGCCCGCTGGGAGGGAAACATCACCCCCGCCGGCACCTCTATCCACCAGCCGGGGGGCTACTTCTCCCTGACGGCGGAGGCCACCAACTCCAACGGTCAGACCGACACCCTCACCGGAAGTCAAATCCAGAGCCTGCGGCTGGTGGTCCGGGAGACCACCGCCCCGGTGGTGACCCTGGTTTCCCCGGCCCAGGGCTGGCTGACCACAAACACCCCCAGATTTGTCTTTGAGGCCTCCGATGAGGCGGGGGGCTCCGGTCTTGATACCTCCAGCGCCCGGGCCACCATTGACGGGGTATCCGTTTCCTGCTCCCTGACGGCCTCCGGCAGCGCCTACCGGCTCACCTTCGGCGGCCAGGTGCTCTCCGAGGGGCCCCACACCGTCACCGCCTCGGTGGCCGACCGGGACGGCAACCGGACCACTGTCACCGCCAACTATCAGGTGGACACGGTGCCCCCGAAGATTGTCCTCACCCTCCCGGAGAGCCACCGGGTGGTGGACTGGGCTGAGGTCACCATCGCCGGCGCCGTCTCCGACGCCACGGCGGGGGTAGCCAGCGTCCATGTTGGGAGCGTCTCCGTCACCCCGGACGGGGAGGGGAAATTCTCCCTCACCGTGCCCCTGGAGGTGGGGGAGAACAACATCACTGTCACCGCCGTGGACCACGCCGGGCTTCAGACCACCGCGTTGGTATGGATGCTTCGGCTCATCACCGACCGGGTCCAGGCCGACGTGGACCGGGTGGCGGAGCTGTCCGCCCGGGCGGCTGGGGGCATCCCCTTCTCCCAGTGGCCGGCGGCGGACCGGACCTATTGGCTGGGAATTTTGAAGGGGGCCTATAAAAATCTGGACATGAACCGGGTGGGGATTGCCGTTGACTATCTGACTCGGGAGTTCACCGCCCGGGGCTACGCCCCCATCACCCAGCCAAAAAAAGACTGGACCGCTCAGAACTACCCTACCCTCGCCCAGCGGCAGACCTATCTGGACAACGTGGCCCAGATCGCCGGTCTGCTCCCCGTCCAGGCCCCGGCGCTGCCTCCGGATATGGAGGGCTTCGACTTCATGGAGGCCAACGCCGTGGAGGCCAACCTGGTAGCCGCCGACAGCTTTTTCCCTTGGATGGACCGCTCGCCCTACTACAGCGACGAGATTTACTGCGGGGAAGAATAAGAAAGGAGAATTTTATGAATGTTTTGGAAGGATTGCAGGCAGTACATAGCACTTTAGCGAGCGAAAGTGGGGGGGGGGTAATTCCATCGAAACCATTGCGGCACAAGGGATAAGAGGCCTCGCCATTTTTCTCAGCGACGGCCGGGTGGCCGCCTATGACCTGGAGGAGGAGAAACCCTCCGTCAGCGGCGGCGCCGCTGACACCTCCCTTTGCGAAGGGAGGCAGGGCCATGACTGACGGGATCATCAAGGGCTCAGGCAACAGCCGGTATTTGAGGACCGTGGCCAACGCCCGGACGCTGTATCCAACCTGGGACGCAGCCCTATCCGCCCTAATCCAGGGGACCTTTCCCGTGGATTTAAATGGGATCAATTCTTCCGGCTGGTCTACCGTGGGCACAAAGCTCAACAAGGCCAGCCTGCTCACCGACTCCCTCTGCTCCGCCCTGGGCCTGTCCACCTCCGCCACCCCCACCCAGGCCATGGACAAGCTCCGCCAGCTGGTCGCCACAGCTCAGGATACAGCAAATGCACGTCCTGATTTGTTGATGGGCAGCTATGTCGGAACTGGAGTAGAAGGAACAGAAGCTTCCCCAAGATCTTTGACCTTTTCTCGTGCGCCAAAAATTGTAATGATGCTGACAGAAGCTCCATTCAGGAGAGGAAATACTGCCTATGATTTTTTTGATGTTATTGGAAACAACAACACAGTAATAAACTGCGCCGCTTTATCGACTGAATGGAAACGTGGAAATACGTTTGGGTCAGAAAGACCAAATTCCGTGAGTGATTCTCAATCTCACGCCCCACTAGGAAAAAAATCGTCAGACGGGAAAACCATTTATTGGTACACAGAAGGAAGCACCTACGGGAGTAATAACGGATCATGGTGCGCAAATAAATCTGGCACAACTTATTATTGGATCGCTTTTTGTTAGGAGGTAACTTATGACCATCATCAAAATTCAGACCAACGACAACGGCAGCCACGACAACAACACGATCTACGGGGCGACGCTGGAGGAGTTCACCATCCCGGAGGGCTGGGCACTCCTCCCCGAGTCCCTGGGCACCCCCGAGACGCTGGAGAGCTTTCCCTTTGGGATTGTTACTGCAGAGGACATCGACGGGGTCCCCACGGTCACCAGCTGGACCCCGGGAACTGTTCCGGAGCCGGAGCCCACGCCGGAGCCCGAAGAGGAGGTCACTCCTGAGGACGTCCTCAAAACCATGTTAGGAGGCTGACAACATGCTTACAAACTCTGATCTCAAGGCTGCGGAGCAGCTGCGCCGGGCCCTCCAGCTTTTTGCCGAAACCCTGCCTGAAGCCCAGGCCAGGGAGGTGGCTGCGGTCTACCCGGCCTATCAGACAGGCCGGGCCTATAAGGCAGGCGAGTACCTCACCGATGGCGTGGACACCAACGGAGACCCACTGCTTTATAAGGTGGTCCAGGACCACACCAGCGCCGATGAGTGGCCCCCTGAGATCACCCCGTCTCTGTATACCTGCGTCAGCCTGGGGACCTCAGACTGGCCTATCTGGAGCCAGCCCACCGGCGCCCACGACGCATACAACGCAGGCGACGTAGTGGACCGAAACGGCACGCTGTACAAGTCCAAAATTGACGGAAACGTCTGGGACCCGGAGCAGTTTCCCGATTACTGGGAGGTCTACGAGGTGGTTTGAGGTGCCGGGTCAACAAAACATTAATTTCGTTGACCGTTTTCCCAGGAGAACGGGCGGGCCATCCGTCAAAACGCCCAATTTCTGCGTGAAACACCGGGAAAAGGGCCGTGTACCGCTATGGGAACTTTGCCCGAAAAGTTGCGAAAAATATCCCCTTGGTAAAATTGACAGTGAGGAGTGATTTTATGTTCCAGCTGTACGCAAACCGGACCCACCTGGAGGTCCAGGGAGCGGAGCTGCTTACCTCCGGCAGCGCGGGAGTTTTTCAGGCGGCCTTCACATTCTCCTCGGACTGGGAGGGGTTGGAAAAAACCGCCGTATTTCGTGCTGGACGGGTGTCCAGGTCCGTGATCCTGGATGGAGAGGGGCCGGTGGTCATCCCCTGGGAGGTGCTGGAGACCCCCGGTGTCTGGCTGGAGTGCGGCGTCTATGGAAAAAGGGGGGATACCATCGTCCTCCCTACCGTCTGGACTCAGCTGGGCTACATCCAAAAGGGGGCATCCCCCGGGCCGGAGTCCAGACCCCCCACCCCTGAGCTGTGGCAGCTGGAGCTGGCAAAAAAACAGGACAAGCTGTCCGGCCAGCCCGACCAGCTGGTGGGCTTCGATGACCAGGGCAACGCCGTGGCCGTAGACGCAGGTGAGGCTATGCAGGGGCCGCCCGGCCCTGCTGGTATTCAGGGGCCTGCCGGAGAAGCGGGACCTCCGGGGGAAAAGGGAGCTGACGGATTGCCCGGCAAGGATGGAGACCCCGGGCCCCCGGGTCCACAGGGAGAACCAGGTCCGCAAGGTCCTGTGGGGCCGCAGGGAGAACGAGGAGAACGAGGAGAACGAGGAGAACAGGGGCCTCCCGGCCCGGCTGGCAGTGGCTCCGATATCACCGCCGGAGACGGGCTGAGCAAAGACGGCGACACCCTCAACGTGGACAACCCGGTCCGGGGCATCCTGACCCAGGCGGAGTGGGACGCCCTCACGGAAGAGCAGAAAGCCAGCGGGACCTACTTCGTGGACGATGGCGGCGGCTCTGGAGGGGGAAGCAGCTGGGAGACCTATTCCACCGAGGAGCAGAGGATCGGCACATGGTTCGGGAGGCCGCTGTATCGGAAATGTTATGAAGTAG
>NZ_QWKG01000039.1 GCF_009911595.1 Colidextribacter sp. OB.20
GCGGCCCCCGTCTCGCCCCGGCGGGCGATGGGCTGGCCCACCGTCACCGCGTCGCCGGGGCCCACCAGGGGGGTGGAGGGGCCGTCGGCGCACATGACCAGCGGGATGATGATCTCCGGCGGCGTCTTAGACAGACGGGCCATAGGCTTGCGTCTGGTGATGCCTTTCCGGGTGGCGGGGTATACCCCGCCGAAAAATGAATGGGTCATAATGGATAGAACCTCGCTTTGGTATAATCAGAGGAATTTTTTCATAATTCAGCAATTTACATCATAATCCATGAAAAGCAGTCTGTCAACGGCATTATATCCAAAGAAAACAAAAAAGCTCCGTCCCCGGGGGGACGGAGCGGGCAAAAGATGCCGCTCACCTGCGCCCCGGCCGGGGCTCCGGCCTGCGCTGGATGCCCAGCCGGGCGGCGCAGGCGCTGATCTCGGCCCAGGGGGCCAGAAAGGTGCGGATGCCCAGCCGCCGGGCCACCTCTACCTTCCGGCGCAGGGTGTCCCCGTCGTCAAAGAGGACGAAGTGGGCCTCGTTTTCCCGGCTGGTATAGGTGAAGTACCGGGCGCACAGCTCCTGAGAGAAAAAGACGGAGGGGGCCAGCCGCTGGCGCAGCTCCTCCAGCTCCCGGTCGGACAGGGGCTGTCCGCTGCCGGTGGGGGAGGGCAGGCGGAAGTCCTCCGCCCGCTTTTCCAGGGCCAGCACTGTCCGGCTCTCCCCGAAACGGCCCAGGGCCTCCTCCAGCCGCTGCTGGAGGGAGCCCCCGGACAGGGCGGAGGAGATCATCACCCGGGCGTGGGGGGCCGCCGCCGACAGCCGCTCGGGGACATAGAGGGCCCAGCCCCGGCGGGCAAAGGGCTCATCCAGCCTGGCGGCGGTCTGCTCCAGTGGGGGCAGGCGGGATTCAAAGTCCAGAACAGCCCCGGAGAACCCCCGGAACTGACATTCCCGCAGCACCTCCTGACACAGCGGGCCGATGGAGCCCAGGGGATTGAAATCTCTGTCATCCACCACCATCAGCCCGCCTCTGGGCGGAGCGGGGCCCTCCGCCCGAAACAGATGGGGCCCTGGCCCCAGCCGGTAGGCCAGGTGGGCGGGGACGGCCTGCCAGCTCTGGAGGGCGGGCAGCTGTCTGGGCGGGAGCATAACGATAAAGGTGTCCTGGGTCATGGGAGTTCCCCCTTGTCCGAACTTTCAACCTGTGATATACTACGCTGTACACGATATGAAGCCGGACAGGGAAGTAGAACCCTGTAGAGCGCGGCGCCCCCGGCGCACCGTTTTTGGAAGCGGCGGACCGAGCCGTCCCGCCCTGCGCACGGACCGCCCGCACGCGACGAAAAGGAGAACGCCCCATGTCTTTATCACCCATACCCCGGGGAGTCTATCCCTCGATCACCCATATTTCCCCCAAAGCCTTGGCGGAGAAGGGGATACGCCTGGTGCTGGTCGACCTGGACAACACCCTGGCGCCCTATAGAAGCATTACCCCGACGGCGGAGGTCATCGCCTGGAAGGAAGCCCTGGAGGCGGAGGGCATCACCCTGTTTCTGCTGTCCAACAGCCGCAAGCCGGGCCGGGCCCAGCGGTTCGCCGAGCAGCTGGGCATTCCCTACCAGGGCCATTCGGGCAAGCCGAAGAGGGCGGGCTATCTCAGGGCCATGGAGCGCCTGGGCTGTATGCCCAGCCAGACTGTTATGGTGGGGGACCAGATTTTCACCGACACCCTGGGGGCCAACAACGCTGGAGTGATCCCCCTGCTGGTGGAGCCCATCCGGCTGGCGGGCAACCCGGGGCGGTACATCCGATACGCCGTCGAGACCCCCTTCCGTCTGCTGGGAAAGAGGAGGCCCTTTCTATGAGGGCGAAATTCGGCCCCGCGGGCAACTGCGACAGCTTTTCCAGAGTCCATAAATCCTCCCTGGCTGCCCCCGGGTGGATCGCGGACTTCGGCCTGGACTGCTACGAGTACCAGTGCGGCAAGGGGGTCCACGTGGGGAAGGAGACCGCCGTCAAGCTGGGGGAGAACGCCCGGGCGGCGGGGATTTCCCTGTCCCTCCACGCCCCCTACTTCATCAACTTGGCCAACCCTGACCCGGACAGCCTTCTAAAGGCCATCGGCTACATCACCGCCGGCTGTCAGGTGGCGGACTGGATGGGGGCGGGGCGGGTGGTGATTCACTCTGGGGCGCTGATGGGGCGCACCCGCCGGGAGGCGCTGGACACCGCCCAAAAATCTCTCCGGGAGGTAATCGCCGTCTGCGACGGACAGGGCTTTTCTCACATCGCCCTCTGTCCCGAGACCATGGGCAAGATCAACCAGCTGGGGGACCTGGACGAGGTGCTGGAGCTGTGCGCCCTGGACGAGCGGCTGGTCCCCTGCCTCGACTTCGGCCACCTCTACGCCCGCTCTCTGGGTGCGGATGACGGGGAAGGGGCCTTTTGCCGGATGCTGGACCGGGTGGCGGAGGTGCTGGGTCAGGACCGGGCCGGCACCTTTCACAGCCACTTCTCCCACATCGAGTTCACCCCCAAGGGCGGGGAGAAGTGCCACCGCACCTTTTCCGACGACGGAGGCTACGGCCCGGACTGGGCTCCCCTGGCGGCGGAGATCGCCCGCCGGGGCTGGTCGCCCACCTTCATCTGCGAATCCGCCGGCACCCAGGCGGAGGACGCCCTGACCATGAAACGGAGCTATGAGGCCCTTTTGCAGGGCACACAACCACAACAATCACAAGGGAGCAAAATATCATGAACCACATTAAAAAAATTGCCGCCAGACTGGCGGATTTTGGCCTGGATGCCATGATGATTACCAGCGAGTCTGGGGAGCGGTATGCTCTGGGCTTCCATGGGGAGGGCCTGTTGCTGGTGACAAAGGGTGGGGCGCAGTACACCACCGACGGCCGGTATATCGAGGCCGCCCGGGAGCAGGTGGAAGGGGCGGAGGTGTGCCTCACCACTCCGGACAAGGGGCATATGGCCTTCGCCAAGGAGTACATCGAGGGCGGAAAGCTCCACAACGTAGGCTTCGAGAGCGGCTCCATGACTGTGGACGCCCACAGGAGATACACCCAGGCCCTGCCTTGCGTCCTCACCCCCGCCCAGGACCTGCTGGACGGTCTGCGGGCCTCCAAGGACGAAGGGGAGCTGACCCTCATGCGCCGGGCTCAGGCCGTCACCGACGAGGCGTTCAAGGCCATTTTGAACTTCATCCGCCCGGGTATGACCGAGCGGGAGATTGCCGCCCGGCTGGTCTATGAGCTGCTCAGCCGGGGGGGCGACAGGGTGTCCTTCGACCCCATCGTGGCCGCAGGCCCCAACGGCTCCCGGCCCCACGCTGTCCCCGGGGACCAGATTGTGGACACGGGCATGTTTATCACCATGGACTTTGGCTGTAAGGTGGAGGGCTACTGCTCCGATATGACCCGCACCGTGGCCCTGGGCCAGCCCACCCAGGAGATGGAGGTGGTGTATGCCGCCGTTCTGGCCGCCCAGAAGGCGGGCATCAACGCAGCCCGGGCCGGGGTGGCCGGCCGGGAGATTGACGCCGCCGCCCGGAAGGTCCTCCAGGAGGCGGGGTACGGGGAGTACTTCTCCCACAGCTTCGGCCACTCCCTGGGGGTGGATATCCACGAATCTCCCAACGCCAGCTCCAAGGAGACCCGGCCCATGCCTGTGGGGGCGGTGATCTCCGCCGAGCCGGGGGTGTATATCCCCGGAAGGTTCGGCGTGCGCATCGAGGATGTGCTGATTTTGAACGAGACCGGCTGTGAGGACATCACCCGGTCCCCCAAGGATCTGATTGTTTTATAAGTCTGTAGGGGCGGATGATATCCGCCCCGGCATAAGGAGGGCCGAGCCCATGGACCCCAAAAAAACCTGCTGCTTCACCGGCCACCGGCCTGACAAGCTGCCCTGGGGGGAGGACGAGTCCGACCCCCGGTGTGTACGATTGAAGAGGGCCGTCACCCAGGCGGTGGAGGATGCCTATGTGGCCGGGAGCCGCCACTTTATTACCGGCATGGCCCGGGGGATCGACTTATACTGCGCCGAGGCGGTGCTGGCCCTGCGGGAGGCTGAGGAGGACATCACCCTGGAGTGCGCCCGGCCCTGCGAGACCCAGGCAGACAGCTGGCCGGCGGCGGAGCAGGCGCGCTACCAGTCCATCCTGGCCCGCTGTGACTTCGAGACCCTGGTCCAGCACGGCTATGACCGCTTCTGCATGATGCGCCGGAACCGATACATGGTGGACCGCTCCAGCCGGCTCATCGCGGTCTACAACGGCGTGCCCAAGGGGGGCACCGCCCAAACCTTGGCCTATGCCCTGAAAAAGGGGCTGGACACCGCGATCATCGACCTGGAGGACTTTTGCCAATGAACACGCTTATGCACATCTGCTGCGCCCCCTGTGCTAACCGGCCTATCGCCCGGCTGAGGGAGGAGGGGGTCTCCGTCACCGGCTTCTGGTTCAACCCCAACATCCACCCCTACACTGAGTATCAGGCCCGGAAGCGCACCCTGGAGGAGTACTCCAGGGAGATCGGCATGAAGCTGGTCATCGGCGGGACCTACGACCTGCGGCCCTTTATCACCGCCGTGGCCGGGGACATTGACGGCCGGTGCGCCTACTGCTACCGGGTGCGGATGGAGAAAACCGCCCAATACGCCGCCGGGAACGGGTTTGACAGCTTTACCACCTCCCTGCTCATCTCTCCCTACCAGCGCCACGAGGCCATTGCCGCCATCGCCCGGGAGATGGGGGAGAAATACGGAGTGGAATTTCTCTACCGGGACTTCCGCCCCCTGTTTCAGGAGGGCCAGCAGTTCGCCCGGGACCACGGCTTCTACATGCAAAAGTACTGCGGCTGTATCTTCAGCGAGGAGGACCGCTACATGGCCGCCAAGCGGAAGAAAAAGGCCCAGGCAGGAGGGCTCCAGCAATGAACATGGCTGAGGCGCTGTATATCCTAGAAGAGGAGCAGCTGCGGTTCTACAACTGGTTTGGTGAGCATAAGATAAGGCCTTGCGAGGTCATGATAGACTACGACGGTACGCGCTGGATCGTCTGCGCGGCGGACGAACGGGCCTGTATTGTAAAGACCTCCCGCCGTTTCTTCGACCAAGAGGACGAGGCCCTGGACTGTTTTATCCGGTTAGTACGACTGGAAAAGGCCCAGATACAACAAAAGCACCCCTGACGGGGTGCTTTTACTTTTATATCTCAGGCCAAAGCCTTCTTGGCGGTATCGGTGAGCTGGGTGAAGGCGGCCTTGTCGTTGACGGCCAGCTCGGCCAGCATCTTGCGGTTGATGACAATGCCGGACTTTTTCAGCCCATTCATAAAGGTGGAGTAGTTCATGCCGTTCATTTTGCAGGCGGCGTTGATCCGTGTGATCCACAGCTGACGGAAGTCGCGCTTTTTCAGCTTGCGACCGGTGTAGGCGTAAACGCCGGACTTCATCACGGCCTGATTGGCCATCTTAAAGTGCTTGGACTTGGAACCCCAGTAGCCCTTGGCCATTTTCAGGATTTTATTTCTTCTCTTGCGCGTCATCATCGCGCCCTTCACTCTTGCCATTGTTCAATACCCTCCCTCGTCTTACTTGTACAGGATCATGCGCTTGATGGCGGCCTCATTGGTCTTGTCGGCGTAGGTGGTGCCGCGCAGGGCCCGCTTCAGCTTAGTGGTCTTGCCGTGGCCGTTGAGCAGGTGACGCTTCTTGGTCATGGCACGCTTGACCTTGCCGGTCTTGGTGAGGGAGAAACGCTTTTTGGCGCCGCTGTGGGTCTTAATCTTGATTTTGTTCGCCATAACAGTTTGAACTCCTTTACTAGTACTTACTTTTTGTCCTTTACGGGTTTGGGGGATAGGAATATGGACATGTGCCGTCCCTCCAGCTTGGGGGACTTGTCCATAACAGCAATCTCGCCGCACTCCTCGGCGAATTTGAGCAGCAGCTCCTGGCCGATATTGGTGTGAGCCATCTCCCGGCCGCGGAAGCGGACGGTGATTTTGCAGCGGTTGCCTTCAGCCAGGAACTTCTGAGCGTTGCGCAGCTTCACGTTGAAGTCGTTCACGTCGATGCTGGGAGACATGCGGATCTCCTTGATCTCCACCACCCGCTGATTCTTGCGGGCTTCCTTCTCGCGCTTGGTCTGCTCGAACCGATATTTTCCATAATCCATGAGCTTACACACGGGAGGGACGGCGTTGGGGGAAATCTTGACCAAATCCAGACTCCGCTCCTCGGCCAGGCGCAGAGCCTCCTGAGAGGACATGATGCCCAGCTGCTCGCCGGACTCAGAGATCAGACGGACCTCCTTATCCCGGATTTCTTCATTGGTTTGATGACCTGTGTTAGCGATGGGAAGCACCTCCAGACAAAATAAAATGCGGGCCGCCGGCATGGCTCCCACATCACAGCAAAACAATGCCGGAACTCCGGCAGTGTATCTCCATGTTAACCCTTCGGCTCTGGCCTGGGGTGAGGACGGGGAACCGTACCTGCTTTCTTGTGCACTGGGCATTATAGCACCGGGAGAGGGGCTTGTCAAGGGGAAAATCCAAATATTTTTGTGTTCTGATTTACATAACAGCAAAACATAAAGCTTATGGGGAGCGGTTTTCCACAGTTTCCACAGCTTTGTCCACACTGTGGGTAACATAACACAATTTACCCCAGAGCAATATCCCGTGTGGCGTAGGCGTTCAGGTCCCAGCCGGCGGTGCGGTCGGCCTGAAACTCGTAAAAGCCCTGACAGCCGATCATGGCGGCGTTGTCGCCGCAGTACCGCAGCTCCGGGAGGAACAGCCGGTCCCCGCTGGCGGCGCAGGCGGCCTGGAGGTCGGCCCGGATGCGGCTGTTGGCGGCCACCCCCCCGGCCACGGCGATTTTTCCATACCCCTTTTCCCGGGCGGCGGCCATGGCCCGGGGGACCAGGGAATCGCTCACCGCCCTGCCGAAGCTGGCGGCGAAGGCGGGAAGGTCCAGGGCCTCGCCCTTCTGCTCGGCGTTGTGGATCAGGTTCAGACTGGCGGTTTTCAGCCCGGAGAAGGACATGTCCAGCTCCGCCCCGGACACGTGGGCCACGGGCAGGGGATACCGCCCGTCGTCCCCTCCCTGAGCCAGCTTGTCCATAGGCCCGCCCCCGGGGTAGCCGATGCCCAGCACCCGGGCCACCTTGTCGAAGCACTCCCCGGCGGCGTCGTCCCGGGTGCCGCCCAGCACGGACATCTCGGTGTAGGACCGCACGTCCACGATGGCGGTGGTCCCCCCGGAGACGCACAGGCAGACGAAGGGGGGCTCCAGGTCGGGGTGGGTGATGTAGTTGGCGGCGATGTGTCCCCGGACGTGGTGGACGGGGATGAGGGGCAGGCCCAGAGCCATGGCCGCGCCCTTGGCGAAGTTCACCCCCACCAGCACTGCCCCGATGAGCCCCGGGGCGTAGGTGACGGCCACGGCGTCCAGGTCGGCCCTGGTCAGCCCGGCGTCGGCAACGGCTCTGTCCGCCAGGCCGGAGACAGCCTCCACGTGCTTCCGGGAGGCGATTTCGGGCACTACCCCCCCGTAAATGGTGTGCATCTCGATCTGGGAGGACACGCAGCTGGACAGCACTGTCCGCCCGTCCCGCACCACGGCGGCGGCGGTGTCGTCGCAGGAGGATTCGATGGCTAAAATGTTCATAGAGACACCACTTTCAAGGAAAATGTTGTAGGGCGGGACGACCTCGGCCCGCCGTTTTATGAAAAATGTTCGATGCAACGGCGCGCCGAGGTCGTCGCGCCCTACGGTTTTTCTGAAAACTCCCGTGTCATGATGACGGCGTCCTCCCGGGGGTGCTGGTAGTAGCCGGGGCGCAGGCCGGCCTGGTGAAAACCGTGCTTCTCATACAGGGCGATGGCGGCGGTGTTGGACTTGCGCACCTCCAGGGTGAGGAAAGCCAGGTTCACCTCTCCGAACCGGCAGAACACGTCCAGCAGGGCGGAGGCCACCCCGTGCCGCCGGGCGTCGGGGGAGACGGCGATATTGTCGATATAGCCCTCGTCCAGCACGGCGTGGAGGCCGGCGTAGCCCAGGATGTTGCCCTCCTCCCCGTCCTCGGCCACGATAAAGCAGGCCTGGGGATCAAAGAGGGCGTCCTCCAGCATGTTCTCGGTCCAGGGCATGGAGAAGCACTCCCGTTCCAGGGCGGCGATCTGGGGGATATGGCTGCGGTCCATAGGGACAATTTCGTAATACATAAAAAGACTCCTTCAGAGGTATGTAGGGGCGGACAATGTCCGCCCGCTGTTTTTGTTCCGATCATTCCGGGCGCACAATGTGCGCCCCTACAGGATCCCAAACAACATAAATCCCACCGTATTGGTCCCCAGGTTGGCCCCCATGTGGACCAGCCAGGAGGGGAGGACGCTGCCCTCCCGGTCCAGCCAGTTAAAGAGCAGGCCGGCGGCGGTGAGCCCGGCCACCATCAGAACGATGAGAGCGGGGGAGCCCCAGCCGTCGGTAATGGAGACGTGGTACAGGGCGAAGGCCAGGGCAGAGAAGCCGTAAGCCAGCCTTTTGAATCCCGCCCGGTACAGGGCCAAAAAGGCGAAGCCCCGGAAGAAAAACTCCTCTATCAGAGAGTTGCAGAGGGTGATATAGGCGGCGGCCAGGGGAAAGGTCTCCCGTGTGATGCCCTCCTTGGCGGCCAGATTTTCCGGGATGGCAGACAGGTCCAGCCAGGGGGAGAGGAGCGCATAGCCCCCCAGGAGGAGCACCAGCACCCCCAGGGCCAGGGGAGCGGCCAGCCTCACAGCCCCGGCCTTTCGGAGGACACGGAAGGGCCTCCTGTCCCCGGACAGGAGCGTGTACAGCCCGGCGCAGCCCAGGAATACAGCGATTTTCAGGGCGGACTTCACCGGATAGACCGGGCGCAGCGCCCCTTCCACCCAGGCCATGATCCCGCAGCCTATCAGAACAAGGAGCATGACCCCATATGCGTTTCTTCTGCTTTTATCCATACTTATGATTTCTCCCTGAGTACAGCCGACAGTACGAGCAAAATCATTCCAATTACATATGTGTACCAATATAAAAAACTCCACATCACCAGGTACTCCCAAAATGATGTTCTGCCGCTGTCAAGCAGGCAGCTGACGAGGCAGAAGCCAAGAGCGGACAAAAACGGAGCGAGCCCTAACAGCAGCAGGCCCCTCCCGGCCCATTTCCTGCCTTTCATTCAGCTTACCCCCATAAGTACCCGTTTGGCCAGGCGTCCGAAGTGGCGGGCGGTGGTATAGACGGCGTAGCGGGTGGTTGTCTCCACCGGGTAGGAGTCCTCCCCCCACTCTCCGGCCCGGACAGGGGCGGGGCCCTCGTAGATCACATAGGGGGCCAGGCGGCGCTCCAGCGCCCGGACGGTAGGCCGGTCGGCCTCTGTCACCCCGGCCAGCTCGTACCGGGCCAGCAGCTTCTGGACGAAGGTGACGCAGGTGTAGGCCCGGGAGATGCTGGGCCGGAGATGGACCAGGGAGGCCAGGGCGGCGGGGGTGTTGTAGATGTACTCCTCCCGCTGGTTCCACAGCCGGTCCAGGCAGCTGTGGAGCCAGGTCAGCTGGGACTGGGACATCTCCACCCGGCAGATCTTCACCCGGGCGGCCCCGGCGAAGGACTGATAGCGCAGAATGGACTCGGCCACAAAGCCGCCGTAAAGGGGGATGGTCCGGTAGAGCCGGGCGAAGGTATACATCTTGCGGATATCCCGGCTGAGGGAGAGGGATACGTGGTTGTATCGGTTCCGGGTGGCCTTGCGGATGATGCTGCCCATCCCGGTGGGGGTGGCGGAAAAGACGATATAGACGGCGTTGTCCAAAGAAATCCCTCCTTAACGTGGCGTTGAGATAAGAAAACCTTTTGTAGGGGCGCATATTATGCGCCCGCGGGCGGCTGATAGCCGCCCCTACATGGATTCTTAAAATAACGCCCTTAATAGCGGGGGCGCTTTTTCCAGATGAACCAGCCCGCCCCGCTTCCAATCAGACCCAGAATACAGGGCAGCATGACCAGCATTCCCAGCAGATTTTCCCACTCATAGGCCTGGCTGAGATACCACCAGCTCCACAGGAAGCCCCCTCCGAACAGGACCAGCGGCGCGAACTGTAAGGGCCGCCAGGGGCATAGCTTGCACAGGGCCAGCTGCATCGCGCAGAAGGGCGCGGAGAGAAGCAGAAGGGTGGTGAGGGTGGAGCACAGCGAGAACACAGCGCTAATGAGCATGGCGGATGCCCTCCCTTCCATAGAGCTTCCAGCAGCCATATACCATCCAGGCCAGCACACACCCAGCCGCCGGGGCGATGGACAGGATCATCAGAAGGGCCCATCCCAAGGTATCATGGCCGATGGCAGTAAAAAAGTTGTAAGCAAACAACAGCACCGCACCCACGATCACAAGTGCGGGAATTGCGGCTACCCAGCACCGTATTTTTCGGCACAGCAGGAGCTGCAGACAGAACGCCGGGACGGCGTGAAAGCCCAGGGACATCCAAAAAAGAAAGCGGCGTGTAAACCAGATTTCGAAGTGACTTGGATTGAACTGGCCGAAGTCGTAGGTGATATAGGTATAGGCGATAGCCGCGTAAGCGGGCAGGGACAGCAGAAAGACTGCCAGCAGAATTTTGTCGGTACGGTTTTTCATTGGATATCCCCCCTGCGATACATCTTCCGGAGGGCGTACACGATCCAGGCCAGGACACACCCCGCCGCCGGGGCGATGCACAAAAGCAGCAGAATACCCCAGCCCAAGGTGTCCCAGCCAGTGGCGGTGAAAAAGCCGTAGGTAAACAACAGCGCCGCGCCCACGATCACCAGCGCGGGAATTGCGGCCACCCGGCACCGCTTCCGGCGGCACAGCAGCAGCTGAAGACAGAACACCGGAACAGCGAAGAAGCCAAAGGCCAGGTAAGCGTACAATTCCTGAGCCCTATAGGGCAAGGTCCATGTTTCAACAAAGGGAATAATCTCCAGATAGGTGAGCACAAGGAAAATGTGGAGCGGCAGGGTCACGGCAAACACGGCCAGCAAAATTTTGTCGGTGCGGTTTTTCATTGGGATGACCTCCTATCCTGTAGGGGCGGACATTGTCCGCCCGTATGGCGGGTACGGCGTAGGGGCCGACGACCTCGGCGGCCCGTTTTCAGGTCATCTCCAGTGTATCAGAGGAAAGCCCTCCCTGCAAGCAAATCAGGATAGTCGGTCGTTTTTGAGGGATAGGTGGTCAAAATCTCTCGTCCCCCGCTGCGCGGGCAAGGCCCCCTTCGCAAGGGAGCTGTCAGCGAAGCTGATTGGGGGTTTCCTGAAAAAGGCTGTTGCATATTGATAGAGGAAACCCTCCGTCATTTGCTTCGCAAATGCCACCTCCCTTTGCGAAGGGAGGCTTTTTGCCTGCGGGCGGGACGGAGGTCAGTGCGCCTCCGCCCAGGTCTTCCCGGCGTGGGTCTCGGCCGAAAGGGGGACGGACAGGGAAGCGACCTGCTCCATCTCCTCCTCCACCAGCCGGCACACGGCCTCAGCCTCAGCCTCCGGGCACTCCACGATGAGCTCGTCGTGGACCTGGAGGACCAGTTTTCCGGTAAAGCCTTCGGCTTTGAGCCGGTCACGGACCCGGATCATGGCCAGCTTGATGATGTCGGCGGCGGTGCCCTGGATGGGGGCGTTGAGGGCCACCCGTTCCCCGAAGGAGCGGGTATTGAAGCTGGAGGATTTGATCTCGGGAATCCACCGCCGCCGCCCCCACAGGGTGGAGACGTACCCGGTCTGCCTGGCCTGCTCCACCACCCCGTCCATATAAGTCCTTACCCCGGCGTAATGGGCGAAGTAGCGGTCCATATAGGCCTTGGCCTCCTGGACCGTGACCCCGATGTCCTGGGACAGGGAGAAGGGGGAGATGCCGTAGACGATGCCGAAGTTCACCGCCTTGGCGGAACGGCGCATCTGGGGCTCCACCTCCTCCACCGGCACGCCAAAGACCTGGGAGGCGGTGATGGTGTGGATGTCCTCGCCGCTTTTGAAGCCGTCGATCATAGCCTGGTCGCCGGCCATGTGGGCCAGAAGGCGCAGCTCGATCTGGGAGTAGTCGGCGTCCACCAGCACCTTCCCGGCGGGGGCGGCGAACATCTTCCGCAGCTCGGCCCCCAGCTGGGTGCGGACAGGGATATTTTGTAAATTCGGCTCGGTGGAGCTGAGCCGCCCTGTGGCGGTGACGGTGTTCTGGAAGGAGGTGTGGATGCGCCCGTCCGGGCCGATCACCTTGCCCAGGCCGTCTGCATAGGTGGACTTCAGCTTGGTCAGCTGGCGGTACTCCAGAATGCTGTCAATGATAGGGTGCTGGCCCCGGAGCTTGTCCAGCACGTCGGCGTTGGTGGACCAGCCGCTCTTGGTCTTCTTCACCGGGGGCAGGCCCAGCTTGTCAAAGAGGATGTGTCCAAGCTGCTGGGTGGAGTTGATGTTGAAGGTGTCCTCCTCTGCCAGGGCGTAGATGGTCTTTTGAACCTCGTCAATCCGCCCGGACAGCATCTCACCAAACTGAGCCAGCGCCCCCCGGTCGATGAGGAAGCCCTCGGTCTCCATCTCCGCCAGCACCTGGCAGAGGGGCAGGTCCACGGTCTCATACAGCTCCCACATCCCCAGCTCCTTCAGCCGGGCGGATAGGGTCTCCCGCAGGGCGTCGATGAGGAGGCAGTGGCGCATCATGGCCTCGGCGGGGGCGGCGGGGTCGGAGAGAGGGCCAAAGGCCCCCTCCTCCAGATAGAGGCCGGGCTTGGGGAACTGCTGATTGTAGTAGGTGAGGCCCAGCTTGTCCGGCTCATAGCTGCCGTCGGTGGGGGCCAGGAGATAGGCGGCCACCTCGGTGTCAAAGACGAAGCCGCCGGGGGTGATCCCCTCCTCCAGCAGGGCCCGGCACAGGTTTTTCACCCCGTGGACCGCCTTTTTGATGGCGGGGTCGGAGAAGAGAACCCGAATCATTTCATTGTAATTTTCCAGCTTGTCCGCCCGCAGGAGGCTGGCGTTCCAAGAGTCGTCATTCAGGTGACAGGCCACGCATACCACGTCCAGAGAGGGCAGGACGGCAACGTGGACCACCTCCTTGATCCGCCACAGCTCCAGCAGGCTTTGGGCGTGCTCCGGAGTGATGTCCATCTCCAGGTAGCAGCCCCCCTCCAGAACGGCAGGGAGGTTCGATTTGACCGCCTGCTCCCCTTGGGGGGCGGTCAGGCCGTATTTGTCAATGAGCTTGGCAAACTCCAAGTCCAGAAAGAGCTGGTACAGCCTGTCGTTGTCCGGCTCCCGGCGCAGGTTGTCCTCGGGCTTAAAGTCGATGGGAGCGTCGGTGCGGATGGCAGCCAGGTCGTAGGACAGCAGGGCGCTCTCCTTGCCCTCCTCCAGCTTCTTAATGAGGCCGGGCTTGGCGTCTACATTGGGGGCGGAGCAGATGTCCGGCATGTGGTCATAGAGATGGGCGATGGTGTGGTACAGCTGGATGAGGGACATGGCGGTTTTTTCTCCCACTCCCTTCACGCCGGGGTAGTTGTCGGAGGAGTCCCCCATGAGGGCCTTCAGGTCGATGATGCTTTTCGGCTCGAAGCCGTACTCCTCCCGGAAGGACTCGGGGGTCACGTCCCGGGTGGTGGTCCTCCCCATGCGGGTGGATACCAGCTTGACAGTCGTTGCCTCCGTCACCAGCTGGAGGGAGTCCTTGTCCCCGGTGACGATGGCGGTCCCCCAGCCGGCCTCCTCGTCCAGCCGGGCGATGGTGCCCAGCAGGTCGTCGGCCTCCCATCCATCCAGCTCGTACATGGGCACGTTCATGGCCCCCAGCACGTCCTTCAAAAGGGGCATCTGGCTGGCCAGCTCCTCGGGCATCCCCTTGCGGTTGGCCTTGTAGTCCTGGTAGGCCTTGTGCCGGAAGGTGGGGGCGGAGCGGTCAAAGGTGACGCACAGGGCATCGGGCTTCTCCTCCTCCAGCAGCTTGTTCAGGATGTTGATAAAGCCGAAAATGGCGTTGGTGGGCTGGCCCTCCCGGGTGGTCAGGTTCTGGCTCACCCCATAAAAGGCCCGGTTGACGATGGAATTGCCGTCCAGGACCATCAGTTTCTTCATGGCGGAGTTCCTCCTTGGCTTCATTGTAAATCTCTGATTAAATAGTATACCAGCTTTCCCGCAGAAGAGCAAGGAAACACTTGCGGCACTTTTTTGACAGCAAGGCCGGGCGGATAAGCTGTACATAGTTTGGCGGGCCGGGTTGGAGGAGCAGGAGGGTAAACGACTTAAAATGGCCCTGCCTAATCTGAACCAGCTTCGGCTGATCGTTCAGATTGGACAGGGCTGTTTTTAATTTAGAAGCTGTACCAATAGCCTCAGCACCCAGCTTTGCGGCCAGAATTGCCGCTGGCCGCGTTGAAAAGTCTTGAAATACACAAAGTATTCCCGCGATTTTTCGCCTTGCCACCGGCAATTTTGCCTCACGAATCTGGATACTTCGGCTATTGGTACAGCTTCTTATGCTGATTGGAGCTTCGACCTCGTTTTCTAGGGCTTGTTTGAAAAATGTCAATATGCCCAAGAGGCGGGTCAGAAGGGAAAGCTCAGTCCGGCAACAGCCTGGATATTTTCCGAGGTCATGGCCTGCCAGGGGACGTCCAGCTCGGAGGCCCCGCCTATATAGGCGTTCAGCCACTTCTCATAGTCCGGGCCGTCCAGTTGGGTGGCGGCGACCTCCTGGCCGCCGAAGGTGATGAGGTAGATCATCCCGTCTCCGTCCTGGTCCACGCCGTCAGGGAAGGGGGAGCCCTCGAAATCCTCCGGGAAGGTGTCCTTGCTCCAGGCGTCCACATAGCCCGTCATCAGGTAGCCGTCGCCGCCCATGTCATATTGATAAAGCGCATAGGGCCAGAAGTCCTCCTGGGCGGACAGCCCGTGGTTGTGGGAGGCCTCCACCCGGATGATGCCGTTGTCATAAAAGGTCATGCCCACAAAGCCGGACAGCTCCAGATACAGCTTCCCGGAGGTCTCGTCGAAGCTGTAGATGCTGGTGGACATGCCCGCCATGGTGCTGTCCCCGTTGCGGTAGAGCAGCTCCTGATCCCCGTCGCCGTCCACGTCGAAGAGGGCGAAGTGGTTTTTCTCCATCTCGGCCCACTCGGGCACGTCTACCGGATCGCCGTTGGGGTAAATGTGGTCGCGGCAGATACCCTCCAGGGCGTCCCGGTAGGCCTTTTCCATAGCCGAGCCCTGGGCCTGAGAAGCGCCGGATTGGGAGGTCCCGCCGGGCTGGCTGGAGGAGGGCTGGCCGCCGGGGGAGAGGGGGGCTTGGCTGGGCGGCGTCATGCCAGCGGAGGAGCTGTCAACAGAGGAGGGCGGGAAGGAGGACAGACCGCCGGGCGCGCCACAGGCAATCAGGGCGAGAGCAAGCACCAGGGCATAGGCAAAAGCGATCAGAAGGCTGGATATGGTTCGGTCATTCATGGGAGAGGCTCCTTTCTTGGTTTCTACTTATCAATACACCTGAGAGGGGAAAAATGTCACAGGGGACAGGAGAATTTTTCTAAAATAATTTTGCTCCTTCTGTGACAAACAGGCCCCTTCAGGTGTATTCTTGGTGAAGGCCTTCAACGAAAAGAGCGTGAGAGACAAAATGACACAGACAGAGTTTACTGCCCTGGCGGAGAGGTATAAGGACACGGTGTACCGCATTGCCCTGAACTACTACGGCAGCCCCTATGACGCGGACGACACTGTTCAGGATGTGATGCTGAAGCTGTTTCAGCACAAGGAGCCCTTTGAGAGCGAGGAACACGTCCGGTACTGGCTGATTCGCGTGACCATCAACCAGTGCAGGAACGGCCTGCGCTGGGCGAGGCTCCGGCGGCACGAGAGCCTGGAGGATGTCCATGTCTCGGTGCAGTTTCAGCAGCCCGGGCAGAGCCGGGTCTATCAGGAGGTCATGGCGCTGCCTGAGCGGTATCGGACGGTACTCTATCTGTTCTACTATGAGGAGCTGAGCGTGAGCAAGATCGCCCTGCTCCTGGGGGTAAAGCCCACTGTGGTCACCACCCGCCTGTCCCGCGCCCGGCAGAAGCTGAAAACAAAATTGACGGAGGTATGGCAGAATGAGCAATAAAGATCTCTACAGGGAAGTGTTTTCCCAGGTCCATACGTCCGTCCGGATCAATGTGGAGGACTATCAGACTATGAAAAAGCAGCATTTTCCGGCCCGCACCTTTGTAGCCCTGGCGGCCATCGTCACCCTGCTGGCGGCCATGACGGCCACCGCCGTGGCCCTTAACATCTTCGGCCTGCGGGATTTGGCCTTTCCGGAGAGAACCTCTATCCAGGTGCCCCACGTGGACGAGGAGACCGGCGATATCAGCTATGAGGACAGGGTGGTGGACATGATCTCCCTCCAGGGCTATGGCGACACCCCGGAGAACCAGGCCTGCGCAGAGTGGGAGCAGTTCTACTATGAGTATACCGCCGGCCGCCGCTTCAGCAACGACATCTATGACGAGGGCGGAAAGTACAGCGAGTACCCCGTCTATGACGACACTATGGCCGCCAGGATGGACGAGATCGTGGACAAGTACGGCCTAAAGCTCCACCGGACCATGGAGGATGTCCCCGGCCGGGAGGCCTGGCTGGAGCGGTTCGGCCCCACCTTCCTGTCCGAGATGAACGTAGGCTTCTACGGCTACGCCTATGATGACGGAACCTGTGCCTTCGACGGCGAGGCCGAGCTGGGGTCCGATTACGGTGTGGTGAGCTATCAGTTCCGCTATACCCGGAAGGGGTATCTGGATGTGGTGGCCCTGAACGTGGGGGACCTGAGAGACTATCAGGAATGGGACTATCGGACCCAAAGCGGCGCGGCGGTGAAGCTGTCCCTGGGCCCCCACCGGAGCTTTATCTGGGCCGACCTGGAGGAGGGATTCCTGTTTGTCAACGTCCTCAACGGCACCCAGGGGGACGACACCTTCGCGGAGCTCCCCCTTGACCAGGCGGGCCTGGAGGCCCTGGCGAATCAATTTGATTTTACTGTGCTCTCCTGAGACAGGACCCCCAAAGGGCGGACGGCATTTGCCGTCCGCCCTTTTCCTGTGTTAAAATAGGAATGATAAGGGGAAAAGAGTTTTGCGACCGGAGCGGGAAAAACCGTACTGATAGAGTGAAAGCGCTTTTCAAATTTGAGAAGAAGGGACTTGAAATGGAAGACAGACAGATCATAGAGCTCTATTGGAACCGGGCCGAGGAGGCCATCCGGGAGACTGCGGTGAAGTACGGCCGGCTGTGCCAATACATCGCCCAAAATATCTTGTCCTGCGCGGAGGACAGCGAGGAGTGCGTCAAC
The DNA here is from genome assembly GCF_009911595.1 of Colidextribacter sp. OB.20. Taxonomy (GTDB): domain Bacteria; phylum Bacillota; class Clostridia; order Oscillospirales; family Oscillospiraceae; genus Lawsonibacter. The sequence continues at coordinate 17,386 of NZ_QWKG01000039.1, forward strand.
GACACCTGGCTGGGGCTGTGGAACGCCATCCCGCCCCAGCGGCCAGAGCGGTTTTCCGCCTTTGTGGGGCGGGTCGTCCGGAACCTGGCGCTGAAACGCTTCGACTACCTCACCGCCGCTAAGCGTAGCCCGGAGGCGGTCTGCTCCCTGGAGGAGCTGGAGGACTGCGTGTCGGGCCGGACCAGCGTGGAGGACGAGGTGGAAAACCGGCGGATCGAGGAGGCCATCGACAACTTTCTCTGGTCCCTGGGGGAGGAGAAACGGACGATCTTTATCCGCCGATACTGGTATTTCGACTCCATTGACCACATCTGCCTCCATACCGGTTATTCCCAGAGCAAGGTGAAATCCATGCTCTTCCGCACCCGCCAAAAGCTGCGGGAATTTTTAGAAAGTGAGGACATTGAGCTATGAATAAAAGACAACTTTCAGACCGCATCGGAAACATCGACGACCAGCTGGTGGAGGACGCCAAGTACCGCCAGCATAAAAAAACGGGCGGTTTCCGCCGTTTCCTGGCGGTGGCCGCAGTGGCGGCGATGATGCTGGCCAGCTTCACCGTGGGGGCCCTGGCCTTCAGCCGGGAGGTCCCGGTGGAGCAGGAGACGGTCGAGCTCTCGGGTACCGCCCTGACACTTATTATGCCGGACCAGTGGAAGGGACGGTATACACTGGAAAACAATGGAGAGGGCACCTACTCCTGCTACAGCAACTTGGTGCGGGAGAAAAACCGCCACGAGTGGAGCGACGCGGGGATGTTGTTCTATATCACCCTGTGGCCGGAACAACTGACCGAGGAGCAGGTAAACGACGGCGGCGAGTGGAATTACGCCGCGTGCCGCTATATCATGACGACAAAGGAGGGGACCTATCTCCTCTATAACGCCAGCGATGTCCAGTGGGACCCGGAAGACCCCGAGCAGGAAAAGGAATACCGCCAGATGGAGATGGAGGTCGGGCAGATCCGCTTTGTGGTGGACAATGTTTTGGATGATTAAAGCAAAAACCAGCCGCTGTTCATGAGAGCAGCGGCTGGTTTTTTATACTTTCCCGATATCGGTGCGGAAGTGCATGTCCTGGAAGGAGATGGGCTTTGCGGCGGCGTAGGCGGCGGCGATGGCCTCCTCCAGGGTGGCGCCGGTGGCGGTGACCCCCAGCACCCGGCCCCCGGCGGTGAGGACCTCCCCGCTGTCCGCCTTTTTGGTCCCCGCATGGAAAACGGTGGCCCCCAGGGCCTCCGCCTCCGTCAGCCCGGAGATGGGGTAGCCGCTCTGATACTTCACCGGGTAGCCCCCGGAGGCCAGCACCAGACAGCAGGCCGCGCCGGGCTTCCACCTGATGTCAACCTGATCCAGCGTGCCGTTTACGCAGGCCTGGAAGATGTCCAGCAGGTCAGTGTCCAGCATGGACAGGATGGGCTGGGTCTCCGGGTCGCCGAAGCGGGCGTTGTACTCCACCACCCTGGGGCCGTCTTTGGTTAACATAAGACCGAAATAGATGACCCCCTTGAAGGGCCGTCCCTCCGCCTTCAGGGCGGCGACGGTGGGCAGGAAGATCTCCTTCATACAGCGCTCCGCAATCTCGGGCGTGTACTTGGGGGAGGGGCAGAAGGCCCCCATGCCGCCGGTGTTGGGGCCCTGGTTGCCGTCGTACGCCCGCTTGTGGTCCTGGCTGGACAGCATGGGCGCCAGGTGCTCCCCATCGCAGAAGGCCAGCACCGTCACCTCCGGGCCCACCATACACTCCTCAATGACCACCGTGGAGCCCGATTCCCCGAATTTTTTGTCCTCCATCATCTCCCGGGCGGCCTGCGACGCCTCCTCCACCGTGGCGGCGACCACCACACCCTTGCCCAGGGCCAGACCGTCCGCCTTGACCACGATGGGCGCGCCCTGCTCCTGGATGTAAGCCAGCGCCTTGTCCAGGTCGGTGAAGGTCTCGTATTTGGCGGTAGGGATGTGGTATTTCTTCATCAGCTCTTTGGAAAAGGCCTTACTGGCCTCAATGATGGCGGCGCTGGCCCGGGGGCCGAAGGCGGGGATGCCCGCCGCCTCCAGGGCGTCCACCATCCCCAGGGCCAGGGGGTCGTCCGGAGCCACCATGACAAAGTCCATGGCGTTCTCCCTGGCCCACTGTACCATCCCGTCCACGTCGGTGGCCTTGATGGGCACGCACTTCGCCACCTGGGCGATGCCCCCGTTGCCCGGGGCGCAGTAGAGCTCCGTTACCTTGGGACTCTGGGCCAGCTTCCAGCAGATGGCGTGCTCCCGGCCGCCTCCGCCGACAACTAAAACTTTCATAAGGGTCCTCCTTTTACATACGTTCCACAGCGTCGATGCAGTGTCCGATCTCCCCGGCCAGTTTTTGCAGCTCGTCAAGATGGGCATAGGTGGTGGGGAAGAGGACATAGCTGTCGGTGTTGATGTTGATCGCGGCGACCCGTACCTCTTGGGACCTCCACTTTTCTGTCAGGACAGTACACCAGGCGGGGATGTCCTCATCCTCGTCAAACCAGCTCTCGTCCAGCTCCAGCCCCAAAGCCTGAAATCCCTTCAGATTCTGGAGAAAATAGGAGAAATCCTCCAGCTCGTCCTTCCAGTCCCGATCGCAGACCCAGCCACGCTCCTCCAGAATGTCCACCAGACCCAGCCACTGGACCTGGTCCAGATCGTCGGGGTCGTCCACGACGCCACGCTCCTCGTACCGCTCCTGATGGGCTGTAAACCAGCCGGCGGGATCTTCTGTACAGGCGGAGACATCCTTTAAGACTGCCTCGTCCCCGGATGAGATCAGCTTCGCAATTTCCAGCACATTCGGGCCAAAGGGTTTACCCTCCGCCTCCGGGGCGGATGGGGCCTCCGGAGCCGGGGCCTGTTTCTTAAAATGGTCAAAAATTCCCATTGCGGTTGTCCTCCTCAGAAAGAATACGTTCGCTACGCCTCCAGAAGCTGACGCAGTTCCGGGTATTGCGCGGCCAGCGGAGCCAACTTTTTTCGCTGGCTGCGGATGTATTTGGTGAATTCGATTCGCCTGTCTTCCGGGAACGCTTCCCCCGCCACGGTCCTCCGGGCGAAGTTGACCGCCGCCGCCCGCTTGCACAGGCTGTCAGGCAGCTGAGACAGAGGGACGCCGTCGGCCTGGAGGTCAGCCAGATTCTCACACCGCAGAAACAGGTGCCAGGGCAGCTGCGTTAAATTGGAGGGCAGCCGGACCCGCTCCAGGGCGGCGCATTCGTTGAAAATCTCGTGCTCCAGCTCAGTCACGCTCTCCGGAATGGTGATCTCTCCCAGGGCCTTACAGTGGCCGAAGGCCCCCAGCCCCAGCTTTTTCAGCCCCTCCGGGAGGGCGATATGGGCAAGGCGGACGCAGTTGGAAAAGGCGATCCGGCCGATCTCCTCCAAGCCCTCCGGGAGGGACAGCTCCGTCAAATTCGGACAGTTGAGGAAGGCGGCCTCGCCGATTTTTTTCAGTCCTTCAGGGAGAGTAACGCTGGCCAGACTGTGACAGCCGCAGAAAAGCCCGTGGCTGAGCTCAGTAATCCCCTTCGGGATGGTGATTTCCGTCAGGTCGGCGCAGTCCTCAAAGGCGCCCCGCCTGATCTGGACCAGCGAGCCTGGCAGAACGACGCCGGCCAGCCGTTCACATTGGGCGAAGGCGTTGGGGCCGATGGCGGTCACCCCCTCCGGGATGGTGACCTGGGTCAGGTGGTCACAGCCGGAAAACAGGCGCTGGCTGATAGAGGTGATGCCCTTCGGAAGGGTGACGCCGGTCAGAGCGGTACAGCGCCAAAAGGCCCCGATGTCCAGCTGCTTGATTCCCTGGGGCAGGTCGATGCGGATCAGGCTGGTGCAGCCGCCAAAGGCCTGATAGCCGATTTCGGTGACGCTCTCCGGCAGGGTGATACGCTCCGGCCCCGCGCCGGCGAAGGCCTCCCTGCCGATTTTCGTCACCCCCTCAGGAACGGTGACAAGCCCGCCGTACCCCCTGTACGCCAACAGGACTCCGTCCTGAATGACAAAATCCTCCGGTGACGTCATGGCCGCGCGCTCAGTGGTGGAACAGCCGCATCCCGGTGAAGGCCATGACCATGCCGAATTTGTCGGCGGTCTCGATGACCTGGTCGTCCCGGATGGAGCCGCCGGGCTGGGCGATATATTTTACCCCCGACTGCTGGGCCCGCTCCACGTTGTCCCCGAAGGGGAAGAAGGCGTCAGAGCCCAGGGTCACACCGGTGAGCTTGGCGATCCACTCCGCCTTCTCCTGGGCGGTGAGGCCGTCGGCGATGAAGGCGTCGATGGCGTTGTCCCGGTCGGGGCGGCGGACGTTCTCCGGGAAGGTCATGCCCAGCACCTTGGGGTGCTGCCGCAGCCACCAGATATCTGCCTTGTTTCCCGCCAGGCGGGTGCAGTGGATGCGGCTCTGCTGGCCGGCCCCTACGCCCAGAGTCTGGCCGTCCTTCACATAGCACACCGAGTTGGACTGGGTGTATTTCAGCGTGATAAGGGCCAGCAGCATGTCGTGCCTGGCCTGCAGGGGCAGGTCCTTGTTTTTGGTGACAATGTTTTTCAGCATGTCCTCGCTGATGGGCAGGTCGTTGTAGCCTTGCTCGAAGGTGATGCCGAAGATGTTCCGCCGTTCGATGGGGGCGGGAGTGTAGTCCGGGTCGATTTTCACCACGTTGTAGCCGCCCTTGCGCTTGGTTTTCAGAATCTCCAGGGCTTCGGCGGTGTAGTCCGGGGCGATGACGCCGTCGGACACCTCCAGAGCCAGGAAGCGGGCGGTGTCAGCGTCGCAGGTGTCGCTCAGAGCCGCCCAGTCCCCGAAGGAGCACAGACGATCCGCTCCCCGGGCCCGGATATAGGCGCAGGCGATGGGGGAGAGGCCGCCCTCCGGAGCGAAGTACATCTGCCGCTCCACATCGCTGAGGGGCAGGCCCAGAGCCGCCCCGGCGGGGGAGACGTGCTTGAAGGAGGCGGCGGCGGGCAGGCCGGTGGCCTGTTTCAGTGCCTTCACCAGCTGCCAGGAGTTGAGGGCGTCCATGAAGTTGATATACCCCGGCTTGCCGTTGAGCACCTCCAGGGGTAGCTCGCCATTCTCCATGAAGATGCGGGCGGGCTTTTGGTTGGGGTTGCAGCCGTATTTCAGTTCCAGTTCGGTCATGTTGCGCGCTCCTTTCGGTTGTGTGTAGGGGCGCACATTGTGCGCCCGTTCATAAATGCCCGGATTCCGGCGGGCGGACAATGTCCGCCCCTACAGGTCAGCGGTGCTTGTTGGTAATGGTGTATTCCCAGTTGCCGCTCTCCAAATCCGTGAACTGAACATAAAGGGATACCTTGTTGTCCGCGTTCAGGCTGTTCCAGATTGTGTCGGTCAGCGAGTCGATATTAAACTGCGTGCCGAGTTCCACCAACCGCGGCTCGCCCTGGAAGGAGGGCAGGGGGTCGCCGTCGCTCTGATAGGTGTGGATAAAGTGGCCTGTGCCGGGGACGGGAGCGTCGTACTCGAAGAAGTACCGGCAGCAGCAGGAGGGGTCGCCGTCCATGCTCTTGAGGATGGACAGGTTATAGGTGCCGTCGGGCTTCATCACCCCGGAGATGCGGGGGGTCCAGTTGGGACCGTCGGGCTCGAATTTCCGGGTATTCAGGGCGTGGCGGTAGCAGTGGCCCTGGGCGATGTGGTCCCGGATGGTGTCGGTCTGGTCGCCGTTGGTCACCACCAGCAGTCCGTTGGGCAGCAGCCGGACGGGGTGGTAGATAATCAGGGAGGGGTCGGTCATCTTGGACTCGTCAAAGGCTCTTGTCCGGATGCCGTCCTCGGTGTTTTCGAAGATGCGGTTGCGGCTGTTCTCGCTACGGCCCATGATGAAATAGGCGATAACCGCCTGGTTGTTGGCCGTGCGGCCCATGACGATGCCCCGGCCGGGGTAGGGGTTTTCAGCGAGATAGGTCATTAAATTGGTCAGCTTCATATATTAACCCTCCTCATATGCGCGGTCCATCCAAGCCCAGAGAGGGCCGCTGGCTCCGCACTCCGGGCAGGTACAGGTTCCATACAGATAGGGCAGCCGGGGCAGGAGCTCCCGGTCGCCGATGGCGGTGAGCAGCTTCTGGAGCCAGACGCCCTCCTCGTCCAAATCGCCCGGCGTCACAAACTCCGGCTCCTCCTCCAAAGAAAAGTCCATACACTCCTCGTACCAATCGCACTCGGGGCACATGGCGGGCAGCTCGTCCCAGGGGGCACAGAGGAAGAGGTACCAGGCGCGCTTCCGGTCCCACAGCAGGGCCAGAGCGGAGTTGGCAAAGAACAGAGGCAGGTCCTTGGGCAGTGCCTTGATCTCCTCCATGTGGTGCTCCACCAGCTCTCTGACCTTCTGAGCCAGAGGGGCCAGCCCCTCGTGGAACTCCCGAAACTCCTCAGAGTCCGGGGAGAGGGACACCTGGGCCTCGGCGGCCACGGCGGGGCCCATCTGGGCGATGAGGTAGAGCTTTTCCTCCACGCTCAGCTTTTTGCACAGCCGGGCCACGTGGGGCAGGGCGTAGGCGGTGGCGCTGTACCAGCTGAGCTGGTGGCTTGTATTGTCGGCAAGGAGGTCCACGTTTTCCCGAAAATCGCCCTCTCCCGCCATCAGCCGGCGCAGACAGTCATCGACGCGTCCGCCCGCTCCGTGGATTGCCTTCCAGACTGGGTTATTCAAGTCAATCATACAATCACATGTCCTCCTATTATTTTTACGGTGCGTCCTTCTACCTTCAGATTATCCCGGCACAGCAGGTCCACCGCCTTGGGGAGGAGCTTCCACTCACACTCCTCCATCACCCGGCGCTGGAGGCTCTCCGGGGTGTCCCAGGGCAGGATGTCGATGGCCTTTTGCAGGACGATAGGCCCCCCATCCGGCTCTGCGGTTACCAGGTGGACGGTGGCGCCGGTGACCTTCACCCCGTATTCCAGGGCCTGCTCGTGGACGTGGAGGCCATAGGCCCCCTTTCCGCTGAAGGAGGGGATCAGGGCGGGGTGGACGTTGAGGATTTTGTTGGGGTAGGCCTGGACGATCTCCTCGGTGAGGATGGTCATAAAGCCGGCCAGCACCACGATATCCGCCCCCATCTCCTGGAGGAGGCGCACCAGGGCCTTGGTGTAGGCCTGGTTGGAGGGCCAGTTCTTTCTGGGCAGGACGTAACCCGGGATGTTGGCCTGCTTGGCCCGCTCCAGGGCGTAGGCCTCCGGATTGGAGGAGACCACCATGCCGATCTCTCCGCCGTTGATCTCTCTCCGGGCCTGGGCGTCGATAAGGGCCTGAAGGTTGGTACCGCCCCCGGACACTAAAACGGCGATATTTTTCATCACAGCAGCTCCACGCCGGCGTCCCCGGCCACGATCTCGCCGATGACCCGCGCGCCCTCTCCCTCGCTGTTAAGGGCGGCAACGGCCTTGTCCACATCCTCCTTAGCCACCACCAGCACCATGCCGGTGCCCATGTTGAAGGTATTGAACATGTCGTGCTCCGGAATATTCCCCAGCCGCTGGATCATCCGGAAGATGGGGTCGATCCACAGGGCGGATTTGTCGATTTTAGCTGTCATTCCCTTGGGCAGGCAGCGGGGGATGTTCTCATAGAAGCCGCCGCCGGTGATGTGGCTGACGCCGTGGACCTGGGCGGCCTCAATGGCGGCCAGGACAGGCTTGACGTAAATTGCGGTGGGCTGGAGCAGGACGCCGCCCAGCTCACCCCCCAGCTCCTCGCTCCACTCGTCCAGCTTGGCGTGCTCGATGTTGAACACCTTGCGCACCAGGGAGAAGCCGTTGGAGTGGATTCCGGTGGAGGGCAGGGAAAGGATGACATCCCCCGCCTTTACCTGGCTGGGGTCCAGCATCTTCTCCTTGTCCACAATGCCCACGGCGAAGCCGGCCAGATCGTAGTCCTCGGGGGCCATGAGGCCGGGGTGCTCGGCGGTCTCGCCGCCGATGAGGGCGCAGCCCGCCTGGACGCAGCCCTCGGCCACGCCGGAGACGATGGAGGCCACCTTCTCGGGCTCGTTTTTGCCGATGGCGATGTAGTCCAGGAAGAAGAGAGGCCGTGCGCCGCAGCAGATGATGTCGTTGACGCACATGGCCACGCAGTCGATGCCGATGGTGTCGTGCTCGTCCATCAGCTGGGCCAGGCGGATCTTGGTGCCCACGCCGTCGGTGCCAGAGACCAGCACCGGCTCCTTCATGCCGGCCAGGTCGGGGGCGAACAGGCCGCCGAAGCCGCCGATGCCGCTGACTACTCCGGGGATCATGGTGCGGGCCACGTGCTTCTTCATCAGCTGTACGCCCTTGTACCCGGCCTCAATGTCCACACCGGCGGCGGCGTAGGACGCGGAATGGGAATTTTCCATAATAGAAGGAACCTCCAATCATTGTAAATGCAGTGTAGGGCGGGACGACCTCGGCCCGCCGTGTATCCGTGACGGCGCGCCGGGTCGTCGCGCCCTACAGAAGCGGATTTACTCCTTCCCGCTCCAGCAGTAGGTGCATACCTTGTCCCGGTCGATGCCGATGGCCTCCAGGAGGCCGTCCAGAGACTGATAACCCAGGGAGTCGAAGCCGAATTTCTCACAGATGCTCTTCAGCATGCACTGGCCCCGCTCCGTCCCGGCGTCGGCGTACTCCTCCAGATGCTTCTGGCCCTCGTCCCCTTCCAGCTCCTGGATGGTGCGCCGGGCGAGGAGGTCCATGTCGGAGTTTCCCCGGGAAAAGTTCAGATACTTGCAGCTGTACATAATGGGGGGACAGGCGGAGCGCATGTGGACCTCCCTGGCCCCCGACTCGTAGAGAAATTCTACCGTCTCCCGCAGCTGGGTGCCCCGGACAATGGAGTCGTCCACAAAGAGCAGCTTCTTGCCCTCAATCAGCTCGGGCACCGGGATCTGCTTCATCTTGGCCACCTGGTTGCGCACGTCCTGATTGGCGGGCATGAAGGACCGGGGCCAGGTGGGGGTGTACTTCACGAAGGGCCGGGCGAAGTGGGCGCCGCTCTGGTTGGCGTAGCCGATGGCGTGGGGTATGCCCGAGTCGGGGACGCCGGCCACATAGTCCACATCGGGGAGGGTGCCCCGTTTCTTCTCGTCCCGGGCCATGACCGCGCCGTTTTTGTAGCGCATAACCTCCACGTTGACCCCCTCGTAGTTGGAGTTGGGGTAGCCGTAATAGGTCCAGAGAAAGGCGCAGATTTTCATATCCTCCCCGGCGGGGGAGAGGACCTCATAGCCCTGGGGGCGGATGCGGACAATCTCCCGGGGGGCCAGTTCATAGGCGTCGGCGTAGCCCAGCTTGTGGTAGGCGAAGGACTCGAAGGAGACGCAGCAGCCCTTTTCGTTTTTTCCGATGAGGACAGGCAGACGGCCCACCCGGTCCCGGGCAGCGATAATCTCCCCCTGGTCGGTGAGGATGAGCAGCGTGAGGGAGCCGTTGATCAGCTCCTGGGCGTGGAGAATACCGTCAACCAGATTGTCCTTCTGGTTGATGAGGGCGGCGGCCAGCTCGGTGGAATTGACCTTGCCCGAGCTCATAGCCATGAACTGGTGGCCGTGGTCGGAGAAGTATTGGTCAACCAATTCCTCGGCATTGTTGATAATTCCCACAGTGGTGATGGCGTACAGCCCCAGGTGGGACCGGACCAGCAGGGGCTGGGGGTCGGTGTCGCTGATGCAGCCGATGCCGGAGCAGCCGTGGAAGTCGGCCAGGTCCTTCTCGAACTTGGTGCGGAAGGGGGTGTTCTCGATGGAGTGAATCTGCCGCTGGAAGCCGTCCTGGGCGTCGTGAATAATCATGCCGCCCCGGCGGGTGCCCAGGTGGGAGTGGTAGTCCACCCCGAAAAAGATATCAAGGGAGACGTCCTGTGTGGAGACGGCTCCAAAAAAACCACCCATTGGTGTTCCTCCTTAATTTCAGGCCCTCAGCTCCGCCTGGAGCTTGGCCTCCTTCTCGGCAATCTGGCCGGCCATTTTCTCCCGGGCCTCGTCCAGCTTGGCGGCCAGGGCGTCGTCGGAGACGGCGAGGATCTGGGCGGCCAGCACGGCGGCGTTTTTGGCCCCGTTGATGGCCACGGTGGCCACGGGGATGCCGCTGGGCATCTGGACGGTGGCAAGCAGGGCGTCCAGGCCGTCCACAGCGCCCCCCTTCATGGGGATGCCGATGACGGGAAGGGTGGAATTGCCGGCGAAGGCCCCGGCCAGGTGGGCGGCCATGCCGGCGGCGCAGATCAGCACGCCAAAGCCGTTTGCCCGGGCGCCCCGGGCAAACTCCGAGGCGGCGGCGGGGGTGCGATGGGCGGAGAGAATGTGTGCCTCATAGGGGATGCCGAACTCCTCCAGCTGGGCGCAGGCCCCCTTGACCACCGGCCAGTCGGAGTCAGAGCCCATGATAACTGCTACTTTCTTCATCAGTAAACACTCCTTTTTTCATCCAAAAAAGCGCAGGCTACCTGTGGGGAGACAGATAGCCTGACGTATTATGGGGCGGATTTAGACGGATTGGGGCCGCGAAAATGACGGAACTGGAAAAAATACCGCACATCGGCCCCCCCTTTCTGTCGTAGAATACCATTTTATAGGAAAGCTTGGAGTTTGGCAAGAGGCGGAGCAAATTTCGTAGGCTTGTACAAGAAAGAAAGCCTATAACAGTCCCGCGGTGGTGAGGATGCGCTCTACCTCCCGGGTTCGGTTGGACCAGGCGGCCTGGACGGCCTGATCCCTTCTGCGCTGGGAGACGAAGCCAGGGGCCTCCTCCAGGGCGTGGGCGCACAGGGTGATAAATTCCTCGGGGTCCCGGGCATTGTAAACCACGTCGGGAAAGCGCTCTACCTGGCCGGGCCACAGCATGGTGACCACCGGCTTTCCGGTGGCCAGGTATTCGTAGAGCCGGGGGGAGGTCACGTCGTTATAGGGCTGGTCCTCCCGGAGCAGGTCGATAAGCACGTCGCAGCGATAGAGCCAGTCGGGAACCTCCGACGCCGGCCGGGGGCCGGGGAAAAAGACGTTGGACAGCTTGTTCAGCCGGTTGAGGAGGGGATTGTCCTCCTCAACGGCGCCCATCAGAAGAAAGCCCCAGTCCGGCCGGGCCTGGGCGGCGTGGAGCACCGGAGACAGGTCCAGAGAGGCCCGGATGGTGCCGCTCCAGCCGATGACAGGGGCGGTCACGCCGGGAAGCGGATCGATGCGGGAGACATCGGAGGTAAAAAGAGGCAGGTTAATCCCGTTGGGCAGCAGGGCGATATTGCTGCTGCACGGGGAGAGCCGGTCGGCAAGCAGGGGGGAGGCGGTAAAGACCACGTCCGCAGCCTGGGCCAGGCTTCCCTCCCAGTGGGGAGGAAAGTCCTCCCAGTCCTGATCGCAGTCATAGACCAAAGCGCTGTACTCCAGCCGGTCCAGCAGATGGACTTGCCGGGGGTGGGTGGTCCACAGCAGAGGGGCGGTGAACCGGCGGCTGCGGGCGGTGCTCTGGATAAAACGGGCCACCTTGTTCCAGGCCATTTCAAACAGGAGCCGTCTCCTCTCGGAAATGGGGAAGGGGATGGGGGGCAGGCTGTAGACCATCACGTTGGGCCGGACCCGCCTGCCCTTCTGCCGGAAGCTTCGGTCCTTCCGGCTCTGGGCCGGGGAGAAATATAAAATTTGTGCGTCCCTGAGCCGGGAGATCAGCTGCTGGGTGCGCCCGGGCAGCTGGTTTGACCAGGGCTCACTGGAAAGACAGAGGATTTGCTTCAAAACGGGACCTCCAATATGCAAGGATCATAAAAACAGCGTTGACTTATACCGCTTTATACTCTATTATAGTCATGGAATGGAGCGCCGTCAAGACGGCCGGTTAACATAATTTAAAAGGAGGGAAACGTATGCTGGATACCCTGCAGCAGCTGGACGGCCAGCTGCTGGTGGCCATTCAGGGCCTGCATCAGCCCTGGCTGGACCCTGTTGTGTCCTTTTATACCAAGCTGGGGGACGCAGGGCTGCTGTTTATCGCCCTGTCTCTGGGCATGCTGATTTATAAACCCACCCGGAGGGCGGGGCTGCTGGCTCTTTTTGCCATGATTCTGGGGCTGCTGGTGACCAACGTCACCATCAAGCCCCTGGTGGAGCGGGCCCGGCCCTGGCTGCTCTGGCCCATTGAGCCGCTGGTGACGGAGAAGGACCCTAACTCCTTCCCCTCGGGTCACACCTGCGCCGCCTTCGCCGCGGCCATGGCCTGGGCGCGGACTCTGCCCCTGAAGCGGGACCAGGTCATTGCAGTGGTGATGGCGGTGCTGATGGGGCTGTCCCGGCTGTATGTGGGGGTGCATTACCCCTCCGACGTGCTGGTGGGGGCGGTTATCGGCTCCCTGTGCGCCTGGATCGCCTGGAGGGCATTTCAGGTCTGGGAGGAACGAAGGAGCCGAGTCTATTGACTGCGGAAGCAGCCGCCGGACGCCTGCGGGCGTTCGGCGGTTTTTCATGCCTAAGACAGGCTCTTGTTGGGGGGATAGCCCACATATTTTTTATAGACCTTGTTGAAGTATTTGTAGTCGGAAAAGCCCACCATCTCGGCGATCTCATAGAGCTTCCAGCTCCCCTGCTTCTGCAGCTCCACCGCCCGGGTGATCCGGTAGTGGTTGAGGAAGTCGTGGAAGGTGTAGCCCACCTCGGCCTTGAATTTGGCGTTCAGGTGGGTGCAGGAGATGTTCAGCTCCTGGCTCAGGTCGGTGAGGGAGATGCGCTCGGCGTAGTGCTCCTGAATGTATTGCAGCATCCGGGCGGCGTAGCGGTTGGTGAGGGCGGCGGGGTCGATGTCCGGGACCAGGGGAGGGGAGGGCTGCCCCTGACTCTCCTGCTGGCGCTGCTGCCGCCGGGCCACGATCTTCTGGATGCACCCCCGAAGATCGTGAAAGTCCACCGGCTTGAGCAGGTACTCCACCACCCCCAGCCGGATGGCCTGCTGGGCGTAGTCAAACTCGCTGTAGCCTGAGACCACGATGGCGTCGAAGGAGCACAGCTCCAGCCCCTGCCGGAGCATCTCCAGCCCGTCCATATCGGGCATCCGCACGTCGGTGACCACCACGTCCGGGTGGAGCAGGCGGATTTTCTCCAGCCCCTCCCGGCCGCTGGCGGCCTCATCAGCCACGACGCACCCCGCGGCGGTCCAGTCCATTTGAAAGCGAAGTCCCCGGCGGATCAGATCCTCATCCTCCACCAGTAAGACCTTGAGCATGCTTCAGTCCTCCATTTCGTAAGGCATGGTCAGGGTGACGCAGGTGCCCTGCCCGGGGGCGCTGTCGATGGTCAGGCCGTACCGGGGTCCGTAGAGCAGGGAGGTCACCTTCTGGATATTGTATAGGCCGATGTGCTTCACAATGCCGCTGTCCAGCTCCAGGGTAAAGCTCTCCCGGATGGCATCCAGCCGCCCGGGGGAGATGCCCGCCCCGTTGTCCCGGACGGTGAAGCGCAGGTCGTCCCCCAGGCGCTCCGCCGCCACCCGGATGTCCAGCGTCTGGCCCTGGACAAAGCCGTGCCTGATGCTGTTCTCGATGATAGGCTGGAGGAGCAGCTTGGGCACCTGGCAGTCCAGCAGCTCGTCTGGGATACTCAGCTCGAAGCGCAGGGCGTTGTTGTACCGGATCTTCTGGAGCAGGAGATAGTCGTTGACATACTCCACGTCGGTCTCCAGGGATACCTTGGTGTGGCCGTAGTTGATGCTGTACCGCATGAGATTGGCGAAGGACAGGAGCATCTCAGAGGCGGTCTCCGGATCCTCCCCGATCTGATACCGTACCGTTTCCATCACGTTGAAAACAAAGTGGGGGTTGAACTGCTCCTCCAGCTGCCGGACCTCCATCTGCCGGCGGCGGTCTAACAGCTGGTTGTTGTTGCGTACCAGCTGCTTGAACTGGCTGTAGAGCTCCTGAGACTCCTCCGAGCACTGGGAGGAGAGCTCATAGCCCATGTCGTCGTGGTGCAGAGCGGCCACCGCCCTTGTCAGCTCGCCGATCTCCCGGGCGTTGCGCCGGGAGAAGACCCGGGTCAGGATGACGATGAGGACAAACAGGAGGACAAAGAGAAGGGAGAAGAGAAACAGGCTGAACCCCAGGGCCCTGACCTGGAACTCCAGGGAGGTCAGGGTATAGACCTGGAGCTTCTGAGGGGTGACGGTCTGGGGGCAGATGTAATAGTAGTTCCCGTCCGGCAAATAGATGCCCTCCCGGTCCGCGTTCAGGACATATTTGCCCGAGGGCAGCTTGTCGGCGGGGTCGGACTTCAGGTCCAGGGTGGTGTAGATGATGTTGTCATAGGCGTCGGTGATGAGGACATCCTGAGACAGGCCCCGAATGTAGCTGGAGAAGCTCTCGCTGCGCAGGTTGAAGAAGAGATAGCCCGCCGTCTCCCCATCTGCTCCGGGCACCGTGCGGCAGAAGGAGTAGCAGCACGCCTGATCGCCGGTGAGGGGCGCGGCGCACACAAAGCACAGCAGCTGGTCCGGCGACTTGTCCAGCCGGGAGGCTGCGCTGCGGAGGAAGGGGGAGTCGGCAAAGATGGTCTGGTTGCGCTGGTTGAAGCTGGAGCAGACAATCTGCCCCTCCCGGTCGATGAGGCAGAAGTAGGGGCGGAAGGTCTGGGCGTTGGCGAAGCGGTAGAGGGCCTCGCTGGCGGCGGCCAGGCCGCTGGAGCCGTCCCCGGCCAGGGCGCTGCGGAGGGCGGGCAGCCGGACCAGGGAGTCCATCTCCGACTCACAGGCGTCATACTGGTCGGACAGGGCCTGAGACAGGATGGCGTTGCTGTTCCGGTTGGCCCGCACCACCACCGAGGAGAAGTTCAGCAGGAAGCCCCCCAGATAGAGCAGCAGAATTACAGTGACAAGAAAAGCGGTGTAGCAGAGGAAGGATCTGCGCAGCTGATCCTGAAATTTGAGCCGTGCCATCCCCATCCCTCCTGATTTGGCTGATGCTCTCAGTTTATCACAGTTCCGGCCGTTTGGCAAAGGGTTTCCGGGCCGGGAAACAGAGAGGGCCGCCCGGACGGACGGTCCTCTCTGAGGGGTGATCTCCTGCCGGCTACACGCTGACATCCTTGCCCCCCGAGACCTTGAAGAAGATCAGCAGGGAGATGATGGAGGTGAGGGTCAGGATGGTGGAGTAGGCGGCGGCGTTGCCGAAGTTGCTCCGGATGACCTCGGAGTAGATAGCTACCGTCAGGGTCTTGGTGCTGCTGTTGTGGAGGATCACCGAGGAGCTCAGCTCGCTGATGAGGGTGATCCAGCTCATGATGGCCCCGGAGAGCACGCCGGGCAGCATCATGGGGACGGTGACCCGGAGGAAGGTCTTTACCTGGGACGCGCCCAGGCTGATGGAGGCCTCCTCTATGCTGGGGCTGATCTGTCCGATGATGGCCGTGCTGGAGCGGATGGTATATGGCATACGGCGGATGGACAGGGAGATAATCATCACCAGGGCGGTGCCGCCCAGGAAGAAGGGGGCGCCGTTGAAGGCGTAGATGAAGGAGATGCCTAAGACGGAGCCGGGGATAATGTAGGGGAACATAGTCAGCACGTCCAGGACGCCGGTGAGAGTGCTGCGCTTGCGCACGCTCAGGTAGGAGATGAGAATGCCGCAGACCACCACCACCACAATAGCCTCCAGGCCGAACAGGTAGGTGTTTTTGATAGCCATCAGGTTCCCCTTGGAGAAGATGCTCCGGTAGTTGTCCAGGGTAAATTCCCCGGTGAACAGAGAGCCGTTGATGGTGCCGATGAAGGAGGTGACAATAACGGTAATCTGGGGCAGGGCGGCCACAAAGGTCACCAGGTAGACCACCAGATAGGCGGTTATCTTTCGCCAGCCGGAGGCCTTCTGGGCCTCCATGGGCTTGAGGGCGGTCATGGAATAGGTGAACCGCCGACCCAGGAACTTCTGGATAAAGAAGAACATCAGGGCGATGATGATGACGATGATGCACATGGTGGCGGCGAAGCCGTCGTTGGTGCCCACCTCGCCCATGAACTGGGTGTACAGCATCTGGGGGAAGGTGCGGTAGCCCTCGCCCATAATCATGGGGGTGCCGAAGTCGGAGAACACCCGCATGAACACCAGCAGCATCCCCGCCAGCAGGGAAGGCATCACCAGAGGGAAGATGACCTTGGTCACCCGCTGAAAGGCGTTGCAGCCCAAACTCTCCGCCGCCTCGTTCAGGGAGTTGTCCAGGTTCTTCATGGCCCCAGACACATACATGTAGATCAGCGGGAAGGACTGGAGGGAGAACACCAGGATAATGCCGGCGAAGCCGTAGATGCCCCGGAACTTGATGCCCAGCAGGGCGTTGATGATCCGGGTGATAAAGCCGTTGCGGCCCAGCAGCTGAATCCAGGCGTAGGCCCCGATAAAGGGGGGAGAGAGATAGGAGATGACGATGAGGATGTTGAGCAGCTCGGAGCCAGGGATCTTGACGCTCCGCAGCAGGTAGGCCATGGGCACGCCGATGAGGCAGGACACCAGGGTGGAAATCACCGTCACCTGAAAGCTGTTTACCAGGGCGCTCCAGTAGTACTTTTTGGTGAAGAATTTTACGAAATAGCTCAGGTCGATCCCGTCTCCCGTGAGCAGGCTCTTCACAATCAGCATCCCGATGGGGAAGATGACAAACAGCAGGAAGGCCGCCAGCAGGAGGAGGGTAAGCACCGTCCAAAGGTTAAACTTTTTTTCTCCGGCGTATCTCATCGCAATTCCTCCCGAATGACCAGGGGGGTGCTGCCGTCTGCGGTAAAGACGTTGATCTTCTTCTCCTTCACCGTGAGCCGCACCTGAGTTCCGTCTGGGATGATCTCCCACAGCTCGTCGGAGTGCTGAATTACCTCCACCTCCTTGCCGCTGGGCAGGGTGAGGAAGTAGTGGGTGGCGGTGCCCAGAAAGACGCTGCTCTGGATGGTGGCGGGGATGCCCGTGTCCGTGCCCGTCTCCATGATAAATTCCTCGGGCCGGACCGCCGCCAGAACCTCCTGTCCGTCGGCCGTGGAGGGGTCCAGGAAGGGGATGGCCGCCTGATAGCCGCCGTCCTCCCCGAAGCACAGCACCGCCTCGCCCCCGGTTTGCTTCACCCTGGCGGGGAGGAAGTTGGACAGGCCGATAAAGTTGGAGACAAACTGGTTTGACGGGCGCTGATACACCCGGGAGGGGGTGTCGATCTGCTGGATGACCCCGTTGTTCATCACCGCCAGCCGGTCGGACACCGCCAGGGCCTCCTCCTGGTCGTGGGTGACATAGATGGTGGTAATGCCGATCTGCTGCTGGATGCGGCGGATGGCGTTGCGCATCTCCACCCGCAGCTTGGCATCCAGATTGGACAAGGGCTCGTCCATGAGCAGCACCTGGGGCTCGATGACGATGGCCCGGGCCAGCGCCACCCGCTGCTGCTGTCCGCCCGAGAGCTTGGCGGGCATCCGGTCCTTCAGATGGTCGATCTTGACTACCTTCAGGATGTCGTCAACCTTTTTCTGAATTTCCTGCTTGGGCAGCTTCCGGTTTTTCAGGCCGAAGGCCACGTTGTCAAAGACGGACATGTGGGGGAACACGGCATAGTTCTGAAAGACCATGCCGATGTTCCGTTTGTTGGTGGGGATGTCGTTGATGACCTGGTTGTTGATCTTAAAGGTGCCCCCCTCGATGGTGTTGAAGCCGATGATCATCCGCAGCAGGGTCGTCTTGCCGCAGCCTGAGGGGCCCAGGAGGGTAAAAAACTCTCCCGGCCGGATATCCAGGTCCAATCCGTTGATGATGGTGTCGTTTCCAAATCGTTTGACTGCGTTTTCAATGGAGATCGTCGCGCCCATGCTCTCTCATCCTTCCTTGTGGCTTTGCACAAGGGGCCTGCGATCAAGACCGCAGGCCCACTTGTCGCGTGTTTTGATTGGAACTTGTACCTCTGGTTAACCCGCGTCTACCAGATACTCGGTGTAGCGCTCAGTGATCTGGGCCTTGTTGTCGGCCACCCACGCGCCGTCGTAGGAGTCCAGCTCCTTGATGTCGGCCCAGGGGGTCAGGGTGTCGCTGAGGGTCGCGCTGCCGTTCAGGGGACGCACAGTGGTGTTCTGGCCTACATAGCTCTGGCAGGTCTCGCCCAGCATGTAGTCCACAAACTTCTTGGCGTTCTCCATGTTGGGGGCGCCCTTGATAATGGACACGCACTGGCCGGACATGAAGGTGCCCTCCTCGGGGAATACCACCCGGACGTTGACGCCGTCACGGACATAGGCGGCGGCGGGGTCCTCCCAGGTCAGACCCACTACGTACTCGCCCTCGGCCACGCCGCGGTAGACCTGAGAGGAGCTGCTCAGGCTGACGCCGTCCAGGTTGGCGATGAAGCCCTTGGCCCACTCCCAGGCCGCGTCGGACATGGGGTCGCCATTACCCATGGCGTAGAGGCCGGCCACCAGGCAGTTGAACGCGGAGCTGGAGTTGACAGGGTCGCCGGCGGCGATCTTGCCCTTCAGGGCGGGGTTGAGCAGGTCCTCAAAGCCATTGACCTCGATGCCGGCGGCCAGGTCGTTGTTTACGATAAACACAGGGGGATCGCAGAAGGCGGGGGCGGAGTAGCCGCTGGTGTTCTTGTAGCCGTCCATCATATTGGCGTCCTCCGGGGAGACGTACTTCTCAAAGTAGTCCACATAGCCCCGGAGCTGAGGGCCGTCGGCCGCCCAGCAGATGTCGCCCTGGGGATTGGCCGCCTCAGACTGGACACGCTTCAGAATCTCGCCAGTACCGCCGGTGACCACCTCCACGTGGATGCCGGTGTCGGCCTCAAAGTTCTCGATGACCGCGTTGTTCAGACTCTCGCTCCGGGCGGTGTAGACCACCAGAGTGTCGCTTCCGGAGGGGGTGGAGGGCTTCTGGCTGCCGCTGGCGGAGCCGGGATTGCTCTGAGCCCCCTGATTGCTTTGGTTCCCCTGGTTCTTGTTTCCACAGCCAGCCAGGAGCCCAAATGTCAAGACAAGTGCAAGCGCAAAAGCAAGCTTTCTTTTCATCGTAAAAACCTCCTAAAAAATGATTGGGTATCGCTATAGTTATTGTACATATTTTTCACAAAAATGAAAATCCCAAAAAACACAACTTTAGTAGTAAAATATAAAACAGCCGCCCATAACGAAGATTCTAAAAAAGACTCTTTACATTTTAGAAAAACCTGATATAATAAAGAAGCTGTCTAGATACAAGGTAGATGTTTGATATCTGGGCCTGTAGCTCAGCTGGGAGAGCGCACGGTTCGCATCCGTGAGGTTCGAGGGTTCGATCCCCTTCAGGTCCACCAAATAGAAAATCACCTCAGTGAAAGCTGGGGTGATTTTTCTTTTGACCACAGAAATACCACAGACGGGTTTCAAAAAATTTTCGGGCGGCGGGCTGTCACGTAGGCCTGCCGCCCTTATTCATTGGATATGGCGATGCAATCTTTGCGGTGTACATCGACATTACGGAAGCACAAAACTGCCGGTTGTTTTTCCATCCACTGCAAAGGAGAAAAAGGCGCCTTGGCTGATCGCCGCAACATAGCCGCCCTCAGTCCAATCAAAGCCGTCCTGCTCCTTCAGCAGCTTCAGCGTCTCCCGCAGCTGGAGCATGGCGGCGAAAGCGTGCTTGCAGGGGTAGCCGCAGTAGCAGCTGCAGGTGAGATTTTTGATCTCTCCGCCGCCGTAATCAAACTCGATCTCGTAAGGGGAAGTGCCCTCCGCGATTCCCCGCCCATGGCCGTGGTCTATGCAGAGGTAGACCACCCGGTTCTCTGTATAGTAGTCGTGTCCACGCTCCGCAATGGCGCCGGTGACCTTCATCCCGCTGAGGTCATCCAACCGGAAGCCGTGGTCATCGCTGCCGGACACGTAAACGTCGTCCTCTTTGTCCGGGGCCTTGAACCAGGTGATAATTTTCTCGTAGGGGATCGTTTGGGGATCAAAGGCCACCAGGTGGGAGCCGGCCATGCGGAGTTCTCCGGAGATGTGGGTGTCCGCCAGGGCGATTACCCGCTTGTAATCGGAGAGCTTGATTTTGAAGCTGTAGTTCACAGCGGTCACACGCCCCCGCAGGCCCTCCAGCTTGCCGTCCACATAGACGGTATCTCCCACCTGGAGGTCGAACTGGTCGTTGTAGTAGGATAGATTCATCCCCCGCTTGGGAAAATAGACCTGTACCAAGGATTTCCTCGGCGCAAAAGCCGAGGTCTCCTCCTTGGGCTGGGTAATATTGTCGGCATCGCCTTGAATCTCATTCAAAAAGCCGATTTTATGCTTCATAGGATATCCTCCTTTTGATATGGCAATCAATAGTAGAAAAGGAGAAAAAAGAGACAAAAAGCAAGAGAAGAAAAGATAAGAAAGAAAAGTCCAGAA